>NZ_JBFAHO010000006.1:0-384502 GCF_040654215.1 Nonomuraea sp. NPDC050733 | reverse complement strand
CGTGGGTGCGCGGTATGGCGGGGTGGCCCCAGGGGGCCTCCGGCCCCCCCCCCCCGGGGCTTTTGAGGGCCGGCCCCCCCGCGAGGGTCGTCGCGGGCGGGCCTTCCCCCTTCCGGTGGCCGGGGTTACGCTGTTGACGTGATCGTCAGGTCCGGGACGCTGACGGCCCGGGGCCTGCGCACCAGGGCCGCGCTGGTGCGGGCCGGCCGCGAGGCGTTCGACGAGCACGGGTACGAGGCCGTGCGCGTCGACGACGTGTGCGCCAGGGCCGGCGTCTCGCACGGCACCTTCTACACGTACTTCGGCTCCAAGGAGGACCTCTTCCGTGAGGTGGCCGGCGCCGTGGTGGGCGAGATGTTCGCGGCCAGCGTGGTGGGCCCGGCGGCGCCCGGCGACCCGTACGCGCGCATCGAGGCGGCCAACCGGCTCTACCTGCGTGCCTGGTCGGCCAACCCCCGGCTGGTGCGGATGCTGGAGCAGGCCGCGGCCGAGGAGGGCCTGCGCGAGCTGCTGCTGGAGCTGCGGGAGGTGTTCGTGCGGCGCGGCGCCGACGGGCTGCGCCGCCTCCAGGAGCAGGGGCTGGCCGACCCGTCGCTCGACCCGCGGCTCACCGCGATCATGCTGGGCGGCATGGTCGAGCACTTCGCGCGCGTCTGGCTCGACCTGGGCGAGCCCGCCGACGAGCGCGCGGCCGTGGACCTGCTGACGAGGCTGTGGGCCAGGGCCATCGGGTTGACGCCGGCGTCGACTTCAGGGGAGAACACGTGATCACGAGCAGGATCGACCCCGCCGACCCCGAGCACGCGCGGCGGCGCGCGGCGATGCTGGCCAAGCTGGCCGAGCTGGACGCCGAGCACGCCAAGGCGGTCGCGGGCGGCGGCGAGAAGTACCGCGAGCGGCACCGCCGGCGCGGCAAGCTGCTCGCCCGCGAGCGGATCGAGTTGCTGCTCGACCCCGACTCCCCGTTCCTGGAGCTGTCGCCGCTGGCCGCCTGGGGCAGCGACTTCCCGGTGGGCGCGAGCGTGGTGACGGGGATCGGGGTGATCGAGGGCGTCGAGTGCGTGGTCTGCGCCAGCGACCCGACGGTCCGCGGCGGCGCCTCCAACCCGTGGACGCTCAGGAAGACGCTGCGCGCCTCCGACATCGCCCTGCGCAACCGCCTGCCGTACGTCAATCTCGTGGAGAGCGGCGGCGCGGACCTGCCGACGCAGAAGGAGATCTTCATCCCGGGCGGGCAGGTGTTCCGCGACCTGACGCGGCTGTCGGCCGCGGGAATCCCGACGATCGCGCTCGTCTTCGGCAACTCCACCGCCGGCGGCGCCTACGTGCCCGGGATGAGCGACTACGTGGTGATGGTCCGCGGACGGGCGAAGGTGTTCCTCGGCGGGCCGCCGCTGGTGAAGATGGCGACCGGCGAGGAGTCCGACGACGAGTCGCTCGGCGGCGCCGAGATGCACGCCCGCGTCAGCGGCCTGGCCGACCACCTCGCCGCCGACGAGCACGACGCGCTGCGCATCGGACGGCGGATCGTCCGCTCGCTCGGCTGGCGCAAGCTCGGCACGGCGCCACTGCCCGTGCGCGAGCCCGCACACCCCGCCGAGGAGCTGCTCGGGATCGTGCCGGACGACCTGCGCGTCCCGTTCGACCCGCGCGAGGTGATCGCCCGGATCGTGGACGGCAGCGAGTTCGAGGAGTTCAAGCCGCTGTACGGGTCGTCGCTGGTGACCGGGTGGGCGCGGCTGCACGGCTACCCTCTCGGCATCCTGGCCAACGCGCGCGGCGTGCTGTTCAGCGAGGAGGCGCAGAAGGCCACCCAGTTCATCCAGCTCGCCGACCAGACCCGCACGCCGCTGCTGTTCCTGCAGAACACCACGGGCTACATGGTCGGCAAGGAGTACGAGCAGGGCGGCATCATCAAGCACGGCGCCATGATGATCAACGCGGTGTCCAACTCGACCGTGCCGCACCTGACCGTGGTCATGGGCGCCTCGTACGGGGCCGGGAACTACGGCATGTGCGGCCGGGCGTACGAGCCGAGGTTCCTGTTCGCCTGGCCCAGCGCCAAGTCCGCGGTCATGGGTCCGGCGCAGCTCGCCGGGGTGCTGTCGATCGTCGGCCGCGCCTCGGCGCAGGCGCGCGGGCAGGTGTACGACGAGGAGGCCGACGCGGCGATGCGGGCCATGGTGGAGGCGCAGGTGGAGGCGGAGTCGCTGCCGTTCTTCCTGTCCGGGCGGCTGTACGACGACGGGGTGATCGACCCGCGCGACACCCGGACCGTGCTGGGGCTGTGCCTGTCGGCCGTCAACAGCGCGCCGGTGCCCGAGGCGGCGGGATACGGAGTGTTCCGGCCGTGATCACGCGCCTGCTGGTGGCCAACCGGGGAGAGATCGCGCGCCGGGTGTTCCGGACCTGCCGCGCGCTGGGGATCGAGACCGTCGCTGTGTTCTCCGACGCCGACGCCTCCGCGCCGCACGTGGCCGAGGCCGACTTCGCGGTACGGCTGCCGGGCACGCGGCCCGCGGACACGTACCTGGCGATCGAGCGGATCGTGGCGGCGTGCCGGGCGGCGGGGGCCGACGCGGTCCACCCCGGGTACGGGTTCCTGTCGGAGAGTGCGGACTTCGCGCGGGCCGTGCTGGAAGCGGGCCTCGTGTGGGTGGGGCCGCCGCCGGAGGCGGTCGCCGCGATGGGGTCGAAGGTCACGGCCAAGCGGCTGATGGCGGAGGCGGGCGTCCCGGTCCTGCCGTCGATCGCCCTGCCCGCTCCGGACGACACGCCGGATGTGGAGTACCCGCCGCTTCAGGAGTACCCGCTGCTGGTGAAGGCGTCGGCGGGCGGCGGCGGGCGCGGGATGCGCGTCGTGCGCTCCCCCGCCGACCTCGCCGCGCAGGCCGCGTCGGCGCGGCGGGAGGCCGAGGCGGCGTTCGGCGACGGCACGGTGTTCGCGGAGCCGCTGCTGGAGGGCGCCCGGCACGTCGAGGTGCAGATCCTCGCCGACGCCCACGGGACCGTGTGGACGCTCGGCGAGCGCGAGTGCAGCATCCAGCGCCGCCACCAGAAGGTGATCGAGGAGTGCCCGTCGCCCGGCGTCGGCGACGCGACGCGGGAGACGCTGCGCGACGCGGCCGTCCGCGCCGCCCGCGCGATCGGCTACGTCGGCGCGGGCACCGTGGAGTTCCTGGTCAGGGGCGAGCGGGTGGCGTTCCTGGAGATGAACACCCGCCTCCAGGTCGAGCACCCGGTGACCGAGCTGGTGTACGGGGTGGACCTGGTGCGGCTGCAACTGGAGGTCGCCGAGGGCGCGGCGCTGCCGGCGGAGCCGCCACGGCCGCGCGGTCACGCCGTGGAGGCCCGCCTGTACGCCGAGGACCGCGACCACCTGCCGCAGACCGGCACCCTGTGGCGCTTCGAGATCCCGGTCGGGGTCCGGGTGGACTCCGGGGTGGAGTCGGGCTCCGTGGTGCCGCCGTACTACGACGCGATGCTGGCCAAGGTGGTCGCGCACGGGGCCACGCGCGGCGAGGCGGTCAGGAGGCTGGCGGCGGCGCTGCGGCGCGCCCGGCTGCACGGCGTCACCACCAACCGGGACCTGCTGGTCGCCGTCCTGGACCATCCGGCGTTCCGCGCCGGCGAGACGCACATCGGCTTCCTGGACGAGCACCGCGACGCGCTCCTGCCGCCCGGACCGCCGCAGCCGCCGCCGCTGGCCGTGCTCGCCGCCGCGCTGGCCGGCGCCGCCGCCAACCGCCGCGACGCGCGCGTCCTCGCGAGCCTGCCCGGCGGCTGGCGCAACGTCCGCTCGCAGCCGCGCGCCGCCCGCTTCGAGGAGGCCGAGGCGGTCTACGACCCGCTCCCGGACGGCGTCGTCCTGGTCTCCGCCGAGCCGGACCGGGTCGTGCTGGAGGACGGCGGCGTACGGCAGGCGTTCCGGGTGGCGTGCCACGGCGGCAAGGTCTACGTCGACTCGCCCGCCACGCACGCCGAGCTGACCCCCGTTCCGCGCCTGCCGGAGCCGGTCGAGCGGGCCGTGCCCGGCTCGCTGCTCGCGCCCATGCCGGGGGCCGTTCTCCGGGTGGAGGTCAAGGAAGGGCAGCGCGTGGACAAGGGGCAGCCCGTCCTGGTGCTGGAAGCGATGAAGATGGAGCATCGGATCACCGCGCCCGCCACCGGGACCGTGTCCGCCCTGCGCGTGGCGAAGGGCGGACAGGTCGAGGCCGGGGCGGTGCTGGCGATCATCGACGAGGAGAACACATGACGCGCCTGGTCCACAGGGAGCTCGCCGGCGGCGTGGCGACGATCACGCTCGACTCGCCGCCGAACCGCAACGCGCTGTCCGTGCGGCTGCTCGGCGACCTGGAGGAACGGCTGACCTGGGCGCTGGCCGAGCCGGAGGCGCGGGTCATCGTGCTGACCGGCACCGGCCCGGTGTTCTGCTCCGGCGCCGACCTGAAGGAGCAGCGGATCGAGCCCTCCTCCGCCGCCGCCGACGCTCCGGTGACGGCGTCGTTCCCGGAGGTCCTGGCGCTCATCTGGGAGAGCCCGAAGCCGGTCGTCTGCCGGCTCAACGGCACCGCGCGGGCCGGCGGGCTGGGCCTGGTGGCCGCCTGCGACTTCGCGGTGGCGCCGCTGACGGCGTCGTTCGCGTTCACCGAGGTACGGCTCGGCGTGGTGCCCGCGATGATCTCCGTACCGGTGCTGCGCAGGCTGCAGCCGAGGGCGGCGGCCGAGTACCTGATGACCGGCGAGGTGTTCGACGCCGCCAGGGCCGTGGAGATGGGGCTGCTGTCGAAGGCCGTGCCGGCGGAGGAGCTCGACGCGGCGGTGGCGCACTACGCGGACATGCTCGTCAGGGGCGGGCCGGAGGCGCTGGCGATCACCAAGCGGCTGGTGCGGGAGGTGCCGGCGATGCCGTTCGAGGAGGGGCTGCGGCGGATGACGGCGCTGTCGGCGCAGCGCTTCACCTCGCAGGAGGGGCAGGAGGGGATCGCCGCGTTCATGGCGAAGCGCCCGCCCTCGTGGGTCCCGGGCAAGCCGGAGGCGTGATGGCGCTGCGCGTCGCCAACTGCAGCGGCTTCTACGGCGACCGGCTGTCGGCCGCGCGGGAGATGGTCGAGGGCGGGCCCGTCGACGTGCTGACCGGCGACTGGCTGGCCGAGCTGACCATGCTCATCCTGGCCGGCAACCGCCTCAAGGGCCGCCCCGGCTACGCGCCGACGTTCCTGAGGCAGCTGGAGGACGTGCTGGGCCCGTGCCTGGACCGCGGCGTCAGGATCGTCGCCAACGCGGGCGGGCTCGACCCCGCGGGCTGCGCCGAGGCCGTCCACGAGCTGGCCGCCCGGCTCGGCCTGTCCCCCGACGTCGCGTACGTCACGGGGGACGACCTGACCGGCCGGCCGCTCGACCTCGTCAACGCCGACACCGGTGAGCGGCTCGACGCCACGCCGCTCACCGCCAACGTCTACCTCGGCGGCCGGCCGATCGCCAGGGCGCTCGCGGCGGGCGCGGACGTCGTGGTGACCGGCCGCGTCACCGACGCGGCCCTGGTGACGGGCCCCGGCATCTGGCGGTACGGCTGGGGCCCGGACGACCTGGACGCGCTGGCCGGCTCCGTGGTCGCGGGACACGTCATCGAGTGCGGCTGCCAGGCCACGGGCGGCAACTACGCGTTCTTCCAGGAGGTGCCGGACCTCGCGCACTGCGGCTTCCCGATCGCCGAGCTGCACGCCGACGGGTCGTCGGTCATCACCAAGCACCCCGGCACGGGCGGGCTCGTCTCGGTGGGCACGGTCACGGCGCAGCTCGTGTACGAGATCGCCGGGCCCCGCTACCCCGGGCCGGACGTGGTGGCGCGCTTCGACACCGTCACGCTGTCGCAGGAGGGGCCGGACCGCGTCCGGATCTCGGGCGTGTGCGGCGAGCCGCCGCCGGACACGCTCAAGGTCGCGGTGACCGTCCCGGCCGGCTACCGCAACACGATGACGCTCGTCCTGACGGGCCTGGACGTCGAGGCCAAGGCGCGGGTCGCGGAGGAGGCGATCTGGGCGCGGGTGCCGCGGGAGTCGTTCGACCAGGTGGACGTCACGCTCACGGACCGGGGGCTGCTGCGGATCACCGTCATGGACGCGGACCGGCGCAGGGCGGGCCGGGCCTTCTCCTCGGCCGTGGTGGAGACGGGCCTGGCCGGCTACCCGGGCTTCCACGCCCTGACGCCTCCGGGCGACGCCACGCCGTACGGGATCTACTGGCCGGTCCTGGTGCCGGCCGCCGACGTCCGGCCGGCCGTGCATCTCAACGGCCGGCTCCTCCCGCCGGAGCCGGAGGAACGCGCCACCGCCACCCCTCGGAGCGGCCCCGTGGACGACCTGGAGGGCCCCGCCCCGGTGATCCCTCACCGGCTGCCCGCCGGCCGGCGTGTCCCCCTGGGGCGCATCATGGGCGCGCGCTCGGGCGACAAGGGCGGCAACGCGAACCTGGGCGTCTGGGTCACCACGGCCGAGCGGTACGCCTGGCTGGCCGCCACCCTCACCACGGACCGGCTGAAGGAGCTCCTGCCAGACCTGGCCCCCCACCGGATCGACCGCTACGCCTTCCCCAACCTCAACGCCCTGAACTTCGTCGTCCACGGCCTCCTCGGCCGCGGCGTGGCCGCCAGCCCGCGCATGGACCCGCAGGCCAAGGCCCTCGGCGAGGAGCTGCGCGCCCGGCTGGTGGACGTCCCCGAAGAGCTGCTCCCCTGATCCCGGCCGGCAGCGTGCCGTCGCGGCTGATGAGGCCGCCCTCGCGGGTCGTCCCACCCACATCAACCGCCACGGCACACTCCATCCCCTTATACTCCACCAGCCCCATCAGGTTGAAGGGGATAGAGCACTACGAAAGGGTTTGAGCGGACTCTTCCGGATACGGAAGGATGCCGGGCGTGATGAGGATACGCCGCCTGACTTTGGCCGATCTGGACGCCTGCACCCGCCTGGCGATCGACCGCCAGTGGGAGCCCGAACGCCACAAGTGGTCGCTGCTGTTGGAGGTCGGCGAGGTCCACGGCATCGACGCGCCCGACGGCGACGGGCTGGCGGCCGCGAACGTCCTCACCCGCTACGGCCACGACCACGCCGTGATCAGCATGGTCCTCACCGCCGCCCGCCACTCCCGCCAGGGCCTGGCCAGGAGGCTGATGAAGCACGCGCTGGAGCAGGCCGGCGACCGGACCGTCTCCCTGCACGCCACCGAGCAGGGCCGCCCGCTGTACGAGAAGCTCGGCTTCCGCACCGTGGGCCGGGTCGCCAAGCACACCGGCGTGTTCGAGGGCCGCCCGTCCGGGGTGACGCGCCCGGCCACCGAGGACGACCTCGGCGCGATCCTGGCGCTCGACGCGGAGGTCTTCGGCACGGACCGGTCCTCGCTGCTGCGCCGCATGTTCGGGTTCGGGCTGCGGGTGCGGATCGCCGACGGGGGTTTCGGTCATTGCTGGCGCAACGATTCCAACGTGGTCATCGGCCCCGTCGTGGCCCGGGATCTGGCGACCGCCCAGGCGCTGATCGGGGACCTGGCCCTCGACGCCGGGGGCGAGGTGCGCATGGACCTCGACCTGGCCCAGGAGGAGCTGGTCGGCTGGGCCGTGGCCCATGGGATGGGCCGGCCCTGGCAGGTGTCGCTCATGGTCAGGGACGGCGACCTGCCGGGCGACCGGACCCGCCAGTTCCTCCCGTTCATGCAGGCCCTGGGATGAATATGACCATTTTTCCAAAAACGATCACATATGTCCCGGCGGGCCGTACAATTGCGCGCAATTGCAGTCGTCCGTCCAGGGGGAAGGACCAGCCATGCGCATGCGGTTCCTCGGCTCGACGTCGGAGGCGGGCGCCTGCCCGACCCTGTACGAGACCGACCGCGGCACCATCGTGGTCCAGGGGCTCAGGCTCACCGACCCCGAAGCCCTCGCGGACCTGCGCGACGTGCTCGACGGCGAGGACGCGGTGGAGATTCCCCGCGAGCTGATCACCGAGATCGCCCGCCGCGTGCTCCAGGACCCGTAACCCCGGGACGCCTCGGCCGTTTCGCCACCTTCCGCTACTGCTTGGTCACGATTGCGCCACTGCCTCTGGCATGATCCACCCCGGCCCGTCTAGCCTCTTGCGGCGTGACGTCCTTTCAGCAGGCGCGGATCGACCTCGGCAGCCAGCTCCGGCACTTGCGCGAGGCCGCCCACCTGTCGGGCAAGGACCTCGCCGAGCGGCTGCGCTGGCAGCCGTCGAAGGTCTCCCGCCTGGAGAACGCCAGGCAGACGGCCACCGAGGACGACGTCGTGGTGTGGGCGCAGGCCGTACAGGCCGGTGCCGAGACGACGGACGACCTGATCAGGCAGGCGATCGCGCTGCTGGAGCGGCACGACGACTGGCGGCAGCGGCACCGCAGCGGCCTGGCCGCCATCCAGGAGGACATCCGCGACCTGGAGGCCCGCACCCGGCTCTTCCGGGTCTTCGAGCCGAACATCGTGGTCGGCCTGCTGCAGACGGCGGAGTACTCCCGGCACGTGTTCAGCAAGGTCAAGCGTCTCTACAGCGCCCCTGACCAGATCGACGCGGCGGTCCGGGTGCGGATGCAGCGGCAGGAGATCCTCTACGACCGCGCCCGGACGTTCCGCTTCGTGCTGCCCGAGTCGGCGCTGCACACCCGGCTGGCCCCCCTCGACGTCATGCGGGGCCAGCTCGACCGGCTGCTCGCGGTCAGCACCCTGCCGAATGTCGAGTTCGGGGTCATCCCCTACGACGCGGAGCTGCCGGCCGCGCCGATCAACGGATTCTGGATCTACAACGACGCCATGGTGGGGGTGGCCACCCTGACCAAGGATCTCGTGCTGCGCGACCCCGACGACATCGCCTTCTACGTCCGCGCGTTCGAGGACTTCGCCGGGGCGGCGGCCTTCGACGAGGACGGCAGGGACGTCATCATCCGCGTTCTCGATGGATACCGGAAACAACCGTCGCATTAATCCTCGCAATTGCTTGCCCGCCCGCACAAGATCGTGCAATTCTGTCGCGGGAGACGTTGCGGAGGTGACGCATGATGCTTGATACCGCGCTCAGCCTCGAGCGGTTCGCGTGGTACGCGGGCCGTCACGCGGATCTGGCGATCCAGAGCCTCTCCCTGGCCAGCGATCCCGCGTACGTGTCGGTGCGCAACCGCTTCTCCACCACGCTGGCGGAGACCGTGACCTGCTCCGACGACGGCAGCTTCGTCACGTCGTGGGGCTACCGGCTCGGCACCGCGCAGGACGTCGAGTCCGCCGCCGCCCGCCTCGCGTTCCTGCTCGCCGCCCTGCCCGCTTGAGTCTGCCCGCCTGAGCCTGCCCGCTTGAGTCTGCCCGCCTGAGTCTGCTCGCTGAGCCGTCAGCGCCGGAGCCGTCAGCGCGGGGGCGTCAGCCGGGGAAGGACGTCACCGGGATGCCGGCCTCGCGGGCCGCGGCCGTGCGGGCGTGGGCCAGCAGCCGCCCCCGGCTCAGCACGTCGGGGTGGAGCGTGTAGCGGATGATGAGCCCGTCGAGCATGGCGTCGATCCGCTCGGCCGCGCCCGCGGGGTCCTCGCAGGCGAACTCCCCCGCGTCCGTGCCGTCGGACAGCACCCGGGCCAGCGCGTCGAGCCAGGCCGTCTCCAGCTCCAGCATGATCTCGTTGACGGCCGACTCGCGCAGCGCGGTGTTCCACGCGTCGATCCAGAGCAGCCAGCTCTGGTCGGACGGCGACTCCGGGATGTAGTAACGCAGCACCCGGTCCAGGCGCTCCGCCGCCGAGCCCGGGCCCGCGACCAGCTCGTCGAGCTTGGCGCTCTCGATGTCGAGGGTGGCCCGGAGCATGGCGGTGATCAGCTCGTCCTTGGTGGCGAAATGGTAGTGGATGAGGCCGCCGCTGACGTTGATCGACTTGGCGATGTCGGCGATCCGGGTGTGGGCCAGACCGCGCTCCAGCACCACCTTGCGCGTGGCCTCCAGCAGCTCGGCCCTGCGCTGGTCAGCCTGATCGGCCCGGGACGTACTCCGCACCGGGCCAGCCTATCCGTCAGGACGCCGCGGCGGAGCAGTCGTAGAGGCCGTCCTGGCCGTCCACGGCCGTGCAGTGCTGCTGGACCCACGTGGTGACCTCGGTGTCGCCCCGGCCGGGGCCGCCGCGGTCGCCGCCGCCGAGCACGTACCGGAGCCTGCCGGAGGAGACGAGCTCCTTGAGGCGGTCGACGGTCATGGCCGGGTCGCTGCCGGTGAAGCCGCCCATCGCGATGACGGGCCGGCCCGTGGACAGGATGATCGACGACGCCTGCTGGGCGCTGCCGACGGCCACCAGCCACTCGGCCCGGCCCTGGTGGGCGAGGAGGTACGTGACCGTCGCGTCGCCGACGCCGCCGCCGGGGCCGCCGGCCGTCCGCCCGGCCCGCCCGTCCTGCGCCGACTGGTCCTGGCCGTCCTGCGGCGGCTGTCCGCCCTGCGGGAACCGGCCTTCGCCGAACGAGCCGTACTCCCCGGGCACTCCGGGCGGCAGGCCGCCGGGACGCATCCCGCCCATGGGGCCGCGGCCGAAGCCCATGCCGCCCGTCGAGGGGCCGGCGGTCGGGTTGCTGCCGTTCACCTGCGACCGGAGCGGGCTGACGGCGTACGCGGCGGGGCCGGCCAGCCCGGCGACCAGGGTGGCGAGCAGCGCGCCCGCGGCGACCCTGGCGGCCACGCGCCCGCGCCCCGCGAGGACGAGCCCGGCCAGCGCCAGCCCGGCGACGGCGAGGACGGTCGCGGCGAGCACGGCCCACGCCAGCCACGGCACGAAGTCGGGCGAGCGGCGCAGCACCGTGAACGACCAGCCGCCCGTGACGGCGACCGCCAGCGGCAGCACCCAGGCCCAGGTCCGCGACCGGCGGTACGACTGCCACATGAGCACGCCGCCCATGCCGGTGATCGCGGCGACGGCCGGGGCCATGGCGGTGGTGTAGTACGGGTGGAAGGTGCCGCTGGAGAAGCTGAACACCGCGAAGTGGACGACCAGCCAGCCGCCCCAGACGAGCCACGCCGCTCCGGACGTCCCTCCGGCGTTGCCGGCCCCTTCGGCGTTGCCGCTCCCCTCCGCGCCGGCCGCCCCCTCAACGCCGGCGCGACGGGAGGTCCAGCGGGACAGCGCCGCGAGCGCCAGGGCGAGGGCGCAGAACGGCAGCAGCCAGGAGATCTGCCCGGCCATGATCTCGTTGAACAGCCGCCCGGCCCCAGACTCGCCGCCGAACGACGCGCCGCCACCGCCGCCGAACCCGCCGTTCCCGGCGCCCTGGCCGAAGATCCGCCCGAGGCCGTTGTAGCCGATGACGAGGTCCCGGACGGAGTTGTCGGTCGATCCGCCGATGTACGGGCGGGAGCCGGCCGGCCACAGGTCGACGATCACCATCCACCAGGCGCTGGAGACCACCAGCACGGCCCCGGCCGCGAGCAGGCGCCCGATCCGCCGCGCCACCGCGCCGCGGGCGCACACCAGGTACGCGAGCGCGAACGCGGGCACCACGAGGTACGCCTGGAGCATCTTGGCGTTGAAGGCGAGCCCCACGAACAGCGCGCACAGCAGCAGCGACCGCAGCCGGCCGGTGCGCAGCGACTCCAGGCAGAACCACGCGGCCAGCACGAGCAGCAGCACGAGGATGGTGTCGGGGTTGTTGTCCCGGTTGATGGCCACCGTGATGGGCGTGAGCGTCATGACGACGGCCGCGACGAGGGCGGCCACGTGCCCCTGCCGGGCGCCCCCGTAGGCCCGCAGGACGGCGGAGTGGACCAGCGCGACGGCGGCCACGCCGGCGACGGCCTGCGGCAGCAGCATGCTCCACGTGCCGAAGCCGAACACCCGGGCCGACAGCCCCATCACCCACAGCGCCAGCGGCGGCTTGTCGACGGTGATGTACGAGCCCGCGTCGATGGCGCCGAAGAAGAACGCCTTCCAGCTCTTGGTGCCGGACAGGATGGCGGCGGAGTAGTACTCGTTGGCGTAGCCGCTGAGCGCCCACGCGTACAGGACGAAGGCGGCGGCGAGCACGGCCCACAGCGCGGGGCGCGACCAGCGGGGGGCGTCGTCGGCGGCGCTCCAGGAGATGCGACGGCGGGCGGAGCGGCTCATGGTGGTGGTCGTCATCAGGCGGCGTTCCTTCTCCGGGGGTTGAAGACCCACACGCGCAGCAGCAGGAACCGCGCGAGGGTGGCCAGCGCGTTGGCCACGATCACGGTGACCAGCTCGACGCCGTGGGAGACGTCGCCGGGCAGCAGCGCGAGGCTCCCCGTGGTGAGGGCCAGGCCGACGAGGAACGCGACGAGCCCCTCGAACTGCTGGCGCAGCACCCCGGACGAGCCTGTGACGCCGAAGGTGAAGCGGCGGTTGGCGGCGGTGTTGGCCACGGCGGTGACGAGCAGGGCGACGGCGTTCGCCGTGAAGACCGGGACGGCCTGGCGCAGGCCGGAGAAGAGCAGGAGGTAGGCGAGCGTGCTGAACGCGCCCACGACGGCGAAGCGGGGAAGCTGGCGGGCCATGCCGCGCGGCAGCTCGGCCTGGCGCACGCGGGCGGGGACGGGGAGACGGGCGGCGCCGGACAGCGTCCTGCGGGCGACCCTGGCCATGCCGCGCAGGTCGTCCAGGGCGGTCCGGACGACGTCGACGCGGCTGTCGGGGTCGTCCACCCAGTCGACGGGCACCTCGTGGATGCGCAGGCCGTGCCGCTCGGCGAGCAGCAGCAGCTCGGTGTCGAAGAACCACTGCTCGTCCTCGACGGCGGGCAGCAGCGCCTGCGCCACCTCGGTGCGCACCGCCTTGAAGCCGCACTGGGCGTCGGAGAAGCGCGCCCCCATCAGGGAGCGCAGCAACAGGTTGTACGCCCGGGAGATGAACTCCCGCCTGGGCCCGCGCACCACGTTCGACCCGCGCGAGAGCCGGGTGCCGATCGCGAGGTCGCTGTGGCCCGACAGGAGAGGGGCGACGAGGGGCAGGAACGCGTCCAGGTCGGTGGACAGGTCGACGTCCATGTAGCTGACGACGTCGGCGTCGCTGCCGGACCACACGTGGCGCAGCGCCCGGCCGCGACCCTTGGCGTCGAGGTGGACGGCTCGCACGCCGGGCAGCTCGGCGGCCAGTCGCCGGGCCTCGTGCCAGGTGTCGTCGGTGCTGGCGTTGTCGGCGATCGTGATGCGGAAGCCGTAGGGGAAGGTGCGGGTCAGGTAGCCGTGCAGCCGGGCGACGCTCTCGCGCAACGCCCGCTGCTCGTTGTAGACCGGGACGACCACCTCGACGAGTCGAGTCCTGACTGATGTCTGCATGGTAATAGTGCAAAACATCCGTCTTTGAAGGTACTTATGCCTATCTGAGCGCGGGCTGAGATTTCCCAGGAATCTCAACTGTGGCCATGACTCCGCCGCCCGGGGCGTTGTCAAGGCGCACGCGGCCACCCGATTCGGCGACGGACTGGGCCACGATCGCGAGCCCCAGCCCCGAGCCGGGCAGGGCGCGGGCCGACGGCGAGCGCCAGAACCGGTCGAAGACGTGCGGCAGCTCCTCCTCGGGGATGCCGGGCCCGTGGTCGCGGACGGTCAGCGTGCCGTCGTGCAGGACCACGTCCACCTGGCCGGGGCCGAACTTCGCCGCGTTGTCGATGAGGTTGAGCACGGCACGTTCCAGCGAGGCCGCGCCGCCGAAGACGTACCACTCGCCGAGGTCGGTGCTGACCTCGGCGCCGCGCAGCCGCGCCCGCTCGACGGCGGCCCGCACGACGTCGTGCAGGCCCAGCTCGGCGTGCGGCTCGTGGTCGGTGTCGCCGCGGGCCAGTTGGAGCAGGTCCCCGACCAGCGTGGACAGCTCGGCGAACTGCGCCTTGACATTGACGAGCAGGCGTTGCTTGGCGCCCGGTTCGAGGCTGCGGCCGGTCTGCTCACTGCGCAGCAGCAGGTCGATGTTGGTGCGCAGGGTGGTGAGCGGGGTGCGCAGCTCGTGGCCGGCGTCGGCGACGAGCTGGCGCTGCCGGTCCCGCGAGCCGGCCAGGGCGGTCGTCATGGCGTTGAAGGACGAGCCGAGCCGGGCGATCTCGTCGGTGCCCTGGACGGGGATGCGGGTGCTGAGGTCCTGCGTCTGCGCGATGTGCTCGACGGCCTTGGTCAGGCGGCCCACGGGGGCCAGGGCGGCCCTGGAGATCGCCAGACCGGCCCAGGCGGCCGCCAGCGCGCCGACCGCCGTGAGACCGGCGAGGCCGAGCGCCATCCGCCGCAGGGAGCTGTCGAGATGGTTGAGCGGCCGCGACTCCAGGACGGCGACGCCCGGCGCGAAGTTCGTGGTCACCACGCGCACGCTGCGCCCGTCGGCGGTCCGGCCGTTCCGGAAGACCGGCGCACCGGGGTGAGCGACCAGAGCCAGGTCCTCCTCGGTGGACTTGATGGGCGTGCCCACGGAGCAGGTGGTGTTGTCGGACAGCAGGAGGGTCACGGTCTCGGCGAAGTGACCGTCGGTGCCCTCAGGCCGGCAGTTGTCCTGCAGCCATCGCTGGTCCCCGGGCTTCTCGGGCTCCAGGATCGTCTGGTCGAGCGTGCGGAGCATCTGCTGCTCGGCCACGAACCACGACATCGCGGACGCCATGGCGATGGCCAGCGCCACCGCGACCGTGACCAGCAGCGTCAGCCGCGAGCGCAGGCTGCCGAAGCGCCTCATGTCGTCACCCGCAGGACGTACCCCACCCCGCGCACGGTGTGGATCACCCGCGGCTCGCCGCCGGCCTCGGTCTTACGGCGCAGGTACATGATGTAGACGTCGAGCGAGTTCGAGGTCGGCTCGAAGTCGAACCCCCACACCTCGCCCAGGATCTGCTCGCGCGTCAGCACCTGACGCGGGTGCGTCAGGAACAGCTCCATGAGGAGGTACTCGGTCCTGGTCAGGTCGAGCGGCCGGTCGCCGCGCGTGACCTCCCTCGTCGCCGGGTCCATGCGCAGGTCGCCGTACGTCAGGGAGTTCTCCGGCGTGCCGGCGCGCAGGGCGCCGCGCCGCAGCAGCGCGCGGACGCGCGCCAGCAGCTCGTCCAGCTCGAACGGCTTGACCAGGTAGTCGTCGGCGCCCGCGTCCAGGCCGGACACCCGGTCGCCCACGGCGTCGCGGGCGGTCAGCATGAGCACCGGCACGTGGTTGCCCGCGCCGCGCAGCCGGCGGCACGCGGTCAGCCCGTCGAGGCGCGGCATCATCACGTCGAGCAGCACGGCGTCGTACGGCTCGCGGACCAGCTCGTCCAGCGCGGCCTGGCCGTCGTTGGCGGTGACGACCCGGTAGCCCTCGAACTCCAGGCTCGACTGCAACGCCTCACGCAACGCGGGCTCGTCGTCCACCACCAGCAACCGTGCGGGCTCAGTCATGCCTCACAAACTAGGGGCACATCATGAGAACCCTATGAACGGCCCGGCCATCTTCGATGAGAATGATCAGGCGGTGAGCAGGGCCATCGCGGCGTTGTGTCCCGGTATGCCGCTGACCCCGCCGCCCCGGCGGGCGCCCGCGCCGCACAGCAGGATCCGCTCGTGCTCGGTCCGCACGCCCCATCCCCCGCCCTCTTCCCCGTCCTCCGCGTACGGCCACGTCAGGTCGCGGTGGAAGATGTGGCCGCCGGGCAGCCCCGCCTCGGTCTCCAGGTCCACGGGCGTCCTGACCTCGACGCAGGGCGTGCCGTCCGGGCCGCGCAGCAGGCAGTCCTCGATCGGCTCGGCCAGCACCCGGTCGAGCGAGGCGAACGTGGCCCGCAGCGCCGCCGCCCGCGCCCCCTCCGGGTCCGCCCGGAACAGCCGCGCCGGCATGTGCAGGCCGAACAGCGTCATCGTCTCGGCCCTGCCCCGCAGCTCCGGCCCGAGGATGGACGGGTCGGTGAGCGAGTGGCAGTACACCTCGGCGGGCGGCACCTCCGGGATCTCGCCGCGCGACGCCTGCGCGTGGGCCGCGGCGAGCTGGTCGCGGCTCTCGTTGATGTGGAAGGTGCCGCTGAAGGCCGCCCGGGGGTCCACCGACACGTCCCGGAGCCGGGGCAGCCGCGACAGCACCATGTTGACCTTGAGCTGGGCTCCCTCGGGCACGGTCGCGGGCCGGCCGAGCACGCGGTCGAGGACGGCGGGGGGCAGGTTGACCAGCACGTGGCCGCCGGTCACGGTGTGCTCGCCGTCCTCCGCGCGGAAGGTCACCTCCCCGGACGGCGCGATGCCGACGACCTCGGCGCCGGTCCTGATCTCCGCGCCGGCCCGCCTGGCCGCCGCCTCGATGGCCCCGGACACGGCTCCCATGCCGCCGACCGGGACGTTCCACTCGCCGGTGCCGTCGCCGATGACGTGGTAGAGGAAGCATCGGTTGGCCGCCAGGTCCGTGGCCGGGTCGGCGAACGTGCCGATGAGGGCGTCGGTCAGCACCACGCCGCGCACGGTGTCGTCGCCGAACCGCTCGTCCACCGCCTGGCCGACGGGCCGCTCGAACAGGTCGCGCCACGCCTCGGGGCCGACCAGCCGCTCGATCTCGGCGGGCGTCCGCAGGGGTTCGAGGAGCGTGGGCGCGAGGACGCGGGCGGTCCGCCCGGCCATGGCGTAGAAGTCGCGCCACGCCTTGTGGTCGGCCTCCCCGCCGGTGACGCGCCGGAACGACTCCTCGGTACGGGCGGCGTCCTCGTTGTCGACGAGCAGCCCGGTCTCGCCCTTGGGGGTGTAGGAGGCGTAACGGCGGCGGCGCAGCTCCAGGTCGAGGCCCAGGTCCCGGACGATCGCGGTGGGGAGCAGGCTGACCAGGTAGGAGTAGCGCGACAGCCGCACGTCCACGCCGGGGAAGGCGCGGGCGGAGATGGCCAGACCGCCGGCGTGGTCGAGCCGTTCGAGGACGAGCACCCGCCGCCCGGCACGCGCGAGGTAGGCGGCGGCGACCAGACCGTTGTGCCCACCGCCCGCCACCACGACGTCATATTTCCCCATACCGGCACCCTAAGGCTCCGGCTCCCGTCCGGACAGCCGGCCGGCGTGCGGAGCCGGCGCCGACGGGTGTGGCGAGGAGGCCCGTAAGCTGGGGCGGGGCGAGTCGCGAGGGGACGCGCGCCCCCAATTCACCGCAAACCCCCCAAATGCACTAAAGTCCACGTTTCCCTGTGTCAGGCCGACCATCCGAAGGAGCACCGCACCCACATGCGCACCGCCGCCGACCCCCTTCTCCAGCCGTCCGACGAGGTCGCCGAGGCCCTGTCCACCGGCGCGCCCGTCGTGGCCCTGGAGTCCACGATCATCTCCCACGGCCTGCCGCAGCCGCGCAACCTGGAGGTCGCCCGGGAGCTGGAGGGGATCGTCCGCGAGGCGGGCGCCGTGCCGGCCACGATCGCGGTGCTGGACGGTGTCGCCCGCGCCGGCCTGACCGAGGCCGAGCTGGAGCGCGTCGCCTCGGAGCCGGGGCTGCGCAAGCTCGGCCAGCGCGACCTGCCGATGGCCGCGGCGCTGAAGGCGAGCGGCGCGACGACCGTCTCGGCGACGTCGTTCCTGGCGGCGCGGGCGGGCATCCGCGTGTTCGCCACCGGCGGGCTCGGCGGCGTCCACCGCGGCTGGACCGAGGACCAGGACGAGTCGGCCGACCTCGGCACCCTCGCCGCGACCCGCATCACCGTGGTGTGCGCCGGCGTCAAGTCCATCCTCGACGTGCCGGCCACGCTCCAGCGGCTGGAGACCCGCGGCGTCAGCGTGGCCGGCTACCGGACCGACTCGTTCCCGGGCTTCTACCTGCACTCCTCCGGCCTGCCGGTCGAGTGGCGGGTCGAGACGCCCGAGGACGTGGCGGCCGTGATGCGCGCCCAGGACGCCTTCGGCGGGCAGGAGAGCGCGCTCATCCTCGCCAACCCGGTGCCGGTGGAGCAGCAGCTCGACCCCGAGCTGCACGACCGGGTCCTGGCCGAGGCCCTGGAGGCGGCCGCCCGCGACGGCGTCACCGGGCAGGCGATCACGCCGTTCCTGCTGGGGTACCTGGTGCGCGGCACCGGCGGCGCCTCCCTGGAGGCCAACCTGGCCGCCGTCCGCGGCAACACCGCCCTCGCGGCGCGCGTCGCGCTCGCCTGGTCCCGGCCGTGACCGAAGCGGCCCCGCCGCGCACCTCACCCGCGACGCACCCGCCCGCCGAGTCCGGGACGGGGGACGGAGAGGCGGGGAGCGGAGAGGCGGGAGGCGCGCTGCTGGTGGTCGGGGACGTGGTGACCGATGTCGTGGCCCTGCACGGCACCCCCGTCGCGCCCGGTACCGACACCGCCGCCGACATCGTGCTGCGACCCGGCGGCTCCGGCGCGAACACCGCCTGCTGGGCCGCCCGCCTCGGCGCCGACACCCGTCTGCTGACCCGGCTCGGCTACGACAGCAGCGAGTGGCACACCGCCGAGCTGGTCAGGGCGGGGGTCCGCCCGCACGCCCAGGTGGACCCGGCCCACCCGACGGCCGTGGTGATCGCGATGGTGGACGCCACCGGCGAGCGCTCCATGCTCACCAACCGCGGCGCCGGCGGCCGGATCTCCCCCGGCGACTGGGACGACGCCTTCCTCGACGGCGTCGCGCTGCTGCACCTGTCGGGCTACACGTTCTTCACCGAGCCGGGGCTGCGGCTGGCCCGGCTGGCGATGGAGCGGGCCGCCGCGGCCGGGATCGCGGTCAGCGTCGACCCGGCCTCGACCGGGCCGCTGAGGGAGTTCGGCGTCGAGCGGTTCCTGAGCGAGTCGGCACCGGCCGGCCTGATCATCCCGAACCGCGACGAGGCCCTCGTGCTGACCGGCGTTCCGGAGCCGGAGCGGGCCGCCGAGATCCTCAGCGAGCGGTACGGCACGGCGGTGGTGAAGCTGGGATCCCAGGGAGCTGTCGCCGCGAGCGGAGGACGTATCGTGGCGGCGGCGGAGGGCGTGCGCGTCCACGCCGTCGACACGACCGGAGCGGGCGACGCCTTCGCTGCCGGATATCTCACAGCGCGCCTCGAAGGCGCCGGCGAAGCGGCTGCTCTGCGGGCCGGGTGCCAGGCGGGTGCGGAATGTGTGGCCCTGGTGGGCGGTCGGCCACGGTACGGTTTGGAAGTGAACCGTCTTTACCCTATTCACGCCGATTGATAGCTTGCCGCGTAAGCTGCACCATGAGCCACAGGTGTATCGCCAGCCACGTGGTTCACTCTGGGGAGGTTAAGGTCTGCCGATGGAAGTCGAGTCATCGATCTGCCTGAGCGACCTGGTCCCCGCCCTGCGCTGGAGCAGGCCACAGCAGGTCGCGGAGGCGCTGGGCGATCCGCGTCTGCCGGCCGCCTGGTGGTCCTCCCTGTCGCTGTCGCGGGCGCTCGCGACGGCCGGACTCGACTGGATCTGTGAACGGCTCGCGCGGCTGGCCGCGGCCCGCTGGGACCACCTGCCGCTGTCCGACCTGCTTCCCGCGCTGTCGGTGTACCGGGTGGACCCGGCGCTGCCGGGCTGGTCCGACGCCACCCGCACGGCGGTGGCCGGCCTCGGCGGCTGGCACCGGCTGCGCAGGCTCTCCCCCGCCGACCTGGCCACCCCCTCGGCCACGCCGGAGGTCGTCCTCGGCTCCGTGCTGCGCGAGGTGCTCGGCCGCGTACAACGCGACGTGACGCAGACCGGCGCGACCGCCGGGACCACCGGTGCGACCGCCGCCGTCCAGGCCGGTCACCCGGAGGTCACCCGGCCGTTCGTCCCGCGCCCCGCCGGTGGTCCCGGTGAGGGCGCGGCTCCGTCTTCCGGCCCGTTCCCCGTGCAGCCCGCCGCGCACCAGTCGGGACCCTTTCCGGCGCAGCCCGACCCGCAGAGCGGGGGCTTCCCCGCGCAGCCGCAGGCCGCCCAGCAGAGCGGCGCCTTCCCGGCGCAGCCGCAGGACGTGCCGCCGCACCAGACCGGCGGTTTCCCCGCCGTGGGTCAGGACGGCCCCTCGCAGCAGGGCGACGCGCCGCAGCAGTCGGGGCCCTTCCCGGCCGCCGGCCCGAGCCCCCAACCGCATCAGACCGGCTCCTTCCCGGCCGTGGGCCAGAACGGCTCGCCGTCCGGCGCGGGCCAGACCGGGTCCTTCCCGGCCCAGCCGGGGGGCGCGCCGCAGCGCGACACGGGCGCCTTCCCCGGCCAGCCCGGCGCGGCGCGCCCCGACAGCGGCGCCTACCCGGCCCAGCCCGGCGAGACCCGGTCCGACACCGGCGCCTTCCCTGCCCGGCCGGGCGGCGGCCAGCAGGACACGGGGGCGTTCCGCGCACAGCCCGGAGCGGCCCACACCGGCCCGCTGCCCCGCACCGGCGGCGCTCCCGGACCGAACGTCCCGAACGGCCACGTCCCCGGCTCCCCGGTCGCGCCCGGCCCGCAGGCGAACGGTCAGCACCCGGCGCCCTCCGCCTCCCCTCTCCCGGGCGACTACGGCACCAGCCTGCCCGGCGGCTCCTCCCCGGTCCCGCCCTCGCCCGTGCCGTCGGACATGGACCACGCGATGGTCCGGGTCGTGGACAGCCTGTTCCGCGGGCTGGACAAGCTGGAGCTGGCCGTGGCCGTCCACCGGCTGTTCGCCGAGGACCCGGTCAGCCTCCGTACGCTCGCCCACAAGATGCTCGTCGACCGTGACGCGCTCTCCCACGCGCAGCGCACCGCCGAGGAGCGCGTCCTGCACTGGCTGCGCTCGTCGGAGTCGGCGCCGGTGACGGGCCACATGTTCCGGCTGACCGAGTGGCTCGGCGCCGCCGCCACCCAGGAGCAGCTCATCGGCGCCGACCCGGCGCACCCCGTGATCGTGCCGTCGCTGCGTACGCCGCTGTGGCGGGTGCTCGTCACCCTCATGCCCGACCGCCGTCTCCAGGACGGCTGGCTCGTCGTGGGCGACATCCAGCGGCTCCAGGCGCGTACGAGGCAGCTCCTCGCGTCGCAGCCGTCCGACGCCGACGTCGTGGAGCTGCTGGGCGAGCTCGGCATCCGCGCCCACTCCGCCAAGGCGTGGCTCGAAGCGCTGCCCCCGGAGACCTCGGCGCACGACCTGGCCTCCTCCTCGCCCTCGCCGGCGCAGCCGCTCCCCCGCCGCACGCCCGGCGCCAACGGCCACCACCACCGCGGCGGCCAGCCGATCCCCACCGCCGGGACCGGCTCCATCGACCCCTCGGCGGCACTCGCCACGCTCTCGGCGCTCTCGGGCGGGCGGGCGCCCGTGCGGCCGAGCCTCGCGGGCGCGCCGTCCAGCCCGCCGCCGCCCATCCCCGGCCCGTCGTCCGACCCGCGCCGCTGGCAGCGCATCGACGTCACGCCCGAGCACCTGCGCGGCGGCCCGGTGCCGGTCCCAGAGGGGTACGCGGCGCAGCTCGGCATGCGGCCGGGCACGCTCCTGTCGGTGACGGGGCCGGGCGACAACGCCATCGTCCTGGTCTGGCAGGGCCACCAGCCGGTCTTCGACTCGCTCCAGCCGGTGCTGATGCGCCTGAACGCCCGTCCGGGCGACCAGGTGTACGTCACGGTGGACGGCTACCGCCTGGAAGCCCAGCTGACCGGCTGACCCGCCCACCACGTCCAGGACCCCAACCGGACGGCCGTCACGGACAGCCGGCCCGCTGGTGGCCCCGTCACCTGACGGCCGGCTCGTCCCCCGGCCAACCACAGCGCCACCGTGACGTGCGCCCTGACCTGCTGGCATGCCCCGAGTGCAGTCCCTGACGCGGGATGCCGCGTGCTGTCAGTGCGTCCGGTCCGGCCGGCGGCAGGGCAGGGCATGTCCAGTCGATCGCAACGCGCGGCGTTTTGACACCCCATATGGATAACCGCTATCTAATAGCTAACCGTTAGAGGGATGAGGTGCGGGACGCAGTGCTGGCGATGCTCGCCGAAGAGCCGGGGCGCGGGTACCACCCGCGCGCCCGGCTGCGGCAAGGTCCTGGCCCGCTGGGCGAGCCAGACCGGGACGGTGCTGGGCGAAGTCCACGCGGACGGCGGCGCCGCGCCGCGGCCCTGGACGGCACCCAGGCGATGTTTCCGCACCCAGAGCCGGGTCGCGACAGGTTACGGAGATCCGGCGACCGGGGCCAGGGCGGCCCCGGCGGCGGAGGAGGCTCAGGCGGGTCCGGCGGCGGCCGAGGAGGCTCAGGCGGGTCCGGCGGACCGGGTGACGAGGGTCCGGGGGGCCGGCGTGAGCGGCCGGGCGAGGGCGGCGAGCTCCCTCCCCGTACCGGCTGGAAGCGGTTCGTCCCCAGCTGGAAAGTCGTGGCCCTCGGCTGCGTGGTGCTGGTGGCGGGCTTCTTCGGCATGATCATGGTGGGTTACGCCAACACCCCGCTGCCCGTGGAGACCCAGGACCACGCCGTCGAGCAGGGCAGCGTCATCTACTACCGGGACGGCAAGACCGAGATCGCCCGGCTCGGCACCAAGCGGGAGATCGTTCCGATCTCCAGGATCCCGCTGCACGTTCAGGACGCGTTCATCGCCGTGGAGAACCGCACGTTCCGCACGGACCCGGGCATCTCGGTGTCCGGCATCATGCGGGCGGTGTGGAGCACGGTGACCGGCCAGCAGGTCCAGGGCGGTTCGACGATCACACAGGAGATGGCGCGGGGCTACTACGACGGTCTCAGCCAGGAGCGGACCCTTCAGCGGAAGGTCAAGGAGGTCTTCGTCGCGATCCGCGCCGGCAAGGAGATGTCAAAAGACCAGATCCTGGCCAACTACCTCAACACGATCTATTTCGGCCGCGGCGCGAACGGCATCCAGGCCGCCGCCCAGGCGTTCTTCGACAAGGACGTCGACAAGCTGACCCCTGTCGAGGCCGCCTACCTGGCGGGCCGGATCCAGAACCCGGTCACCTTCGACCGGACGGAGGCGGAGAAGAACTGGGCGCCGACCCGGGAGCGGTTCGCCTACGCCATCCGCGGGATGGCGATCGTCGACCCCGCCAAGTACGGGCGACTGCCCAGAACGGCGAAGTTCCCCAAGCTCGCCAAGCCGGACAAGAAGGAGACCTTCAAGGGCGTCAACGGCTACATGGTGGACATCGTGCAGCGTGAGCTGGAGCAGCGGGGGATCACCAGGGAGAGCCTGCGCAGCGGCGGCTACCGCGTCACGACGACGTTCGACAAGAAGCTCATGCAGGCCGCGAAGAAGGCGGTGGAGAGCAACCTCGCCACCCTCAACGACAAGCACATCCGCGCGAACATGGCCGCCGTGGACCCGCGCAACGGACGGGTGATCGCGTTCTACAGCGGCCACGACTACCTCAAGAGCTTCACCAACAACGCCTTCGACGCCCACAAGCAGGCCGCGTCGGCCTTCAAGCCGTACGTGCTGGCCGCCTGGCTCCAGAACGGCTACAGCCTCAAGAGCTACGTGTCCGGCAAGGGCCCGGTCACCCTGCCGGGAACCAAGCCGATCGGCAACTCCCACGACGTGGGCGCGGCCGTGCAGATCGACCGGGCCACCGCCGAGTCGGTGAACACGGCGTTCGCCACGATGGCGCAGGAGGTCGGCCTGAAGGAGGTCGAGCGGATCGCCGAGGGCGCCGGGATCGACCAGAAGAACCTGGAACAGGCCGCCGAGGACCACGCGTACGGCATGTCCATCGGCGCCGGCCTGGTCACTCCGGTCGAGCAGGCCACCGGGTACGGCATCTTCGCCAACGGCGGCGTCCACCACGGCGCGCACGTGGTGATCTCGGTCAAGACGTCCAAGGGGATCACCGCCATGAAGGAGGTCGGCGTGCCCAGGACGGTCATCAGCCCGGACACCGCCGCCGACGCCACCTACGCGATGCAGCAGGTGGTCAAGTACGGCACGGCCAGGGGCACCTCGCTGCCCGGCGGCCGTCCGATCGCCGGCAAGACCGGCACCAACAACGAGAACAAGGAAGCCTGGTTCGTCGGCTACGTCCCGCAGCTCTCCGCGGCCGTCGGGATGTACAAGGAGATCCCGCAGATCGACCCGAAGACCAAGAAGGTCATGAAGGACGCCAACGGCCATCCCCTGCCCAAGGAGGTCTCCCTGGGCGACATCCAGGGCGCCGGAACGCCCACGAAGATCTGGCGGGACTTCATGACGGCCGCGATGACCGGCAAGCCGGTCGAGCCGTTCCCGGCGCCCGTCTTCGGCGGCGAGCAGCACGACCTGGTGCAGAAGCCGACGCCCAAGCCGACCCCGGACCCGTCCACCGACGACGACGTCGGCGACGACGACCCGGCCTGCGTCGACGACGCCTGCCTCGCCGACGACCCGGGCGACGACGACCCCGTCACGGCTGACGACACGTTCGAGAACGGTGGTGACGAGACCCTGAACGGCGACGAGGATCCCGCCGGGACGGACGAGGTCACCGCCTCGGACGGATGACCGCCGTCACGCCATCGGGCCGCGGCGGCCGGGGCATGGTGGCGTGAGCTCCCAGCGTCGTACCGGGGGAGACTGGAACTCTCACCGATGGACGGCCGAGGGTTTCGGCGCTAGGAGGCTGGAGTGCAGGACGCGGTGCTGGCGATGCTCGCCAAAGAGCCGTCGCACGGGTATGACCTGCGCGCTCGGCTGCGGCAGAGTCTCGGCCCGCTGGGCGAGTCGATGAATCCCGGTCAGATCTATGTGACCCTGGCCCGGCTGGAGAAGGCCGGGCTCGTGGTCTGCGAACGGGCGGAGGGCCTTCCCGAGCGGCCGGAGCGCAAGGTCTACGCGCTGACGCCGGCCGGGCAGCAGCGGGTGGCCGCCTGGCTGGCCGAGGTGGGCTGGCCGAAACCGGACCTCGCGGAGTTCCACCTCAAGCTCGTCGCCGCCTCCGCGGCCCGGCTCGCCGACCCGGCCGAGCTGGTGGCGGCGCAGCGCCGTGAGCTGCTGCGCCACCTGCGTGAGGCGCAGCGGGCGGCGCTGGCCGAGCCGGCCCGGTCGGCCGCCGGCCTGCTGCTGGAAGGGGTCGTGCTGCGGCTGCAGGCCGACCTGCGCTGGCTCACGGCCTGCGAGCGAGCCTGGTCCGACGGCGATGACACAGTCTGAGGGTGCATGAACGTGTTGCATGGCGTGGTACGGGCCCGCGGCCTGGTGAAGGACCATGGTCAGGGGCCGAGCCGGGTCCGCGCGGTCGACACCGTCGACCTGGAGGTGCCGCAGGGGCAGACGCTGGCGGTGATGGGGCCCAGCGGCTGCGGGAAATCTACCCTGCTGCACCTGCTGAGCGGCCTGGAGCGGCCCACCGGCGGGGAGGTGTGGCTGGCCGATGAGCGCATCGACACCCTGGGCGAAGCGGCCTTGGCGCGGCTGCGGCGCCGGTCGGTGGGCTTCGTCTTCCAGGCGTTCCATCTGGTGGAGGAGCTGTCGGCGGCCGACAACGTGGAGCTGCCGCTGCTGCTGGCCGGGTGCTCGCGGCGCGAGGCCAGGCGGCGCGCGGGCCTGCTGCTGGAACGGGTCGCGCTCGCCGACCGTGCCCGGCATCTGCCGTCGCAGCTGTCCGGCGGGCAGCGTCAGCGGGTCGCCGTCGCCCGCGCGCTGGCCAACGACCCGCTGGTCGTCCTGGCCGACGAGCCGACCGGCAACCTCGACACCGCGGCGACGCTCGACGTGCTGCGCATCTTCGAGGACCTGCGTTCCGCGGGGCAGACCCTCGTGATCGTCACGCACGACGAACGGGTCGCGGCCACCGCGGACCGGCTGATCTCGATGCGCGACGGGATGTTCGTCGACGACACCCGGCTGGCCGGCACCGGCACCGGGCGGCTCGGCGGCCTGATCGGGCTGGAGGGCTGAGCGCCATGGGCCGCATCGTGCTCGTCGTCCGCCTCGTCCTGGCCGACGTCCGCCGGCACCGGGCCCAGGCCGCGATGCTCCTGCTCGCGGTGACCGCGGCCACCGCCACCCTGGCCCTGGGCCTGTCCCTGCGGGGGGCGAGCCAGGCGCTCTACCAGCAGACCCGGGCGGCCACCGCCGGGCCCGACGTGGTCGCGCTCGCCCCCGACCAGGGCCCCGCCGTCGCCCCGGCGCTGGACGCGCTGGTGCGCGCCCCCGGCGTCGTCGCCCACAACGGCCCCTACCGCATCGTCTACACCACCCTCACGGCGCGCGGCTCCTCCTCCCGCGTGGTGGTGCACGAGGCCGCCGAGACACCCGGGGCGGTCAACCGGCCGCTGGTGACCTCGGGCCGCTGGCTACGCCCCGGCGGCACGGTTCTCGAACGAGGCTTCGCCACCGCGCTGGGCGTCCACGTCGGCGAGCACGTCACCATCGCCGGCCGCTCGTACCCTGTCGTCGGGATCGCCGTGACGGCGGCCACCTCCATCTACCCCTGGGCGGCGCAGATCGGCCCGCACGGCGGCCCGAGCGACCCGAGCGGCCTGGCCTGGCTCACCCCGTCGGACGCCCGGGCACTGGCCACGCCGGATCTCCCGGTGACCACGGCCCTGGATCTCAAGCTGCGCGACCCCGCCGCCACCCGGGCCTTCGTCGACGCCCATCACATCTCCGCCACCAGGGTGACCTTGGACACCTGGCAGTTCAAGGCGGACCAGGACGCCGTCATCCTCAGGACCAGCCGGCCGATCCTGGTCGTCGGCAGCTGGCTGCTCAGCTTCCTGGCCGTCACCGGAGTGGCCGCGCTGGCCGCGGGGCGCGCCTTCGAGCGGACCCGGCGAGCGGGACTGCTCAAGGCCGTCGGCGCCACCCCCGGCCTGATCGCCGCCGTCCTGCTAACCGAGTACCTGGCTCTGGCGCTGCTGGCCGACGCGCTGGGGCTGACGCTCGCCCGCCTGGCCGAGCCCGCCATCGCCAGCCCCACCGCCAGCCGGATCGGCGATGTCGCCGGACCGGCCGGCGCCACCATCGCCGCGACGACCGTCCTCGCCGTGGCGGTGGCGGCACTGTCCATCGTGGGTCCCACCCTGCGGGTGCTGCGAACCGCGACCGTCACCGCACTGCCCGGCACAGCACTGGCCGGCACCGCCCGCCGGCCTCGCCACCGTCCGCGGCTGACCGCGCTGTCCGCGCTGCTGCCCACCCCGCTGCTGCTCGGGCTGCGCCTGACGGCCCGCGGGCCGGGCCGCGCCGTGCAGCACGCGTGCTCCACCGCCGCCACACTGGTCGCGATCGTCGCCCTGCTGACCCTCTACGCCCGGCCCGTCAGGGGGTACGGCCTCGGCTCCTCCGGCCTGCCCGACCTGCGAGACGTTCACGACCGCCGGCTGCTGCTGGCGGTCACCGTCCTGGTGCTCGCGCTCGCCACCGTGAACACCGTCACGCTCACCTGGACCACGGCCATGGAAGCCCGGACCACCATGGCCATCGCACGCGCGCTCGGCGCCACCCCCGGACAGATCTCCGCGGGGTTGTCCACCGCCCAGCTCCTGTCCGCCCTGCCCGGCGCCGTCGCCGGTGTGCCCCTGGGCGTCGGCGTGCTCCTCAGCGTCGGGGAGAGGAGCACACCGCCCATCTCCTGGATGCTCACCGCCGCGCTCGCGACCCTCCTGGCGACAGCGGCGCTCGCCGCCCTGCCCGCACGCCTGGCGGCCCGCCGCTCCGTGGCACAGACCCTCAGCGCCGAAACCGCCTGACCGGGCCCGGCCCGGCAGGGACCGCCGCAGTCCTCCGAACAGGCCCGCAATCCCTGCGGACCGGCGAACAGGCCCGGGATCACTGCGGGCCCGCGAACAGGCGCAGGCGGTGGGCCGTGGCCGCGGCCTCGCCTCGTGAGGCGACGCCGAGCTTGGCCAGGATGTTGGAGACGTGGACGCTCACCGTCTTGACGGCGATGAACAGCTCACCGGCGATCTCCCGGTTGCTGCGCCCGGCGGTGACGAGCCGGAGCACCTCCAGCTCGCGGGCCGTCAGTCCCAGCGGCGAACCCACCGGCGCGCCGTCGGGCCCGGCCGCGCCCCTCGACCGCCCGGAAGCCACCTGCGCGCGGCCCACCAGGGCGTCGAGCTCAGCCAGCAACGGCGCGGCCTTCAGCGGCTCGGCCAGCTCCCGGGCGCGCGCCACGCGGGCCGCCGCCTCCTGCCGCTCGCCGCACGCCAGCGCGGCCCGCGCCGCGTCGGCGAGGGTCAGCGCCTCCGAGTACGGCTGGCACAGCGCCGCCCAGGCCGCCACGGCCTCGTCCCACGCCTTGAGCCGCTCCTCGGCGCCGAGGCCGGGGCCCGTCAGGGCGGTGAACGTCAGGTGGTGCGCCCGCTGCACGGCCCCCTGGACCTTCGTCGACGCCGCCACCGCGGCCAGCTCCGGCGGCAGCGGCTCGCCCAGCCTGGCGACGGTCACCAGGAGCGGCCACACGTAGCGCGGCCCGGCGTCCGGGACGTCGTCCCGCAGGGCCCGCACGGCCGCCTCCCGCGCCTCGTCGGCCCGGCCGCGCGCCAGCAGCAGGCTGATCTCCCTCTCGGCCTGCGGCAGCATCGTCTGGTCACGGAACACGCCGCGCGACACCACGGACCGGACCCGGTCGAACAGCTCCTCGGCCCGGTCGAGCTCCCCGCGGGCCAGCGCGATGTCCATGCCCATGCCCTGGAGACTGGCCTGGTACGGCGGCGGGGGCACGAGGTCGAGCGCGTGCTCGATGACGTCGAGGGCCTCGTCCCACCGCCCGAGGGACACCAGCGGCTCGACCAGGTTGATCGACAGGAACGCGCCCGAGGTGCGGGCCACGCCGTACCGCTCCGCCTCGGCGACGCCTTCGCGGGCCACCTGCGCCGCCCGCTCGTGCCGTCCGGCGCCCTCCAGCGTGTCGGACTCGGAGATGGCGCAGGCGAGCAGCGCGTTGTAGGCGTCGGCGCTGAGCGCGAGCCGCCGGGCCTCGGCGAAGCCGCCGAGGTGGGCGTCGATCTGGGAGTAGTCGCGGCAACGGGCCCAGGTCAGGGCGATCAGGGCGCGTGCCTCGACGGTGGGGTCACCCGCCTGGCGGGCCAGGTCGATGGCCTGCTGGGCGGTGGCGATCCGCTCGGCCCACAGGTCGGCCGAGTGGAGCATGCGGGCGAGGTTCTCCAGGACCTGGGCGCGCAGCCGAATCGGCCCGTCGGCCACCAGGGCCGCCGCCTGGCGCAGGTCGTCGATGTGGCCGAACCGGCCCAGGTCGTAGCGGATGATGCCGCGCTTGCGCAGCAGCCGGGCGGCCCGGATCGGGTCGGCGCCGGGGTCGAGCTCCTTCATGCCGGCGCCGGCCAGGGCGATGCCGCGCTCGTACTCGCCCGCGAGATGGGCGACGGTGACGGTCTGGTAGAGCACGCCGACGTGGTCGCAGCCGATGCGCTCGGCGGCGTCGGGCACCTTGTCCCACAGCTCCAGGACGCGGGACAGCATGCGCAGCTGCTCGCCGTACGCGGTGGACCTGCGCGCGGCGGCGGCGGCCGCCCAGGCGCTGACCAGCGCCCAGGTGGCGTCGTGGGCGGAGTGCCAGTGGTGGGCCAGCTCGATCGCGCCGCGCGGGGCGGGCAGGATGGACGGGTCGCGCTCCAGCGCCTGCGCGAACCGGGTGTGCAGGCGGGTGTGCTCGCCGGGCAGCAGGTCGTCGTGGAGGGCCTCGCGGATCAGCGCGTGGCGGAAGGAGTAGCCCTCGCCGTCGACGACGAGCACGTTGCCGGCGACGGCGGGACGCAGGGCGCCCGACAGCTCGGCGTCGTCGAGGCCCGAGACGGCCGTCAGCAGCGCGTGCTCGATGCGCTGGCCTCCGGCACTGGCCACGCGCAGCAGCTCCTGCGTGTCCTCGGGCAGCCGCTCGACGCCGGCCAGCAGCAGGTCGCGCAGCGACTCGGGCAGCGCGACGCCGCCGCCGGCCTCGCTCAGCAGCGCCTCCACGAACAGCGGGTTTCCCTCGCTGCGCGCGTAGATCATTTCGATGTCGGCGGCGTTCGGCTCGCGCTCCAGGATGCTCGCCGCCTGCTCGACGACCTCCCGGCGGGTGAGCCTGCGCAGCTCCATCCGGCTCACCCAGCCGACCCGTGCCAGCTCGGCCAGCAGCGGGCGCAGGGGGTGGGTGCGGCGCAGCTCGTCGGTGCGGTAGGTGACGACGATGAGCAGCCCCGCGTCGGAGCGCTGGTAGCGGACCAGGAACGACAGCAGGTCGCGGGTGGAGCGGTCGGCCCAGTGGGCGTCCTCGATGACGAGGATCACCGGCTGGTCCTCCGCCAGCCGTTCGAGCAGCCCGAGCACCTGCTCGAACAGCCTGGCCCGGGCCTCCGCGCCGTCGCGGTCGGGCTCGCCGAACTCGGGCAGCAGCCGGGCCAGGCCGCGGGTGGTGCCGCCGGGCACGAGCGCGGCGACGCCGTCGCGGCCCCGCTCGCGCACCAGGCCGCGCAGCACGGCGCTGAAGGGCGCGAACGGCAGGCCCTCGGTGCCGAGCTCCAGGCAGCCCCCCACGAGCACCAGCGCGTCGCCGGCCCGGCCGGTGAACTCCCCGACCAGCCGCGTCTTGCCCACGCCGGCCTCGCCTCCGACGAGCACGGTGGACGACGCCCCGGCGCGGACGCGGGCCAGGGCGTCGCCGAGCGCGGCCAGCTCGCCCGCCCGGCCGACGAACAGCGGGCTCACCATGTGGATCGTCACGCCCTACAGGATGCCATCCGCCCCCGACAGGACGAGCCCGGCCGTACGGGCTCCCTACCTGAGCATCTTGCGGAAGAACGCGGCCGACTCCTCCAGCCGCGCCCGCCCGATGCCCTGCCGTCTCGATCCGGGCCGCACCATGGCCTCCTCCACCCAGTCGACCGGCCCGTCGGCGAACAGGGTCAGGTGCGTGAACCCCAGCAGGTAGCCGTGGACCCGCCCGCCCTTCACAGCGGTGACCAGCAGGGCGTCCTCGTCGCCCAGCAGCCGCGGCAGCGCCTCGTCGAACGCGTCGCGCCCGGGCCGGAACGTCGTCGCGAACTCCCGGGCCAGCGCGAACAGCTCGTCCGCGTCCGAATCCCGGGCCGGCCTGATGACCGGCTCCCCTGCCGTCCCCACGGTGTCGATCGACGTCATGATCCTCACCGTAGGGGGCCCTCCCCTGGGCGGCACACGGGTCCGTGGGTTAGCGTTCCGGACGTGAGCGAGATCATGGTCGTCTACCGCAAGTACGGTGGCGCGCTGCACTGGCACCACCGGGGGACGCTCCTCGGTGAGGACGAGCACGGCGCGTGGGTCGGGGTGCCTGACGGCACCCTGGCCCGCAAGGGCGCGGACCCGCCGGTCACGTGGGAGACCGGGATCGTGATGCTGTTCCCGCGCGAGGCGTGGTGGACGGCCAGCTTCCACGCCCCGTCGCACCGCACGGACGTGTACGTGGACGTCACGACGGTGCCCGAGTGGCGCGAGGGCGAGGTCACCATGGTGGACCTCGACCTGGACGTCATCCGGATGCGCGACGGGCGGCTGTTCCTGGACGACGAGGACGAGTTCGCCGATCACCAGGTGCTGCTGGGCTACCCGGCCGAGGTGGTCGCCCGGGCGGAGGAGACGGCCGCCATGCTGATGACGGCCGTGGGCTCGCGTCAGGGCGCGTTCGGCGGCGCCCACGAGAAGTGGTTCGCCCTGGTCCAGGGTTCGGGCTGAACCTCACCGATCCGAGCGGCAACGGGTCAGAGGTCGCCGAGTCCGAGCTGGCGGGCGATGAGCATGCGCTGCACCTCGCTCGTCCCCTCGCCGATCTCCAGGATCTTGGCGTCGCGGTAGAAGCGGCCCACCGGGAACTCGTTCATGAACCCGTACCCGCCGAAGATCTGCGTGGCGTCGCGGGAGTTGTCCATGGCGGCGTTCGACGAGACCAGCTTGGCGATGGCCGCCTCCTTCTTGAACGACTCCCCGGCCAGCATCCGCTCGGCCGCGTGGTAGTAGGCCAGGCGGGCGGTGTGGGCCCGGGCCTCCATGTCAGCGATCTTGAACTGGATGGCCTGGTAGTGGCCGATCGGGTGGCCGAACGCCCTGCGGTCCCGTACGTAGCGCAGGCACTCGTCCACGCAGCCCTGCGCCAGCCCGACGCCGATGGCGGCGATGGCGACGCGCCCCTCGTCGAGGGTCCGCAGGAACTGGGCGTAACCGCGCCCGCGCTCCCCCAGCAGGTTGGCGGCGGGCACACGGCAGTCGCCGAAGGCCAGCTCGCGGGTGTCGGAGGCGTTCCAGCCGACCTTGGAGTACTTCTTCGACACCGTGAAGCCCGGCGTGCCGCTGGGCACGAGGATCGTGGAGATCTCCCGCTCGCCGGTGAGGGCCGCGACCGCCACCACGCCGGTGATGTCGGTGCCGGAGTTGGTGATGAACGCCTTGGTCCCGTTGATCACCCATTCGTCGCCGTCGAGGACGGCCGTGGTGCGCATGCCGCCCGGCACGTCGGAGCCGCCGCCGGGCTCGGTCAGGCCGAACGCGCCCAGCGTCTCGCCCGTCGCCAGCCTGGGCAGCCACTCCTGGCGCTGCTCGGGCGTGCCGAACCGGTAGATCGGCATGGCGCCCAGCGACACGGCCGCCTCCAGGGTGATGGCCACGCTGGAGTCGACCCGGGCCAGCTCCTCCAGCGTCAGGCAGAGGGCGAAGTAGTCGCCGCCCATGCCGCCGTACTCCTCCGGCAGCGGCAGCCCGAACAGGCCCATCGCGCCCATCTGCCGCACGATGCCGTACGGGAACTCCTCCCGCTCGTAGTGCTCGCCGATCACCGGGGCGACGACGTCGCGGGCGAACGCCTCGACGGTCTTGCGCAGCTCTTCGTACTCGCCGGTCAGCATGGGTGGTCAGCCTTTCGAGAGGGCCTGGACGACGCGGGACGGGCTGGGCCGGCCGAGCAGCCGGGCCAGCCAGGTGCTGGTCTCCACGAGCCGGCCGAGGTCGAGCCCGGTCTCGACGCCGAGGCCGTCGAGCATCCAGACGAGGTCCTCGGTGGCGAGGTTGCCCGTGGCCGACTCGGCGTACGGGCAGCCGCCGATGCCGCCCGTGGACGCGTCGACGGTGGTCACTCCGGCCCTGAGCGCGGCGAGCGTGTTGCCGAGCGCCTGGCCGTACGTGTCGTGGAAGTGGACGGCGAGCCGGTCGGGCGAGCCGAACGCCTCGATGAGCGCGGTGACGTGACCGGGCGTGGCGACGCCGATGGTGTCGCCGAGCGACAGCTCGTGGCAGCCGAGCCCCAGCAGCCGCTCGCCGACCTCCACGACCTGCTGGACGGGCGTGGGACCCTCCCACGGGTCGGCGAAGCACATGGAGACGTACGCGCGCACCCTGACGCCGTTGGCCAGGGCGCGGGCGACGACCGGCTCGAACATGTCGAACTGGCTCTCCAGGCTGCGGTTGAGGTTCTTGGCGGCGAACGTCTCGGTGGCGCTGGCGAAGACGGCGATCTCGTCCACGTCGCGGGCCAGCGCCCGGTCCAGGCCGCGCTCGTTCGGCACCAGGACCGGGTAGCGGACGCCGGGCCTGCGCTCGACCCGGGCCAGCAGCTCGTCGGCGTCGGCGAGCTGCGGCACCCACCGGGGGTGGACGAAGCTGGTCGTCTCGATGATCTTGTGTCCGGCGTCGGCGAGGCGGTGGACGAACTCCGCCTTCGCCTCGACGGGAACGACCGCGGCCTCGTTCTGCAGGCCGTCGCGCGGGCCGACCTCGTAGACGGTGACGTGGTGGGGCAGACCTTCCAGTCCGTACGGCCGGCGCATCAGGACGCCTCCTCGGGTGTGACCGCGGCGTCCCGCGTGGCCGGGGCCTCGGGTACGACCACGGCCAGGACGGCGTCCATGTCGACCGGGCGGCCGGCCTGGGCGGGCAGCTCGGTGACGCGGCCGGCGAGCGGGGCGGTGACGGTGTGCTCCATCTTCATGGCCTCCACGATGAGCAGCGGCTGACCCTCGGCGACCTGGTCGCCCACCTGGGCCTTGACCACCAGGACGGTGCCGGGCATGGGGCTGCGGACGACGCCGTCGCCGGAGCCGGCCGCGCCGGGGCGGTCGCCGGGGTCGCCGATGAGGTGGCGGGTGAACGCCCACGCGGCGCCGTCAGCGGCGAGCCAGAGCGTGTCGCCGTCACGGGCGTGCGTGTAGTGACGGGTGCGCCCGCCGAGCGTGACGGACAGCCGGGAGCCGTCCCGACGGATCCGCGCGGGGGTGGCCCGGCCGGAGTCGTCGCCGGGCAGCCGCGCCTCGGCGGCCGCCGTGGCCTCCGCCGCGTGTGCCGCCTCCGCGGCCCGGCCCGTGCCGGAGGAGCCGTACGGCAGGCCGCGCACCTGGACGGCGTGCACCATGCCACGCGACTCCAGCCGCCACGTCGTCCACGCCCGCTCACCGACCCGCCAGCCGTCGGCGACGTCCCACGGGTCGGCGCCCGGGGGCTGGGCGTGGAAGGCGAGCGCGGCGGCGGCCAGGGCCTCCGCGGAGGGCTCGCCGGTGAGCGGCAGGCCGGGCAGGGCCCGCTCGACCAATCCGGTGTCGAGCTCGCCCGCCACGACCGCGGGGTGGGTGAGCAGGGCGCGCAGGAACGGGACGTTCGTGGTGACGCCGAGCACGGCGGTCCGGGCCAGCGCCTGGTCCAGCCGCCGCAGCGCCGCCTCCCTGGACGGGGCCCAGGCGATCACCTTGGCCAGCATGGGATCGAACTCGCTGCCCACGACCATGCCCGCGGTCAGCCCCGAGTCCACCCGCACGCCCTCGCCCGCGGGCTCGTCCAGGGCGAGGACACGGCCACCCGTCGGCAGGAAGCCGCGCGCCGGGTCCTCGGCGTAGACGCGGGCCTCCACCGCGTGCCCGCGCAGCCGCACGTCGTCCTGCGCGAACGGCAGCGGCTCGCCCGCCGCCACCCGGAGCTGGAGCTCGACCAGGTCGAGGTCGGTGACCAGCTCGGTGACGGGATGCTCGACCTGAAGGCGGGTGTTCATCTCCATGAAGTGGTGCTCGCCGGTCGTGCCGTCCACGATGAACTCGACCGTGCCTGCCCCCGTGTAGCCGACCGCGCGGGCCGCCTCGACGGCCGCCGCGCCCATGCGGGCGCGCAGGTCCGCGTCCACGAACGGCGACGGCGCCTCCTCGACGATCTTCTGGTGGCGGCGCTGGAGACTGCACTCGCGCTCGCCGAGGTGGACGACGCCGCCGTGCGCGTCGGCCAGGACCTGGATCTCGATGTGGCGGGGGTTGGCGACGTAGCGCTCGACGAGCAGCGTGTCGTCGCCGAACGCGGCGCGGGCCGTACGGCGGGCGGACTCGATCGCGTCCGGCAGCTCGGCGGCCGAGCGGACCAGCACCATGCCCTTCCCTCCGCCGCCGGCGGAGGGCTTGATCAGGGCGGGGAAGGCGCTCCACTCGGCCAGCGACTCGGCGGGCTCGGCGGCGCCGGGGACGACGGGCACACCGGCGGCCGACACGGTCGCCTTCGCGCGGATCTTGTCGCCCATCGCGTCGATGGCCTCGGGCGGCGGCCCGACGAAGACCAGGCCGGCCTCGGCGCAGCGGCGGGCGAAGGCGGCGTTCTCGGCGAGGAACCCGTAGCCGGGGTGGACCGCCTGGGCGCCGGACGCCTGGGCCGCCGCCACGATCGCCTCCATGTCCAGATATTTCGGGATCTGGAGGGCCAGGTCGGCGTCCCGCACGTGCCGCGCCCCCGCGTCCGAGGCGGTGTGGACGGCGACCGAGGTGATGCCGAGCGCCCGCAGCGTGCGGATCACCCGGACGGCGATCTCACCCCGGTTGGCGACGAGGACGGTGTCGAACAGCATGTGGGCCATGGCGAGCGTCACCGAGCGCTTTCAGCGCGGCTGCCCCGCCCCGCAGGACAGGGAGGAAGCGCGGAACGGCAGGGCATCGGCATCTCCCGGTTTTGTCGGTGGGCGGAGCTAGGTTGACCAGCGTGTGCCGGTATCGCCTTCAGCCGACGCAAGCCCAGGAGGCTGCGTTGCTGGAGCATTATGGGCATGCCCGGTTCGTCTGGAACCTCGCGGTAGAGCAGCACGGGCACTGGCGACCGGGACGGAGAAGCGCTCCCGGGTTCACCGAGCAGTGCCGTCAGCTCACCGCAGCGCGGCGGACGTCCGCCTGGTTGCGTGCCGGTTCGGTGATCGTGCAGCAGCAGACGCTCAAGGACTTCGCCCAGGCCATGCGCAACTTCTTCACCGGCACACACGGACGGCCGACGTGGCGCAGGCGCGGGAGCGGTGAGGGGTTCCGCATTGTCGCGACGACATCGCGGGAGGTGCGGCGCCTGTCGCGGCGTGTGGGCGCGGTACGGGTGTCCAAGGTGGGTTGGGTGCGTTTTCGCTGGTCGCGTCCTGTCTCCGCCGGCGTGAAGTCTTATCGGATCACCCGAGATGCGGCAGGTCGCTGGCATGTCGCCTTCGCCGTCGTTCCAGAGGCGATCCCCGCACCCGGCAACGGGGCAGTGGTAGGCGTGGATCGGGGCGTTGCAGTTGCGGCTGCGCTGTCCACCGGCGAGCAGTTTCTGGTACCCGGCCTGCGTGAGACGGAGAAGGCGCGACTGATACGCCTGCTGCGCCGGTTGGCCCGCGCCAAGCGAGGTTCCAAGCGGAGAGACAGGCTCAAGTTGGGCATCGCCAGGTTGAAGACCCGCGAGCGCGACCGACGCAAGGACTGGGTGGAGCGCACGTCCACCTATGTGGCCCGTGAGTTCGACGTGATAGGCGTCGAGGCCTTGAAGATCTCTGCCATGATCCGGTCGGCACGAGGCAGTGTCGCGAATCCAGGGCGGAGTGTGCGGCAGAAGGCAGGCCTGAACCGGGGCATTCTGGCCTCGGGATGGGGGATGCTGGTGGCGCGGCTGGGGCAGAAGGCTCCGGGCCGCGTCGTCAAGGTCAAAGCCGCGTACACGAGCCAGCGCTGTTCGGTGTGCGGGATCGTGGATCGGGAGGCGCGCGAGAGCCAAGCCGTCTTCCGCTGCCGCTCCTGCGGATACGCCGCCAACGCCGATGTGAACGCGGCACGTAACATCGCATACGCGGCAGGGCATGCCGTGTCCGCACGGGGAGGCTCGTCGTCGGGTGAGCCTGTGAACCGTGAACCTCAACGCGACCTCCTCCTCATTGAGTAGCTGTTGCCGTTGGAATCACCTGCCCGCAGGCAGGTGAGGATGTCAAATCCTGAAGACGCCGTAGCGGACGGGTTCGAGCGGGGCGTTGGCCGCCGCGGACAGGGCCAGGCCGAGGACGGTGCGGGTGTCGGCCGGGTCGATGACGCCGTCGTCCCACAGCCGGGCCGTCGAGTAGTACGGGTTGCCCTGGTGCTCGTACTGGGCGCGGACGGCGTCGGCGTCGGCCGAGCCGACCGTGGTGAGGACGTTGGCCGCCTGCTCGCCGCCCATGACGGAGATGCGGGCGTTCGGCCACATCCACAGGAAGCGCGGCGAGTACGCCCGCCCGGCCATCGCGTAGTTGCCCGCCCCGAACGAGCCGCCGATGACGACGGTGAGCTTGGGCACCCGGGCGCAGGAGACGGCGGTGACCATCTTGGCGCCGTGCTTGGCGATGCCGCCCGCCTCGTACGCCTTGCCGACCATGAAGCCGCTGATGTTCTGCAGGAACACCAGCGGAATGCCGCGCTGGTCGCACAGCTGGATGAAGTGGGCGCCCTTCATGGCCGACTCACTGAACAGGATCCCGTTGTTGGCGACGATCCCCACCGGGTGGCCGTGGAGGTGCGCGAAGCCGGTGACGAGCGTCGGGCCGTACTCGGCCTTGAACTCCAGGAACCGCGAGCCGTCCACGATCCGGGCGACGACCTCACGCACGTCGTACGGCTGCCGGGTGTCGCCGGGCACGATGCCGTACAGCTCGCGCGGGTCGTGGCGGGGCTCCTCGGGCGTGGCGACCGGCCACGGCCGGGGCGCGCGGGGGGCCAGGGTGGAGACGATGTCGCGGACGATGGCCAGCGCGTGGGCGTCGTCGGCGGCCAGGTGGTCGGTGACGCCGCTGACCCGGGCGTGCAGGTCGCCGCCGCCGAGCTCCTCGGCTGTGACCTCCTCGCCGGTGGCCGCCTTCACCAGCGGCGGGCCGCCGAGGAAGATGGTGCCCTGGTCGCGGACGATGACGGCCTCGTCGCTCATCGCGGGGACGTACGCGCCGCCCGCCGTGCAGGAGCCGAGGACGGCGGCGATCTGCGGGATGCCGAGCGCGGACATCGTGGCCTGGTTGTAGAAGATGCGGCCGAAGTGCTCGCGGTCGGGGAAGACCTCGTCCTGCTTGGGCAGGAACGCGCCGCCGGAGTCGACGAGGTAGACGCAGGGCAGGCGGTTGTGCAGCGCCACCTCCTGCGCGCGCAGGTGCTTCTTCACGGTGATCGGGTAGTACGTGCCGCCCTTGACCGTGGCGTCGTTGGCCACGACCACGCACTCCCGGCCGGAGATCCGGCCGACGCCGGTGATGATGCCGGCGGCGGGGGCCTGGTCGTCGTACAGACCGTTGGCGGCCAGCGGCGACAGCTCCAGGAAGCGGGAGCCGGGGTCGAGCAGGCCGTCGACCCGGTCGCGCGGCAGCAGCTTGCCGCGCTCGACGTGGCGGCGGCGCGCCCGCTCGGTGCCGCCCTGCGCCGCGATCGCGAGCCGTTCGAGCAGCTCGGCGGCGAGCCCCTCGTTGCGCTCGGCGTTGCGCTTGAAGTCCTCGCCGCCGGGATCGGCGGACGACCTCAATACGGGCCAGTCGCTCATGACTCCCCTCTCGTCCTGTTCGAGATGTTAGTCACCGTTAACGTAACCGTCTAGCATGTGAGACGTGACGACCGCCCGTACCCCTACCCGCAACCGCGGCAATCGGCGCGCCGAGATCCTCGACGCCGCCGCCCGGCTGTTCGCCTCCCGAGGCTTCCACGGCGTGTCCATCGAGGACATCGGCTCGGCGGTCGGCGTCTCGGGCCCGGCACTCTACCGGCACTTCGCCGGCAAGGAGGCCCTGCTGGCCGAGATGCTGCTCGACGTCAGCTCCCGGCTGCGCGAGTCGGCCGCCGCCGTCGTCACTTCCGCCGCGACACCCGCCGCCTCCTCCGCCGAGACACTGAACGCGCTGCTCGACGTGCAGATCACCTTCGCCCTTGAGCAGCCGGCGCTGATCACCGTGCACGACAGGGAGCTGGGCAATGTGCCCGAGCCGCACCGGCGGCGGATCCGGCGGCTGCAGCGCCTCTACGTCGAGGAGTGGGTGACGGTGCTGGCGGAGCTGCACCCGGGCTGCCCCGCCGCCCGGCTGCGCGCCGCCACCCACGCGGTCTTCGGGCTGCTGAACTCCACCCCGTACAGCGCGGGAGAGCTGCCGGCGCGCGACATGCGCCCGCTGCTGCGCGCGATGGCCCGTGCCGCCATCGACGCCGCCGTTAACGCCCGCTAACACCGTTTCTTTTTTCGAAGAACGGATACCGGTTGACATCCCTCCCCTCGCAAGCGAGCGGGCGTCTCACCCTCGCGGGTTTGTTCGCATTGCTCGGGGTGGGCTGGAACTGGGGCTGGTGACGGTCCTGGGTCTGGCGCTCCTGGTGGCCGGGATCGCGCAGTTCCGGCGGGCGGACTAGTGGCGCACACTTCCACATTCGGAGAGCGACGGTACGAGTACTTCTTGTAATGTTCTCTCCGCGGCAGGCAGGCGAGCGACACCCGTCGATCACTTCGCGAAAGGAACCCCAATGCTTGACCTGCATGTGGAAATGGATCGTCTGAAAGTACGGGTCGCCGCTCTCGAAGCTCGTACAGTGAGCGGCATGCCCGACACGAGCATCGCAGAGCGGTTCGGCGTGTTGCACGATCGCGTCGACATCGTCGGCCGAAACGTCCTCAAGGCGCTCGACCTCCGCTTCAAGGAACTCGACTCGCGGATCAGCGACACCCGGGCCGAGATGAAGCAGGGCTTCGAGCACGTCAACGGGCGTCTCGATCTGATCGACCTCCGGTTCGAGCAGGTCGACGGCCGATTCGAAAAGATCGACCAGCGGTTCGAGACCATCGACCAGCGATTTGACGTCATCGACCAGCGGTTCGAGACCATCGATCAACGGTTCGACGTCATCGACCAGCGGTTCGAGACCATCGATCAACGGTTCGACGTCATCGACCAGCGATTCGAGACCATCGATCAACGGTTCGAGACCATCGACCAGCGGTTCGGTCGAGTCGAGCAGGACATCGCCCACCTCAAGGGCGCGGTCACAGGGCTCACAGGCGACATGACCGACATCAAGGCCATGCTCGTCAGCCTGGGTGCGAAGGCACCCGAGCGCGCCTAGCACACGCGTGAGGCCCGGGGTGAGCTCCCGGGCCTCAGCGTTGGGCGGGTGTTACCGCTTCACCACGCGGACGTAGTCCGAGCGGCTGCTGTCGCCCCGCGCGTCGTCGTCGCCGGCGAAGACGAACTTCCACGAGCCCGACTTCCACGCCTTGACCTTGGTGGACAGCTTGCCGCTGTCACCGGACCACGTGGTCTTGACGTACTGCCAGGAGCGCGAGTGGGCGGGCTTGAAGTACAGCGCGACCTTGCCCGCGTACCCCTCCCAGGTGCCCTCGTCGTCGATCTGCAGCAGGCCCTTGACCTTCAGGTACCTGCCGCGCTTGACCGGCTCCGGGTAGGCGTTGAACGCGACGACGCGCGTGTCGGCCTGCTCCACCGGCGGCGGGGTGGGCTCGACCACCCGCACCCAGTCGGCGTGGCCGACCGAGCCGTCGAAGCCCCTGGTGCCCCGGTAGACGGCACGCCACCAGCCCGACTCGGCGGCCGTCGCGGACGCCTCGAAGCGGCCGTGGCGTCCGGTCACGTCACTGGTGACGTACTCCCAGCGGTCGGAGCCGCGGGCCTTGAACTGGACGGCCACCCGCTGGCCGGGCAGGCCGTGGCCGCCGGAGCGCAGCGTGCCCTCGAAGCGGAGCGTGGCGCCCTTGTCGACGGGGTCGGGCGTCGCGTCGAAGCCGGTGATCGCCGTGCCGCGGTCGCGGACCCGCACGTCGACCCGGTCGGTGTCGCTGACGGAGGAGACGGCCTCGGTGTTGCCGCCGAACTCGGCCCGCCACCAGCCGGTGGCGTCGGCGCGGACACGGGCGGCGAAGGCGCCGCCGGCGCCGGTGGTCGCCTTGGTGACGTGCCGGTAGGCGTCGGTGCCCTGCTCGCGGAACGTGATCGTCACGGACTGCCCGGCGTACCCCTTGCCGCCGGCGAGGAGCGTGCCGGAGACCCTGAGCGCGTCACCGCGCGAGACCCGGTCGGGGTCGGCGTCGAAGTCGACGATCTTGGTGTCGAGCGCCTTGCGGACCTCGAACGTCCCGGTGACGGACTTCTCGCCCGAGGAGCCCGAGCCGTGCGCGATGGCCAGGACGTTCCACGTGCCGGCGTCCTTGGCCTCGAACGCGCGGGTGCCGGTCCACTTCGTCCACTGGCCGAACGGCTTGGCCGTGAGCGCGATCGGGCTGCCGGCGCTCACGCCGGGCGGCTTGAGCTGGAGCTCGGTGGAGCCGACGTCCTTGGTGGTGAAGGAGAACGTCGCCGGGACGGCCTTGTCGAAGACCACGATCGACCCGGGGCTGACGCTCACCTTGGAGATGGCGGGTGCCGCGGCGGCCGAGGCGGCGGGGGCCATGACCAGGCCCCCGGCTCCCATCGTGAGCACGATGGCGGCCGTACGGATGCGTTGTAACATACGGGTTCCTTTCAGAGACCCCAGTGGTTCAACGCGGCAATTGAGGGTGCCACGTTTTCACTCAATAGACGCACAGGAACCCGTAAGTGTTCGCAAATCTGACAATCTCTCATAGATCACCGTTAATCGGACCGGTCCACAACATGCCACGGCCGACGAGCAGACGCGGGCGGCGGCAGGGGACATAATCGGGCTTGTGGCGCGGGACACAGTTGAGACTCACTTCATCCAGGCGGCGACGGCGTTGACGGCGGCTCCGGTCCGGGATCCGGCACGCCCCATCCGCGACGGCAGCTCGCTGACCGGCGATCAGGCCAGGACCCTGTTCCATCGCCAGCTCGACAGCCGGCTGCTCGACATCGCCGCCCGCTGGCTGCGCGAGCGCGACGAAGGCTTCTACACGATCGGCTCGGCCGGCCACGAGGGCAACGCGGCCGTGGCCGCCGCCCTGCGGCCCACCGACCCGGCGCTGCTCCACTACCGCTCCGGGGCCTTCTACCTCACCCGCTCCGAGCAGGCCGGGCGGCTGCCCGACCAGGGGCTGCGCGACGTCCTCCTGGGTCTGTGCGCCGCCGCCGAGGAGCCGATCGCGGGCGGCCGGCACAAGGTCTTCGGCCATCCCGACCTGGCGATCATCCCGCAGACCTCGACGATCGCCAGCCACCTGCCGCGCGCGGTCGGCGTGGCCTTCGCCATCGAGCGGGGCCGGGCGCTCGGCGTGCGCACGGCCTGGCCGGAGGACGCGATCGCGGTGTGCAGCTTCGGCGACGCCTCGATCAACCACGCCTCCGCGCTGACCGGCTTCAACACCGCCGCGTACGCCACCCACCAGGGGCAGGCGATGCCGATCCTGTTCGTCTGCGAGGACAACGGCATCGGCATCAGCGTGCGCACCCCGAAGGGCTGGGTGGAGGCCGCGGCGCGGCGCCCCGGCATCGCGTACTTCTCCGCCGACGGCTGGGACCTGGTCGAGGCCCACGACGCCGCCGTGCGGGCCGCCGAGCACGTGCGCACCCACCGCTCCCCCGCCTTCCTGCACCTGAGGACCGTGCGGCTGATGGGTCACGCCGGCTCCGACGTCGAGTCGGCGTACCGCACCCAGCGCGAGTTGCGCGCCGACCTGGAGCACGACCCGCTGGTCGTGGGCGCCCGCCTGCTCGTCGAGGCGGGCCTGGTCACGCCGGAGGAGCTGCTCAGGAAGTACGAGTCGACGCGCGAGCACGTGCTGCGCATCGCGCTGGAGACCACGCGCGCGCCCCGGCTGGGCTCGGCCGCGGAGATCATGGCGCCGCTCGCGCCGCGCCGGCCCGAGCTCATCGCCAAGATCGCGCCGGTCGCCGCCGAGCCGTCCGTCAGGGAGCGGGCCTTCGCCGGCGCACCGCCCGAGGCGGAGAAGCCGATGACGCTCTGCCAGTCGATCAACCGCACGCTGGCCGACGCGCTGGCCGTCCACCCCGAGATGATGGTCTTCGGCGAGGACGTCGCCAAGAAGGGCGGCGTCTACGGCGTGACCCGCGGCCTGCAGAAGCGGTTCGGCCCGGGCCGCGTGTTCGACACGCACCTCGACGAGCAGGCCATCCTCGGGCTGGCGCTCGGGTCGGGGGTGTCGCGGATGCTGCCGGTGCCCGAGATCCAGTACCTGGCGTACCTGCACAACGCGCTCGACCAGATCCGCGGCGAGGCGGCGACGCTGTCGTTCTTCTCCAGGGGCGCCTACCGCAACCCGCTGGTCGTGCGGGTGGCCGGCTACGCCTACCAGAAGGGGTTCGGCGGCCACTTCCACAACGACAACGCCGTGGGGGCGCTGCGCGACATCCCCGGGGTGGTCATCGCCTCGCCGTCGCGGCCCGACGACGCCTCGGCCATGCTGCGCACCTGCCTGGCGGCGGCCCGCACCGAGGGGTCGGTGTGCGTGTTCCTGGAGCCGATCGCGCTCTACCACACCAAGGACCTGTTCGAGGACGGCGACGGCGGTTGGCTGGCGCCGTACACGCCGCCCTCGCGCTGGAGCGAGACGCACGTGCCGATCGGCCGGGCGCGCTCGTACGGCGACGGGCGGGACCTGACGATCGTGACCTTCGGCAACGGGGTGCGGATGAGCCTGCGGGCCGCCGTGCGGCTCACCCAGGAGGGCTTCAGCTGCCGGGTGCTCGACCTGCGCTGGCTGGCGCCGCTGCCCGTCGAGGACCTGCTGCGGGCGGCGGAGCTGACCGGCAAGGTGCTCATCGCCGACGAGACCCGCCACACCGGCGCGGTGTCGGAGGGCATCGTGGCCGAGCTGGTGGACGCCGGCTTCTCGGGGCAGATCGCCCGGGTCACGTCCTCCGACAGCTTCATCCCCCTCGGCGGCGCGGCGAACCACGTGCTGCTGTCGGAGGAGGAGATCGAGCAGGCGGCCCGCAAGCTGCTGGGATGACCTCCGGAGCACCCGTACGGCCGGCGCGGCGACCTTCACTTCCTGACCGGGCACGTGACTGCATCTGTTAACAGACCCGAAACACTGGTAGTTTAGGGAGCGCTCCCAATAGATCTTGGGCGAGGTGCGCCGTGACCGATTTGCCCACGCTCGCACAGGTAGCGGCCGAGGCCGGGGTCTCCCAGGCCACTGCTTCGCGCGTATTGACTGGCACGGTCAGGGTCAGCACGTCGACCCGCCGTCAGGTCTACGACGCGATGTCACGCCTGGGGTACGTGCGCCACCGGGCGCCCCGCGGCGCTCCGGCGCGCCGGGCGGCCGGCGGGGTGGCGGTGGTGATCTGCGACCATCTCCACCGGCTGTTCTCCGATCCCTACTACGCGCGGTTCCTGTCGGCCGGCGGCGACGCGCTGGCCGAGCTGGGCCTGCCGATGATGGTGATGACCGTGCCGCCCGCCGACCCGGGCATGCTGCCCACGCTCGCGTCCGGGGCCGACGGGGTGCTGCTGATCGCCGCCCGCAAGCAGCACCCGCTGGCGATCACGCTGTCCACCTCCGGCATCCCGGTACGCGGGATCGGACGGCCGCCCGACGACGTCAAGGTCCCGTACGCCGACGTGGACAACCGCGACGGCGCCCGGCAGGCGGCCGAGCACCTGCTGCTCAGCGGGCGCCGCTCGATCGGCGTGATCGCCGGCCCGCCGACCCTGCCGGCCGCGCAGGACCGGCTGGAGGGCTTCGTCGGGACGCTCAGGCAGGCCGGGTCGACCGACGTGCCGGTGGCGTACGGCGACTTCGGGCTGCCGTCGGGCACGCACGCCATGCAGTGGCTGCTGCGGCGCTCGCCCGGCCTGGACGCGGTGTTCGCCGCGTCGGACCTGATGGCGGCCGGGGCGATCAACGCGCTGGCCCGCGCCGGCCGCAGGGTGCCGGACGACGTCGCGGTGATCGGCTTCGACGACTCACCGGTGGCGCGTCGCACCGTGCCGGCGCTGACCACGGTGCGCCAGCCGGTGGAGGAGCTGGCGATCCTCGCCATCCGGCTGCTGCTGTCCGGGACCGTGTCCGTCAACCCGATCCTGCCCGCGGAGCTGATCGTCCGTGAATCAGCATGAGCCGGGGGACGTCCTGGCCCGTCGTTACGTGCTGCTGGAGCGCATCGCCTCCGGCGGCACGTCGGTGTTGTGGCGGGCGCGGGACGCGTCGCTGGAGCGGCTCGTCGCGGTGAAGGTGCTGCAGGACGAGCGGGAGCTGGCGCGCAGGGAGGCCAGGACCACCGCCCGGCTGGAGCACCCGGACGCGATCGAGATCTACGACTACGGCGAGACGGTCACGGCGCAGGGCCGGGTCGCCGCGTACGTGGTGATGCGGCTGCTCGACGGCGTGCCCGTGGCCGAGCGCCTGTCGGCGGGGCCGCTGCCGTGGCAGGAGGCGGCGGCCACGGCGGCGCGGATCGCCCGGGTGCTGGAGTCGGCGCACCGGCAGGGCATCGTCCACCGGGACGTGTCCGCGGAGAACGTGCTGCTCACCGGCTCCGGGCCGAAGCTGCTCGACTTCGGCATCGCCGCCCCCGCGGGGGACCCGGACGACCAGCGGGGCACGCCGCCGTACGTCGCGCCGGAGCGGCTGGCCGGCGTGCCCGTCCACCCGGCCGTGGACGTGTACGCGCTCGGGGTGCTGTTCTTCGAGATGGTCACCGGCGCCCCGCCGTACCCGGAGCGGACGTGGGAGGAGCTGGAGACGGCGCGCCGGAGCCGGCCGTGCCCGCGCCCGGCCGGGGTGCCCGGCGAGCTGGGGCTGCTGTGCCGGCGCTGCCTCGACCCGTCGCCCGCGCGGCGCCCCACGGCGGGCGAGGTGGCCGACCAGCTCACAGCCGCGCTGCGCCGCTCGGCGGCGCGCCGCAGGCTCAGGTACGGCCTGGCGGTGCTGGCGCTGGCGCCGGTCGCGGGGACGGTGCTGTGGCTCGGACCGCGGGCCGCCGAGCAGGAAACCCGCGTGCCGTCCGGCCCACCTTCGGTGGTGGCCGAGCCACAGCCCCCCGAGACGCGCGCCGACCTCCCAGCGGCGGCGCCCCTGGTCTCCACGTTGCCCCTGGTCTCCTCCTCGCCGCGGTTCACGTTCGCGGCGCGCCCCCTCCCCCACGCGCTGGGCCGCTTCCACGACGAGCTGGCGGCGGGGGCCGCGGCCGGGCGGATCCGTCCTGACGTGGCGCTGGACCTGCGTCAGACGCTGGCGCACGTCACCTCGCGCGGCGGGGTCGCGGAGGTGCGGCGCAAGCTGGGCGACCGGCTGCGGGAGGGCGCGGTGGAGCCGGGCCTGCGCGGCGACCTCGACGCCCTGCTCGCCGAGATCGCCGCCGCCTTCCGTTAGGCCGGATCAGGGAGTGCGGGAGCAGGACAGGGCAGGAGCGGCGTTGGTGCCGTTCCAGCTGCCCAGGAACCCGAACGTGGCCGTCCCGCCCGCCGCGATCGCGCCGTTGTGCGTAGCCGGTGGTGTCGTGGTTCTCCAGCACGCAGATCAGCCGGTCTCGCTGGGGTACCAGGTGTGCGCGTGGCTGGTGCCCCGCATCACGAACGCGCTGCCGTTCGCCTCGACGACGCGGGTCCCGCTGACCCGCAGACCGGTCGCCGCAGAGGCCGGCCGCGGGATCAGCAGGAGCGCGCCCATCAGCGCGAGCAGCACGATCAGGCTCGTGGTGATGGGTCGGGTCATGGAGCGGTCATCCGTTCGGGAAGAGGGTGCCGTAGTCGGCCGCGGCCATGGCGATGTCGGCCTGCGCCCAGAAGCGGTGGTAGGTGAAGGACGGCGCCGAGCCGCCGTTCAGGTAGCTCTGGACCTTGGACCAGTCGGGGTCGTTCTTGTAGAAGGAGCGGATGTCGAGGAACGTCTTGCCGGAGCTGATGACGTCACCGTTGGGCATTTTGCCGGTGTAGTCCGGCGGGATGTACAGGCCGGTGTTGGTGGCGTCGTTGTGCGGGTCGTCGAAGCGGTTGTAGTCCTCGCGGGTCTCGCTCACCGTGGCGCCCTTGGAGTCCTTGTGGGTGAGGATGCCGTCGATGAGGTTCTTGGCCCCGGCCTTGGCGGTGGCGCTGCCGGACTTGGCGGCGTACCAGGCGAGGGTGCGGGCGTAGGCGGCGGCCACGCCGACGTCGTTGGTGGTGTTGACCACGGTGACGTGCAGTCCTGGGTTGGGGCCGGGGACGCCGCCGCCGCTGTAGCTGGCCGCGGGGGCGCCGGACCAGGTCATGTCGTTGGGGATGCGGTAGTTGCCGCCGGCGCCGAACGTGGTGTTGGCCAGAGCCCACGGCACCCACTTGTCGAGGATGGACTTGGCCTTGGCGTCACCGGTGACGTAGTAGTACTCGGCCACCCGCTCCAGCGACCACGCCTGGAAGCCGAACCACCGGTTGCTCGGCGGGTCGTGGTAGACGGGCTGCTGGTCGTAGGCCCAGCCGTAGAAGGTGGGCGTGCCGGCGGGCGGCGCCTCGTAGGAGCCGTTCCAGCTGTTGGTCGCGCCGCCGGCGATGCCGCCCTCGGCGGACTGGAGCCACAGGTAGGAGTCGAGCTGCCGGTTCAGGCTGGTCTGCCAGTCGGAGGCGGCCGTCGGCGACTGCGGGCGCAGCGAGGCCGGGCCGGAGGGCGACAGGACCCAGGCGGCCAGCGGGTTCTGGTAGCCCTGGTGCCAGGAGCTGGAGCCGACCCGCCACGCCCAGGCGCCGCCGGTGTCGCCGCCCCACGCGTAGTACCAGTTCAGCAGGTACGAGGAGCTGCTCTTGCCGGTGCCCGGAGTGCAGGAGGGCGAGGTGCAGCCGGGGTTCTTGAAGTACTTGTCGTAGAAGGAGTACCGGAGGAAGTCGCCCATCTTGGCGGCCTTGGACAGGGTGGTGGACAGCTGCGACTGCTTGCCCTGCGCGGTGGCCCAGGTCAGCGCCCAGTACGCGGCCTGCACGGCGCGGGCGTCGGCGTCGGGGGCGTTGGTGTAGCGCCACTGGTTGGCGCCGCCGCCCTGGATGAACAGCGGCGGGTAGCCGGCGCCGGACTTGCCGTAGCGGCCGGTCTCGCACGACGGGTGCGCGACGGTCTCCCAGGTCGACTCCTGCGGGCCGCGCTGGAAGGTGTTGATGTAGGTGACGCGCTTGGTGTTGTCGCCGCACTCGCTGAGGCTGGCGCCGCGGCCGGTGCCGTAGCCGTAGACGTCGTCCACGTCGAGCAGCCAGTGCATGCCGTAGATGTTGCGGTTGCCGTACGTGCTCTGCAGCTCGTTGGCGAGCGGGTCCTGGCCGGCGACGACGCCGGTGTCCAGCGCCACCGGGTAGCCGCTGGGCTGCGGCTTCTCGGGCGCGTAATCGGCGGGGTCGCTCGGGTTGTAGGTGGAGGAGCCGCCCGGCTGGCCCGCGGCCGACGGGATGATGTACTGCTCCATCACGTTCCAGGCGTTGTTGAACGGCGCCCAGTTGCCGGTGACCCTGCCGTACTGCGCCTCCAGCCAGAGCCAGAAGCTGAACGCCTCGGACGTCGTCTCGTGGCCTTGGTCGGGGGCCTCGACGATGAGGGTCTCGACGGAGTGGTACGGGATGCCCTCGGGCGAGAAGTAGCCGTTGGCGGGGTCCTTGAGCTTGTTGTACTGGTTGGTGAACTCGGTCAGGTACGAGTTGCTCTGCGGCGCGTCGTCGTCGGCCTCGGTGGCGGTGACCGCGACGCTGGTCAGGCCGGTCGAGGCGACGGTGATGGGCCGCGTGCCGTTGGTGGTGTCGCTGTCCTGGGCGGCCGACACGGTGACGTTCTGGACCGTGTTCCAGTTGGCGGAGGTGAAGGTCAGGCTCGCGCCGGAGGTGATGGTCAGGTCGGCGTCGCCGCTGCCGGCGGCCGAGGTGACGGTCACGTTGGCGGAGGGCTGCGTGGCCAGGCGGACGCCGTAGGTGGCGCTGGAGCCCTCGGGCACGATCACCGCCGCCGGGCTGACCTGGATGGCCTGCTGCCCGGGGTCGGGGCCGGTGCCGCCGCAGGTCACGCCGTTGATCGCGAAGCTGGTGGGGTTGGTGTTGGTGCCGCTGTAGGAGCCGTTGAAGCCGATGGTCCACTGGGCGCCGGTGGCCTGGCTGCCGTTGTAGCTGAGGTTGGTGGCGGTGACGTTCTGGCCCGACTGGCTCCAGTTGGCCTGCCAGCCCTGGGTGACCTGCTGGCTGCCGGGCCAGGTGTAGGTCAGCCGCCAGGAGGTCAGCGGATCGCCGGTGTTGGTGATGGTGACGTTGGCGCCGAAGCCGCCGCCGCTGTCCCACGACTTCACGTACGTGACCGAGCAGGCCACCGCGGCCATGGCGGTGCCCGCGCCGGCCAGCGCCGTGGAGACGGACAAGACGAGGACGGCGAGCGCGACGAGGAGACGATGTCTCATGAAAGTCCTCTCGGAATGGGAGCGCTCCCAACACGCTGGGGTTACGCGGATGTTAAGCGTGCGCCGATGCGCCGCCCAGGAGAGGCCCGCGAGGGGACGGCCGTTTCCAGGTCGGGACGGGCGTGGCCGTGAAAGTTTCACCGCGCGGCCTGCGGGGTGACGGGCCGGGATGAAAGTTTCACGGCTCTGGTGCGGGTTCGGGGCGCCGTCTCACCGGAGTCTGTACACGGATGTGAATCCGAGCTATGCATGGGAGCGCTCCCACCTTCTGAGAGGACCCCCCACATGAGAAACCGCCTTCTCGTCGCGGTGTGCGCCCTGTTGACAGGGCTCGCCACGGCGCTGATGTCGGCAGCACCGGCGCAGGCCGCCGTCGCCTGCTCGGTCACGTACGCGAAGACCTGGGACAGCGGCAGCGGCTTCGGCGCCAACGTCACCATCAAGAACACGGGTGATCCGCTGACCTCCTGGCGGCTGACCTACGCCTGGGCAGGCAACCAGCAGGTGACCAACGGCTGGCAGGCCGACTGGAGCCAGTCCGGGCAGAACGTCACCGCGGCGAGCCTGGGCTACAACGGCAGCCAGGCCACCGGGGCGCAGTGGACCATCGGCTTCAACGGCTCCTACAGCGGCACCAACACCAACCCCACCAGCTTCGCGATCAACGGCGTGACCTGCGGCAGCGACGGTCCCGGACCAGACCCGGGCCAGCAGGCCCTCCAGGTGACGCCGACCTCGCTGAGCGTGCCCGAGGGCGCCGGCGCCACCTACGCCGTTCGCCTGGCCAAGCAGCCGTCGGCGAACGTGACCGTCACCTCCACGGCGGGCACCGGTGACAGCAACCTCACCGTCACGGGCGGCGCGAGCCTGACCTTCACCTCGGCCAACTGGAACACCCCCCAGAACGTCACGGTCTCGGCCGCCGAGGACAGCGACACCGCCAACGGCACGCGGCCCATCACCGTCGCCTCGACCGGCCTGACCAGCGTCACCGTCACGGCCACCGAGGCCGACAACGACACCGGCGGCGGCACCGGCCACGTCGACAACCCGTACGCCGGGGCCACCGGCTACGTCAACGCCGACTGGTCGGCCAAGGCCGCGGCCGAGCCCGGCGGCTCGGCGGTCGCCAACACCTCCACCGGCGTGTGGATCGACCGCATCGCCGCCATCGCCGGCACCGGCGGCGCCAAGGGCGTGCGCGCCCACCTCGACGCCGCCGTCACCCAGGACGCGGCCAACGGCAGCGCGCCGCTGACCATCCAGTTCGTCATCTACAACCTGCCCAACCGCGACTGCTCCGCGCTGGCCTCCAACGGCGAGCTGCTCATCTCGCAGAACGGCCTGGCCCGCTACAAGACCGAGTACATCGACCCGATCGCCGACATCCTGGCGGACCCGAAGTACGCGGCCCTGCGGATCGTGACCGTCGTCGAGATCGACTCGCTGCCCAACCTGGTCACGAACACCAACCTGGCCAAGTGCGCCGAGGCGCAGTCGTCCGGCGCGTACGTGCAGGGCATCCAGTACGCCCTGAACAAGCTGCACGCCATCCCGAACGTCTACACCTACCTCGACGCCGCCCACCACGGCTGGATCGGCTGGTCCAGCAACTTCGGCCCGACCGCGGACCTCATGGCCTCCACCGCCCGCGGCACCACGGCCGGCTACGCCAGCGTGGACGGCTTCATCACCAACACCGCCAACTACTCGGCCCTCACCGAGCCGTACTTCTCGGTAACCACCTCCGTGGGCGGCACGTCCGTGCGCCAGTCGAAGTGGCTGGACTGGAACGACTACGTGGACGAGCTGACCTTCGCCCAGGCGTTCAGGAACGCGCTGGTGTCGAAGGGCTTCCCGTCGACGATCGGCATGCTGATCGACACCTCGCGCAACGGCTGGGGCGGCTCGGCCCGGCCCACCGGTCCCAGCACCGCCACCAACGTGGACGATTTCGTCAACCAGTCGCGCGTCGACCGGCGCATCCACGCCGGCAACTGGTGCAACCAGAGCGGCGCCGGCCTCGGCGAGCGTCCGCGCCCCAACCCGGCGGCCGGCCTCGACGCGTATGTGTGGATCAAGCCTCCGGGTGAGTCCGACGGCTCCAGCACCGCGATCGACAACGACGAGGGCAAGGGCTTCGACCGGATGTGCGACCCCACGTACACCGGCAACGACCGCAACGGCAACAACCTGACGGGGGCGCTGCCCGGCGCGCCGCTGTCCGGCCACTGGTTCTCCGCCCAGTTCCGGCAGCTCCTGCAGAACGCGAACCCGCCTGTGTAACCCTCCCCGGTAAGACCTTTCCGTAGGTCTGGTACGGCCCCGGCCCCGCTCCCGTCGGCGGGCCCGGGGCCGTACCCTTTCCGGGACGCGTTCCCGGGCGTGAAAGTGATCGGGCGGATCGGGCGATAAGAGATGTCCGCGGTTCGCGTCCGGAGGGTGGCAGATGACGGGGGAAGCATCGTGACGGCGTTGCCGTGGCCCGATGCGGGGCTTGAATCCGCGCGGCCTGAACCCGCGCAGCCTGGACCCGGACGGGCTGAACCCGGGCGGCTGGACTCCGGGCGGCTCGATGACGCCGAGGCGTTCGCGGCGGTGTTCGACGCGTGCTTCGGCGAGATCCACGCCTACGTCGCGCAGCGGCTCGGCCCGGACCACGCCGAGGACGTCGTCTCGGACGCGTTCCTCATCGCCTTCCGCAAGCGCGGCCAGTACGACCCGGCGCGCGCCACGGCGCGGGCCTGGCTGTACGGCATCGCCACCCGGCTCGTCGGCCGGCACCGCCGCCAGGAGGCGCGGGCGCTGCGGGCGCTGGGCCGCTACGGGTCCGAGGCGGAGAGCGCGCCGGGGCACGAGGAGCGGGTGAGCGCGCGGGTGAGCGCGCAGAGCCTGCGGCCGGAGCTGGCGGCGGCCCTGGCCGGGCTCGCCTCGCGTGACCGCGACGTGGTGCTGCTCGTGGCGCTGGCCGGGCTCAGTCACGAGGAGATCGCCACGGCCCTCGGCATCCCGTACGGGACGGTGGGCTCGCGGCTGAGCCGGGCCCGGCGCAAGCTGCGCGAGGCGCTCGGCGGCAGCAACCCGATGCTGGAGCTGGAGGAGGCCGGCCGTGGATGAGCTGGAGCTGGTCCGCGACCTGTACGGCGAGCCGCCGCGGCCGGACCCGGCGGTCAGGGCCCGGGTGCGGGCCCGGCTGGAGGAACGGCGCCCCGCGCGGGGGCGGGCGCCGTGGGCCCCGCGGCCGGCGGGGCGGGCGCGCGGGCGAGGGCCGGGGCGGCGGCGGGGGTTGTGGGCGGCGCCGCTGGCGGGCGCGGTGGCGACGCTGGCCGCCGTGCTGTTCGCGTACGGCCTCCCCGGCGGCGCGGGCACCCCGGCCGGACCCGCGCGGAGCACGGCCACGGCCCAGGACGGGGCGGCGCCGCGGGACGGGACGCCGCGGGACGGGACGGCGCGGGACGGGACGGCGCGGGACGGGACGGCGCGGGACGGGACGGCGCGGGACACGGTGGAGGGCACCGCGACGCTCCAGGGGAGGTCGGTGCTGCTGGCGGCGGCGGCCACGGCGGCGTCGGAGCCTCCGACGCGGGGCGCGTACTGGCGCGTCTCCCGGCAGAGCGGCGCGAAGGTCACGACCCTGTGGGCGGCCCGCGACGGCCGCGCCTGGATCGCCGAGCACGCGCTGGGAACGGCCCCCGGCACCGGGGTGGAGCCGCTCGCCAGGCCGTTCACCATGGCGGGCCGGGCCCTGTCGCTCACGGAGATCGAGCGGCTGCCCGCCGGGACGGACGCGCTCAAGCGGCGGGTCGCGGCACTGCTGCCGCCCGGCTCCGGCGACGGTGTGCTGGCCGACGCGGTGAGCGGGCTGCTGTGGAGCAAGCCGTCGCCGCCCGCCGTACGGGCCGCCGCCTACCGGCTGCTCGCCGAGCTGCCGAACGTCCGCTACCTGGGCCGTACCACCGACCCCAAGGGGCGGCCGGGCGAGGCGTTCGCGTTCACGCCGGACGCCGCCACGGGGGTGCGGCGCACGCTGGTCGTCGACCCGGCCAGCTCACAGGTGCTGTCCAGCAGCGACAGCGCGGACGGCACCGGGCGGGACTCCCCAACGCACCGTGACGAGATCGTCCTGACGGCCGGCTGGACCGACGAGGGCCCGCCGTGACCGGCGCCGCCCGTCACAACCAGTCGCGCCGCTTGAAGACCAGGTAGAGGGTCACGCACACAACGCCCATGAGCACGATCGCGAACGGGTAGCCGAGCACCCAGTGGGTCTCCGGCATGACGTCGAAGTTCATGCCGTAGATGGTGCCGACCAGCGTGGGCGCGAACAGGATGGCCGCCCAGGCGGAGATCTTCTTGACCTCCTCGCCCTGCCGGATGCTGGCCTCCGTCATCTTGGCCATCTCGGCGTTCTGCGCCTGGGTGACGAGCGTGGAGTTGATCACGAGGATGTCCTGGAGCATCTGGCGGAAGGCGGCGACCCGCTCGTTGACCGTGATGGCGTGGTCGGCCACGTCGCGCAGGTAGCTCTGGAGCTCCTCGTTGACCCCGTACTTGGCGGCCCCGGCGATGAAGCCGTCGATCATCCGCACCAGCGGCGCGGTGGCCCGCTGGAACTCGATGACCTCGCCGGACAGCTCGTACACGCGCCGCGAGACCGACGGGTCGCCGCTGAACACCTGCCCCTCGATCTCCTCCAGGTCCTTCTGCAGCCCGGCGACGACCGGCGCGTAGCCGTCGACCACGGCGTCGAGGATGGCGTACAGGACCGCCTGGGGTCCCTGGCGGAGCAGGTCGGGGTCCGACTCCATGCGCTTGCGCACACCCTGGAGGTCGGGCGCCTCGGCGTGCCGGACGGTGATGACGAAGTTGGGGCCGACGAAGACGTGCAGCTCGCCGAACGCGACCTCCTCGACGTCGTCGAGGTAGCGGGCGGCGCGCAGCACCACGAACAGCGTGTCGCCGTAGCGGTCGGCCTTGGGCCGCTGGGAGCCGACGATGGCGTCCTCCAGCGCCAGCTCGTGCAGCTCGAACTCCTCGGCGAGCTTGACCAGCTCCCACTCCTTGGGCCGGTAGAGGCCGATCCAGGCGAGGCTGTCCGGCGTCTTGTTGAGCCGTTCGAAGGCGTCGGCCATGGAGCCGGGGTTGTCCACGCGCTGGCCGTCCTGGTAGACGGCGTTGTCGATGACGGTCGGCCGGTACGGGGGCTCCTCGGCGGCGCGTGGGTCCATCTCGTGCTCGGGCGCGTCCTGGCGGGCCGCCTCGCCGCGCCTGAAGCTCCTCATCCGTGCCACGCCGTTCCTCTTCCCGCCGGCTGATCGGGTGACCGTCTCCGACGGTCCCGGGTGGTGTCGTGCCATATATCCAGCCGATCCTTCACTTTTTTATCAGATCACGTCCGGTACGTCGTCCCGGCGAACGGCCCGTGACCAGCGCGCGAACGCGCCCCCACGCGGAAGCGCCGGCGCCCGTCCCCTGCCCAGCCGGACGGCCGTCAAGCGGGCCGCACGCGAGGGCCGTGACCCGGATAGGGTCTTGTCTCGATGGACGAGCTCTGGGCCCACCTCATCAAGGCACAACCCGACCCCTCCCCCTGGGTCGTGCCGGTCACCGCTCTGGCGGCGCTCGCGGTCGTCTCGTTCAGGACCCCCTGGCAGCTGAGCAGAGGCCTGATCACGATCGCGCACGAAGGGGGCCACGCGCTGATGGCACTGCTCACCCGGCGCAAGCTCGAAGGCATCCGGCTGCACTCCGACACCTCGGGAGTGACGCTGACCCGGGGCCGCCCCACCGGTCCCGGCATGGTGCTGACCGCGCTCGCCGGCTACCTCGCGCCGTCGCTGCTCGGGTTGGCGGCGGCGTGGCTGACCGAGCAGGGGCGCATCACGCTGCTGATCTGGAGCGTGCTGCTCTTCCTCGTCTGCATGTTGCTGCTGATCCGCAACCTGTACGGCGCACTGATCCTGCTGGCGACGGGCGGGGCGGTGTTCGCCCTGTCGATGTACGCGCCGAACCAGGTGCAGCAGGCCGTGGCCATGGCGGCCGTGTGGTTCCTGCTGTTCGGCGGGGTGCGGCCGATCGTCGAGTTACAGCGCAAGCGGCGGCTGCGGCAGGCCCGCGACTCCGACGCCGACCAGCTCGCCCGGCTGACGATCCTGCCGGGCGGCTTCTACGTGTTCTTCTTCCTGGTGGTGGCGTGCGCGTCGGTGGTGGCCGGCGCGTACCTGATGAACCCCCTCTGACCGACCGGACCTTCGTCAGCCGGAGGCCAGCCGGTCGAGGGCGTCGCGGACCAGGCGCCGCTCGTCCTCCGACAGCGGCGCCAGGAACACGCGCTCGGCCTCGTCGATCGCCGCCGAGCCGTCCCTGAGCACGTCGCGGCCGTGGGCGGTGAGCTCCACCGCGTTCTTGCGCCGGTCGTCGGGGTGCGGCCTGCGCGAAACGAGGCCCTTGCCCTCCAGCGCGTCGACCATGGCGACCATGGTGGTGCGGTCGATGCGCAGCGCCTGGGCGGCCTGCTGCTGCGACATCGGCGTCCGCGCGTCCAGCACGGTCAGCACGGCCAGCTCGCGCGTGTCCACGCCCAGCGGCTCCAGCGCCGGCCCGGTGAGCCCGGCCAGCCGCGACTGCGCGTGCTTGAACAGGTAGCCCAGGCGGCGTCTCGACACAGGGGTCATTCTCGCACTAGCCTAATCATCAGTCTTACTGACGATCAGTGGAGCTGACATTGCTGAGCTTCGGCATCAAGACCATCCCCGTCGGCGTCACGTACCCCGACCTGCTGCGCGTCTGGCAGGAGGCGGACGAGCTGCCCGCCATCGAGCACGCCTGGCTGTGGGACCACCTCCTGCCGCTGTTCGGGCCGGTGGACACCCCGATCCACGAGGGCTGGACCATCCTGGCCGCGCTCGCCGCCCGCACCGAGCGCCTCGGCTTCGGCCACCTGGTGACCAGCAACCTCACCAGGTCGCCTGCCCTGCTGGCCAAGATGGCGGCGACCGTCGACGCCGTCGCGCCCGGTCGGCTCGTCCTCGGACTGGGCGTGGGAGGCACCCACCAGCCCGGCGACACCCTCGTGCCCAGGGAGTACGGCGCGTACGGGCTCACCATCGCCACCCCCGGCGAGGGCGTGGCCAGGCTCGCCGAGTCGTGCCAGATCATCAAGCGCATGTGGACCGAGGACCGGTTCGACTTCGACGGCCGCCACTACCGGTTGCGCGACGTGATCTGCGAGCCCAAGCCGGCCCGCCGGCCGCCGCTTCTCATCGGCGGCTGGGGCGACAGGACGCTCGGCGTGGTCGCCGAGCACGCCGACATCTGGAACGTACCCGGCCCGCCGCACAACTCCCTGGACTTCATCGCCGAGCGCTCCCGGACGCTCGACGAGCGGTGCGCCGCCCTCGGGCGGGACCCCGCGACGCTCACCCGGTCCACCCAGGTCATGGCCGCGTACGACGACCCCGGGGCCACCCGCGCGGCCGTCAAGGAGCTGGCGGCGATCGGCGTGACCCACATCGTGCTCAACCTCCGCCCGCCCTTCCCCGAGGGCGTCGCGCGGTGGGCCGTGGAGGAGATCATCGCCCCGCTGACCGCCTAGCCCGAGGCCGGTCGGACACCGGCCGACGGCCTCGGAGCTCGTGCCGCCGCCCGCTAGATCGCCTTCCGCAGGAAGCGGAGCACGAGTTCGTTGTACCGCTCCGGCTTCTCGGCCGGGACGATGTGCCCCGCGCCCTCGACGAAGGCGGCCTCGGACCCCTCGGCGAGCGCCTCGCCGATCGCCGTCAGGGTCGCCTCGTCCAGGACCACGCTCCTGTCCTCGGTGCCGTGCAGGTAGAGGGTCGGCTGCGTCGGCAGGGCCCCCCACAGGGCGCCCTGCTCGGCCGCCCACTCCGGCGTGCCCATCTGCTGCGGGCCGAAGTTGGTCCGGTAGAGCGCCAGGGCCGCCCCCAGCCTGGCCGGCTCGCCGAGGGCCTTGCGGGTGCCCTCGAAGTCCGGGGTGGCGTCGTATCCGGGACCCGTCCACCTCTCCTGCAGGATCTGCCGCAGGAAAGCCATGTCGTCGGCCGCCAGGATGTCATCCGCCATGGCCATCTGGAAGAACCAGAAGTGACTCATGTTCTGGATGCCGTGGAACGTTCCCGCGTACGCGCCGAAGAACCGCAGCGGCGGTACGTCGCTGACCACGAGGCGAGCCCAACGCTCGGGTGCGGCGAGGACGGCCGCCCAGGCGGTCCCCGCGCCCCAGTCGTGGCCGACCAGGACGGCCTCACCGTCGCCGCCCAGCGCTTCGTGCAGGGCGTTGGCGTCGGCGACGAGATCGGCGAGTCGCATACTGCCGTCCGACGGCAACGAGGTCGGCGCGAAACCCCGCATGTTCGGGGCGACGGCCCGGTAACCCGCGGCGGCGAGGGCGGGGATGAGGTGGCGGTAGGTGACGTCCCCGGATTCGGGGAAGCCGTGGAGCAGCAGCGCCAGCGGGCCCTGCCCTTCCTCGACGAAGGCGAAATCGATGCCGTTGGCGGTGATGCGCCCGTTCTTCATGGTGATCTCCGTGCAGGTGACGCGTATATGGGTGTGTGTGGAGCCGCGGCCGGTTCGTCGTCCGCGGTCGTAGCGATCCTCATGGATCGCTGAATCCGTCACAAGTACCTACTATTTGTTCAGGTACGTACCTTTTTGTCAGTGTCGGGAGTGATGGTGAAGAAGCGCAGCTACTCGTGCGGGCTCGACGCCGCCGTTGACGTGGTGGGCGGCAAGTGGAAGGCACTGATCCTGTGGGCCCTGCACCATGAGCCTGTGCGGTTCGGCGCGCTGCGCCGGGCCGTGCCGGGGATCAGCGAGAAGATGCTGATCCTTCAGCTCCGTGAGATGGAGCGCTGCGGCCTCGTCCACCGCGAGGTGTACCACCAGGTGCCGCCCAAGGTGGAGTACTCCCTGACCGAGTTCGGCCAGTCGCTCAACGAGGCGCTGCTCCCGCTCGGCGACTGGGGCGAGAAGCACATGGAAAGGATCGAGGCGATTCCCGACGAGGGAGCCGCGTAGGCGACACCCGCGCCCGGCCCGGGGAGGCGCCCGCCGGCGCTCGTCCTCGCAGGGGAGCCTTTCGGGTCAGGAATCGTGGGTCAGGAAGCGGCGGACGTCGTCGATCTCCTCCGCCAGGGGCCCCGCCGGCAGAGGACCGAAGGGTTTCACGGTCGCCTCCGCGCCCCTGCGCTCCCAGACGCCCGCGGCCACGTCGCCGGCCAGCACCACCGGGCGCAGGATGCCGCCTCCGGGGAACACCTGACGGGCGTGGCCGGCCGGAACGACGGGGTCGCGGCTCCGCCAGCCGAGGAGGAACTCGTCGAACGCAGGAACGAGCCGTACCGGGACGTCCGCCGCGGGGAGCGGGTCCGCCGTGCCCGGACCGGCGCCGCTCAGGCGCCACGCCGTACGCGCCTCCCCGAGGGCCAGCCCGGACCAGGCGGCCAGGTCCTCCGGCTCCGACGGCCGGTGGGCGCGGCGGTAGCGGCGGGCCAGCTCGGCCAGTGCCCGCTCCCGGTCGGGCTCCGGCGCGATCGGGGCGCCGAGCCAGTCGGCGGCGTGGACGTACGTGGGCTTGCCGCCCCGGGGCGGCGCGAGGACGGCCAGCCCGTGGAAGGCGGCCAGCGCGACCAGGTGCACGACCCCCTGCCCGCGCGCCCTGCCCGCCAGCCGTACCTCCAGCTCGGCCTTGGTGAGCGGCCCCTGGCCGGCCAGGGCGCCCTCGATCAGGGGCAGCAGGTCGTCGCCGGTGACGCCCTCCTGGCGCAGGCGGCGCAGGATGCCGGTGTCGCGCCGGGTGAGGGCGTGCAGCCACGGCAGATCGTCGGCATGCACGAAGTGCAGGGTGCCGCGCGGGCCCCAGGTCCGCACGATCTCCCCCGACCGCCACGCCGTCTCGACGTCCGCGACGCGCAGGGCGGCGGACCGGGCGCGGAAGGCCAGGTACGCGGAGGTGACGTCCTGGGCCTGCACGGCCAGGAGACGCCGCACCACGTCACCGGCTCCCAGACCCGGTGGCCGGTGCAGCAACTGCGCCTCGGCGCTCCTCGGCGCCTGCGCGCATGACGTCACGGTCCGCTCCTTTCGCGCAGGGCCGAGGCACGCCCGCCCCGTGGCGGTCCGAGAATGTCGGCCGGAAGCCTTACCTTAGAGCGCGTGCCCGATCAGCCCCTGACCCTCGACGCCGCCCTCTCCGACGAGGCGGTCCTGTCGACCTACCGCCGCATGTTCGCGGCCCTGGCCCGTGACAGCGGGGCCGTGGTGGACGACCCGGCCCTGGTCGACATCGCCGAGACGTTGTTCGCCGCGTTCGCCGAGGCGGGCGAGGAGTGGCTGACGCACGAGCAGATGCGCTTCGTCTGCCGGGCCTACCCGGGTGACCAGTTCGACAACCGGCTGCGGGTGCTCAAGGGGCTCGGGGCCATCCGTGAGGTGTTCCCCAAGCCCAACCAGCTTCGCTACCGGGCGTCGTTCACCAGCGTGGTGGGGCTGATGTTCATCAGGCGGATGATGGACGACGGCGGCCAGTCCGAGATGCACCGGCTGCTCGCCCTCGAGGACCTCAACGTCGCCGACCCGCGCACCACCATGGACGAGGCGCGGCAGAGCGCCGCGAACCTCGCCCGCGCGTTCCGGCTGTGGGCGCTGGAGCTGATCACCCTCACCACCGGCACGATCGAGGAGCTGCGCGAGCAGGCGCCCAAGCTGTGGGGCACCGAGGAGATCGCCCGCCGCGCCCAGAGCCTGCACGGCACGATCCTGACCCGCTGGCCGGAGCTCGACCGGGTCTGCACCGACCTGCGGGCCGCGATCTACGCCTACAGCGACGCCTCACGCCGGGCGGCCGGCCGCCTGGCCGACTCGGCGGGCACGACCCGCAACCTGACGCTGCTGCCGACGGAGATGTGGCGGACCTTCACGCAGACGGCCTCGAAGGAGCGGCTGGCGGCGGTGCTCGACGGGTTCGTGTTCGACGCGCCGGCGCCGTGGCACGACCCGGCGGCGATCGCGCGGGCCGTGGACGAGGCCCCGCGCCCCGCCCCGGCGCAGCCCACTCCCCCACGCTCGGCCCTGCCGGACCCGGGGCCGCAGGACTCGCTCGACTCCTCGCCCGGGGCCGCCGTGGAGCGCCTGACGGCGCTGGCGGAGTCGCTGCTCGGCCCGTCGTCCCAGGTGGCGCTGGCCGACGTGCTCGGCGCCGACTGGCCGTCCGCCCGCCGCCTGCTCGCCGACCTGACCACGATCGACCTGCGGCCCGAGCTGCCGTACCGGCTGACCTGGTCGGACGACCTCACGATCGACCCGGACCACGAGCCGGCCTGGCTCTCCCACGGCTGCCTGGAGCGCACCCCATGACCTCAGGTTTCCTCAGCGGCGCGCGGAGCGGCTCATGACGCGCGTTTCGCGGCGCGCGCCGTCCGACGGCGCCGCCGCCCACGTGCTGGCCCGCGCCGGCGGTCCCCTCCCGCTCGGCCCGGGGGCGGCCGCGCCGCCGGGCATGCTGCGGCTGACCCGGCCGGACTCCACCGGCCAGGCGCTGCCGGTGTGGCCCGACGGCGTCACCCCGGCGCTGCTGGAGGAGCACCAGGTGGCGCCGGTGGCGGTGGAGCGCTCCGGCGAGACCCGCCGCGTCCTGGCCGCCTGCCTCAAGTGCTGCTGGACCGACCACTCCGTCGACCCGTGGCCCGGCGATCCCGCGCCGGTGGAGCTGGTGCTGGCCACGTACCGGGCCCTGATCGGGCGCACGGACGACCTCATGCGCAACTGGGCGGTGGGCGCGCTGCGGCGGCTGCACGACTCGGCGTGGGTGGTCATGGCCGACGGGCTGGTCACCTTGGGCCCGAGGTGCGCGCTGTGGCCGGTCTCGTCGCTGGCGCAGCTCAAGGAGCTCGTACGACGGATCCCGGAGCCGGAGCGGCAGGAACTGACGGTGGTCGCGGACGCCGACATCGTCGCCGCGGCCCGCGCGACACCGGCCCCCACGACGGGCCCAGGCCCGAGCGCGCACGCCGAGACCGGCGGGAACGTGGCGGCAGGTGGCGCGGGAGAGGACGGGCGGGCCGGTGTCGCGCGGGCCGCGTCCCCTGCGACGGAGGCGGCCGTGCACTCGGCGGCGGAGGCGGCTGCGTCCCCTGCGGCTGAGGCGGCCGTGCCCTCGGCCGTCGGGGCACCGATGGTGTTGCCGGGCGCTGGGGGGCGGGTCGAGGGCGGGGAGGCGGAGTTCGACGACCTCCTCGGCGCCTACGACGAGCGGCGGCGGGCCGAGTTGGTGGCCGCGTTCATGGTGGTGGAGTACGCGGCCGAGCCCGTGCAGGAGGCGCGGTTCGCCGCCCTGCGCGACCCGGCGCTGCGGCACACGCTCGGCGAGATGCTCGCCCGGCGCGGCCGCACGCTCATCCAGCACCGCGAGCGCTGGATCTCCGGTTACGCCGACGAGACCGCCGCCCGAGCCGTCCGGGATCTCCGCAATCCTGGCGCATCCCCCTCTCTCGACGGCGCCGCCGCGGCTCAAGGCGTCGCCCTCCCCGGCGACCCGGCCGAGGAGACCCCCGACCCGCAGCCGGACGCCGACACGCAGCCCGAGGCCGCCGCGGTCGACGAGGGCTCGACCGGGTCGTCAGTTGTCGGTGGCGGCCCGAACGGGAGCGCGCCGGGCGACGGCGCGGTCGGGGCCGGCCCGGTCGCTCCGTCGGCCAGGAGCCGGGGCCCGCGGGATCCGGTGCGGCTGGGTGAGGCGGAGCGGGCGGTGCTGACGTTGGTGCTCGTGCATTCCGTGGCGATCCCCCGGGCGGAGGGGGTGCTGCCGGAGGACACGTGGCTCTCTCCCCATGCCACGCCTGTCGAGGAGCTGCGGCGTCACACCCAGGTGCCGATCGGCGAGCTGGAGGGGGCGCTGCGGGTGCTGCGGCACGCCGGGCTGGTCGCCCAGGTGAAGGCGGGCGAGGAGGCGGGCGGGTACGTGCCCGGATCGCAGTTCCACCGGCTCACCCCGGCGGCGCGGCGGCGGTTGCAGGAGGAGTTGATCCTGGCGGCCGGACCGCACACACCGCTGGCGACGGCCGTACGTGCTCGAAGATCCGCCGAGTAGGGCCGCCCGGCCGTGAGCGGGCGGGCGGCAGGCGTGACCGCCCGGCCCCCAGGGGGCGGGCGGAGAGGTGTGGGGGCTGTCCGGCGGCGGGCCGGGGCAGCGCATGGCGTGACGGCGTAGGAAGGGTGGCTGGAGTTCGAGTGTCGCAGATGGAGAACGTGGTCGGGGACCGGGTGCTGATCGCCGTGCAGGCGGTCAACATCTCACGGCTCTCGACCCATCCGGTGCCGACCGTCCCGGGCACGCTCATCGTCGTCGCAGGCGCGGGGCCCAAGGACTCCAACGGGGCGGGCAAGTCGTCGTTCATCGCGTCGATCACGGCGTTGCTGGGTGACGAGCAGTGGCGGTTCGCCTCGGGCGCCAAGGCGGTGTCGGAGCTGCTGTTCAACGCGGAGCTGGCCAGCGGGGCGGGCGGACGGCAGTGGGCGAGCGCCGACCACGGCTACATCGTGGGGGTGTTCGGCCCGCCGGAGGTGCGTGCGGGTGATTTCTCCCGCGTCCTGCCGTCTGGGGTCGGTGCGGGCGACGGTGGCGACGATCCCGGCAGCGGCGGTGGCGGGAGCGCGGGCCTGAGCGGCGGTGGTGAAGGCGGAGGCCGTTCCAGCGGCGATGATGCCGGGCAAGGCGGTCGCTCCAGCGGCGAGGGTGCCGGGGAGGACGGTGGCGGGGCGCTGGGGAGCGGGGAGTTGTTCGCCGTGCCCGACACCTCCGGCGGGGCCATGACCGTGTGGCTCCGCGTGAACCAGGAGGCGCCGCACCTGGAGATCCGCTGGCGCGACGGCGTCCACCTGGCGTCCGCGGCGTCCGAGGCCGAGCGGATGGCCAGGGCCGACGAGATCTGGGCGTCCCTGCCCCGGTCCGCGGGGCGGCGTGACGTGGTGGCGCGTGACCTGACCAAGGTCCTGTACGGGGACCGGGTCCGCTGCGTGTCGTTCCTGTCGACGTCCGTACGCAGCAAGGTGGCCACCAACCTGCTCTCCCAGCCGCTCAACGAGATCACCCCGGAGCGGGTGTTCGAGGCGATCGCGGCGCTGACCGGACTGGACGCCGAGCTGGAGCAGGAGCGCGAGGCCCGCCGTGACGAGCACGCCAAGCGGGTGCGGGCCGCGCAGGCCGCCGAGCGGCTGGCGGAGTTCGAGGCGGAGTCGAAGGCGCTGCTGACCACGTTCGACCGCCGTGACCAGGCCCGGACACGGCTGGCGGAGGCACTGCGGTGCTGGCGGGGCAGGCAGGCGCGCAAGCTGGCCGACGCGGCGACCAAGGACGAGGCGCTGGCCGCGGAGCTCGAACGCCATCGCGCGGCCGGTGCGGCGGCGGCCGAGGCGATCGCCCTGGTGAAGGCCGAGATCGCCACCCTGAAGGACGACACGCTGGACCGGGGCGCCACCGAGGCGCGCAGGGAGCTGGCGGCGCTCCAGGCGCGGGCCGCGAAGCTGGAGGCCGACCGGGCCGTGGCGGAGAACTCCGCCGACGAGCTGCGCGGCCGCATCCCGGAGCTGGAGGAGGCGCGCCGGTTCGCCGACGGCCGTGACGTGGCGGCGGCGGAGCGGGAGCTGCGGGAGGCGCGGCTGCGCCTGAACGAGGCGTTGAAGGCGCTCGGCGTCGCCGACCGGGAGGTGGCCTCCGCGCAGGCGGCCCTGGACGACGCCGAGGGCGGCCCCGCCGCCGTGCAGCTCAACGCGCTGGCCGCGGCCGGCCTGCACGCCACCGGCCTGCTGGACGCCCTGGACGTGGCCGAGCAGGCTCGCGACCAGTCCCGCGTCCCGGAGCTGGGCCTGGGCGGGCTGCGCGGGTGGCCGCACGAGCACGCGGTGATCGTCGACGCCGGCCGGCTGGACGAAGCGGCTCAGGCGCTGCGCGACCTGCCCGGGTCGGTGCTGGTGAGCGCCGCCGGGGTGAGCGTCGTCGGGGCGTTCGACGGGGTGGCGACCGGGCGCGAGGCGCGCATCAAGGCCGCCGAGCAGCGCCTGAACCGGGCCCGCGACACGCAGGAGACCGCGGCTCAGGCCGTGCACGACGAGGAGGAGGCCGTCGCGGAGGCGCAGCGGCGGCTCGACGGCGCGAAGGCCGGGGTGCGGCTCGCCGAGGTGGAGACTCGGCTGGCCGAGCGGCGGGCCCGGCTGACCGAGCTGGCCGGCGCGCTGGAGGAGGTCGTCCCGGCGGTGGCCGAGGCGGAGCGGCAGGCGGCCGGGCTCGACTTCCGGGCCCGTACGCGGGACATGGAGATCGAGCGCCTGGAGGGCCGGCGGCAGCGGCACGAGGCCGAGCGGGCGCAGGCGCGGGAGCAGGAGACCCGCGTCGGCGGCGAGCGGGAGGCGCTGAAGCTGGCCGCGCTGGCCGCCGACTGGGGCGGCACGGTGGAGACGGCGCGCGAGTGGCTGCGGGCGCTGCCCGAGGAGGAGCGTCCGCGCGCCGCCGAGGAGTGGTGGCGGATCGCCGAGCGCCACTTCGACCAGGCGTTGCGCGACACGTTCCCGGAGGAGGACGCGGAGATCCCCGAGGAGCTGCGGTTCCTGCTGTCGGAGCGCGGCGGCAGCACGGCGCGCGAGCAGGCGACGTTCGCGGCGGTGTGCGGGGCGCTGGCGTCGTACCTGCGCGGCCAGGAGGACTACGAGAGGCACCAGCGGCGGCAGATCGAGGCCCAGGTCGTGTCGAGGCAGCGCGACCTGGCGGCGGCCGACAAGGGCGCGGAGGAGGCCGCCCAGTCCACGGCGGTCCACCGGGCGGCGCTCAGCGCGGCGATCAAGGCGCGGCTCACCCGGGTGGCGGAGGAGTTCGAGAAGCTCGACACCTCGTACGGCGGCTACGGCGCGACGCTGGAGTTCCCGGTGCCGCCGGCGCCCGCCGACCCGGAGCAGCGCTGGCAGTGGCGGGTGACGCCGAAGTGGCGGCGGGGCGAGGGCCAGGGGTTCGTGCCGTACAACCGGCGGGCCAACACGGCGCTCATGGACGAGAAGGCGGTCAAGCTGGTGTGCGCGGCGGCGATCGCGTCGTCCGGCGGCGGCCACCTGTGCCTGGTGCTGGACGAGCTGGGCCGCAACCTGGGCAAGGAGCACCGGCGGGAGGCGGTGGCGCTGTTCCGGCGGATCGGCGAGACGTACGGGATCACGGTGATCGGGGCGCTGCAGGACGACATGGAGCCCTACGCGATCGACGCCTGCGGTCAGTACGTCAAGCTGCGGCGCTCGTCGGACGCCATGCCGTACAACGAGCCGCCGGTGATCGTGGGGCACGACCAGCACGCCGAGCGGGTGCGGGCGCTGGCGGCGTACGTGGACAGGACTCCCGCCCCGGTGTGACCCTGTGCCGCTCGCCGCGGGGCGCACACCGCCGACCGGCTCGGCCAGGCGCAGCCGCATGCCCGACGCCGACTCGACGAGCAGCGGCGGGACCACGCCGGGCATGGGGGCGTACGGGTGCCAGACGTGCTGGCGGTCGAGCTCCAGCAGCTCGCTCGGCCGGGCATGGGCGCTCCTGTCAGGTGGCGGCCGGGTGGACGGGGGCGCGTTCGGGGGGCGGGCCCGTGTACGAGGCGCGCAGGCGCAGCAGGGAGCCCTTCTCGTACTCCTCCATGGCATGCGCCAGCCAGCCGGCCGTCCTGGCCACCGCGAAGATCGCCTCCCCGGCGCCCGGCACCATCCCGGCGACGGCGGTGAGGGCGGCCAGCGCGAAGTCCACGTTCCGCTCGGGGAGCCGGCGCCTGCGGACCTCGCCGAGCACGGCCTGCGCGGCGGCCAGCCGGTCGTGGCCGGGGGCGGCCTCCTGGACGAGCGTGAGAAGCAGGTCGCCGCGGGCGTCGCCGTTCTTGTAGACGCTGTGGCCGAAGCCCGGTATGCGCTCGCCGCGCCGTACCCGGTCGGCGATCACGCGCGCCGCCCGCTCCGGCTCGGTCACCTCGGCGAGCAGGCGTTCGGCGCCGTACGAGGCGCCGCCGTGCAGCGGGCCGCCGAGCACGCCGAGGCCGGTGAGCACCACGGCGTACGGGTCGGCGCGGGCGGAGGCGGCGACCCGGGCGGCGAGCGTGGAGGCGGCCAGCTCGTGGTCGGCGAGGAGGACGAGCGCGGCGTCCAGGGCGGCGAGCAGGGCGGGCGTGGCGGGACGCGGGCACAGCCGCGCCCACAACCGCTCGGCCACCCGCCCCTCCCCCGGCCCGCCGCCCGGCGGGCCGGCGGTCAGCGGGCCGGCGGGCGGTAGGTCGGGCAGCGGGTCCTCGGCCGGTGGACCCGCGGCCGGTGGGCCGGAGGCAGGCGGGCCGGCGGTCAGCGGGCCGGAGGCAGGCGGGTCGGAGGCAGGCGGGTTCGCGGCGGGTGGCAGGGCGTCGACGAGGCCCGCGATGAGGCGGCGGCCGGTGGCGGCCACCGAGACGGGGTCGAGCTGGTGACGCAGCGAGTCGGACGCCCCCAGCACGGTGGTGATCACTTGGAGCCGGTCGAGCGGCGACAGGTCGGCGGGCAGGCCCCGCTGCGCCTGCACAGTGGCGCGCAACGCCTCCGGCTCACACTGCCAGACGGCCTGGACCGGCACGCCGTCCGGCGAGGACCCATCCGGTGGAACCACAGACAGGACGGAGGGGTCGCCGCTCCAGAGCCACTCGGCGACCGCCTCGAACCCGGCCGTCCGGGCCAGCCCGAGCGCGTCGCGCCCCCGGTAGTAGGGCCGGTCGAGGCCGAGGGCCGTGACGCCCGACTCGACGACCAGCTCCGGCGGCTGCCCACGCGGCCGCCCGCGCCGCGCCAGCCGCTCGATCTCACCGGCCTCGAACAGGCTCCTGCGGTCGTCGCCGTGCCGCCGCGTGAGCAGGCCGCGGCTGACGTACGCGTAGAGCGTCGCCGGCTTCACGCCGAGCCGCTCGGCCGCCGTGGCGGCGTCGATCCACTCCACGTCCCGCCTCCGCACTTCCCTCGATATTGACGAAAATCAATATTGATACACATTGAACGACCATGTCAACGTGAGGGCATGCCCCAGATTCACTTCCTCGACGTGACGAACCGGGACGGCGTGCAGACCGCGCGCACCGGCCTGTCCAAGTTCGGCAAGACCATGGTCAACTTCTATCTGGCCAAGCTCGGCGTGGCGCAGTCCGAGATCGGGTTCCCGTTCCTGTTCCACGAGGTCCCGTACGTCAGGGCGCAGGTGGCCCTGGCCGAGGCCGGCGCGTTCGGCGGCCTGCGGCTGTCCGGCTGGTGCCGGGGCGTGGCGGCGGACGTGGAGCGCGCGGCGCCCCTGGGCCTGCGCCACTACAACCTGTCGATCTCGACCTCCGACTACATGATCCAGAACAAGTTCCGGGGCCGGCTCGACCGTGACGCGATCGTCCGGGAGATGACCGCCGCCGTCCGGGCCGCCAAGGACGCGGGCGCCGAGACGGTCGGCGTGAACGCGGAGGACGGGTCGCGCACGGACGCCGGGTTCCTGGCGGAGTTCGCGCTGGCGGCCAAGGAGGCGGGCGCCGACCGCGTGCGGTACTGCGACACGATCGGCGGCGACACGCCCGGCCGCATCCGGGAGCGGTTCGCCGGGCTCGCCTCGGCCACCGGCATGCCCGTCGAGACGCACTGCCACAACGACCTCGGGATGGCCGTGGCCAATTCCGTGTCCGGCGCCCTCGGCGACCTGGAGGCAGGCCAGGACGCGTGGGTCAACACCTGCGTGAACGGCGTCGGGGAGCGCTCGGGCAACGCCGACCTGCTGTCCACGATCCTGGCCTTCCGGCACGGGTTCGGGCTGGAGGCGAAGGACGCGGAGATCGGCGACCCGATCGACCTGTCGTGGGCGCGCCGGTTCGGGCTGTGGGCGGCGTACGCGCTGGGCCAGCCGCTGCCGTACAACCAGGTGGGGGTGGGACGGAACGCGTTCGCGCACGAGAGCGGCATCCACGCCGACGGCGCGCTGAAGGACCACGGCAACTACGAGCTGTACGACGAGGCGACGCTCGGGCCGTTCCCGGAGGACTGGCACGCCAGGGCCGGGCGGGTCGTGCTGACCGGCGAGTACGGCGGCAAGGCGGGGTTCCGGCACGTCATGGAGGGGCTGGGCGCCGAGGTGGGCGACGAGGACCTGACGTTCTGGCTGGTGCAGCTCTGCAACGCGATGACCGGCCGCCCGCTCACCGACGACGAGCTGCGGCTGATCGCGGCACACCCGCGCGAGCTGTCGTTGATGTTCCCCGGCTACGAGACCGCCTGAGCCGGGCCGGCTGTTCTCCGGCTACGAGGGCGGCTGAGCCGGGCCGTCAAGCGACCGGTCGGGCCCGGCGGCGTCGAGCGCGCCGGCCAGCGCCAGCCCGGTCAGGGCGACGGACCGGGTCTCCATCAGCGGGAACATCGCCGGCCCCCACCCCGCCGCCAGGGCCGCGCCGCCGATGAGCGTGCGGCGGCGGCCGAACCGGTCGGAGGCCGCCGCCGACGCCGCCGTGCCCGCCGCCATGGCGCCCACGGCGGCCAGGGTCAGCGCGAGCATGGTGGTCCTGGGCATGCCGAGCGTCGCGGTGCCGTACGCCAGGCAGTAGGTGGTGGCGGTGTAGAACAGCGTGTACGCGATCGTCATCGCGCCCGCGCCGAGCAGCACCCGCCGCCACTGGTGGCGCATCAGCCCGGCGAACGGCGCCCGCGCGATCAGCCCGCCGTCCACGGCCGCCCGGAAGACCGGCGCCTCGCGGACGCGGAGCCGGACGTACAGGCCCACGGCCACGAGCGGCAGGCTCGCCACGAACGGCACCCGCCATCCCCACCCGGCGAACTCCTCCTCGGTCATGCCCACCCCGAGCACGAGGAAGAGCCCGTTGGCCGCCACGAACCCGATGGGCGGCCCGAGCTGCGGAAACATCGCGTACCGTCCGCGCAGGCCGGGCGGGGCGTGCTCGGCCGCGAGCAGCGCGGCGCCGCCCCACTCCCCGCCCAGCCCGGCGCCCTGGACGAGCCGGAGCAGCACGAGCAGCGCGGGCGCCGCGACCCCGATGGCCGCGTACCCCGGCAGCAGCCCGATCGCGACGGTCGGCAGCCCCGTCACCAGCAGCGAGACGACCAGCGTGGAGGCGCGCCCGGCCCGGTCGCCCCAGTGGCCGAACACAGCCGCGCCGAGCGGCCGCGCCACGAACGCCACCGCGAACGTGGAGAACGCGGCCAGCCGCCCCGCCACGGAGTCCATGCCGGGGAAGAACACGCCGCCGAGCACCAGCGCCGCCGCCGTGCCGTACAGGTAGAAGTCGTAGAACTCGATCGCGGTGCCGCAGAGGCTCGCGACCGCGACCCGGGGGCGGCCGAGCGCCTCGGCCTGGGCGGTAGGCGGCATTTTGTCTCATTATGTGAAGAGGCGTCTCGCACTGTGACACGCAGACGCTATCAGCGCCCCCTCTCCCGCTCCGGCTCTTGACGAGCTCTCACTTCCGGTGAGAACGTTACCAACGCATTGTTGAGAACGTTCTCAAATTCTTGGGAAACGAACGGAGAGACCGTGACCGACCAGCTGCCGCTCAAGCCCATCGAGTCCGACCTGACGGAGAAGGCGCGCCAGACCATCAGCCAGCGTCCCCAGCTGGAGGAGCTCGTCGCGCAGGCCATCGGCAAGGGCCTGCGCAACGTGTTCTTCGTGGGCGCGGGCGGCTCGCTCATCGCCGCCTACCCCGGCCACTACCTGCTGGAGCGCGAGGACACCGTCCCCGTCTACAAGCTCCAGAGCGACGAGCTGAACACCGGGCGCACCAAGCGGCTGGGTGAGGGCTCGCTGGTCTTCCTCGCCTCCTACACGGGCAAGACCAAGGAGACCGTGGCCGCCGCCCAGTACGCCCGCAGCGCGGGCGCCACCGTGGCCGTGGTGAGCAAGGAGGGCGGGCCGCTCGCCGAGGCGGCCAACGTCGCCTTCACCGGTCAGAGCGACCTGTTCCTGCAGCTCGCCGCGTACGCCGTCATGCGGCAGAGCGGCGTCCAGCGTGACTGGGCGCTGCTCGACCAGGCTCTGGAGGCGTTGCCCGAGGCGCTGCTGTCGGCCGCCCAGGAGCACGAGGACCAGGCCCGGATCATCGCCGAGACGCTCAAGGACGAGCCCATCACCTACGTCCTCGGCTCCGGCCCCAGCTACAACTGGGCGTACGGGCTGGCCATGTGCTTCCTGCAGGAGATGCAGTGGAAGCACGCGGCGGCCTTCAACTCGGGTGAGTTCTTCCAGGGCGCGTTCGAGGTCGTCAACGACGACGTGGCGGTCATCAACCTGCTCGGCGAGGACGCGTCGCGGCCCATGGCCGAGCGGGCCAAGCGCTTCCTCGACACGTACGCGAGCAAGAAGACCTTCCACATCGACACGAAGAGCCTGACGCTGCCGGGCATCCCGGCGGAGCTGCGCGGCGAGGTGTCGCCGCTGGCGATCGCCGTGCTGATGGACCGGGTGGCCCGTCACTACGAGGCCGTGCGCGGTCACGACCTGGACAAGCGCAACTACATGTTCAAGGTCGACTACTGATCCCGTACGCGGGCCTGAACGGTCCCCCGCCGGAGCTCCGGCGGGGGACCGTCGTGAAAGGAGGGGGTTTGCCCGTCGAGCTGGTGATCCTGGACTGCGACGGCGTGCTGGTGGACAGCGAGCGCATCTCGGTCCGCGTCGGCACCGCGGCGCTGCGCCGGCTGGGGTGGGAGATCGACGAGCGCGAGTACGCCGCCAGGTTCGTGGGGTGCAGCGACGAGCACTGGTGGCGCGAGGTGGGCGCGAACGTCCCGCCGGGCTGGCGGGAACGGCTGGCGGAGGAGCACGACGCGGCCATGGAGGCCGAGCTGACGCCGGTGCCGGGCATGCCCGAGGCACTGGAGGGCCTGACCGTGCCCGCGTGCGTCGCCTCCAACGGCGGGCACGCCAAGATCGCGCGCAGCCTGCGGCTGACCTGCCTGGCCGCGCGCTTCGCCGGCCGCGTCTTCAGCGCCGAGGACGTCGCCCGGGGCAAGCCGGCCCCTGACCTGTTCCTGCACGCCGCCGCCACCATGGGCGTCCCGCCCGAGCGGTGCGTGGTGGTGGAGGACAGCCCGTTCGGGGTGCGGGCGGCGCGGGCGGCGGGCATGCGCTGCCTGGCGTTCACGGGAGGGCTCACTCCTGCGGAGCGTCTGTCCGGGCTGGGCGCCACGGGCCTGTTCGACGACCCCGCCGTCCTGCCGGGCCTCGTCGCCGCTCTCGGCTGACACCCGCCGCCTCCCTCGCCGGGTATCCGGGGCGGCCCCCGTGGCCGCCCCGCCCGACCCCTCGGGAGGCGGCCTTCGACGTTCCCGCCGCCATGCTCCTGACCTGCGCCGATCCATCCCATCAGGGGTGCGCCTGTGACGGTCGTCATGGGTCAGGTCACGACCGGGGACACTTATCCCGGGAAGATCGCGGACCTACCGTCGAAGACATGACGAACACCGTGACCTTCACCGGAGTCAGCAAGAGCTACGGACGGGTGCGCGCCCTCGACGACGTCACCTTCCACGTGGCCCGGGGCGAGACCGTGGCGCTGCTGGGCCCCAACGGCGCGGGCAAGTCCACCTCCGTGGACCTCATGCTGGGGCTCGCCAAGCCCGACCGCGGCACGATCACCGTCCTCGGCACCGAGCCGGGCCGGGCGGTGGCCCAGGGCCGGGTCGGCGCGATGCTCCAGTCGGGCGGGCTGCCCGCCGACACCTCCGTCGCCGACGTCGTCACGCTGGCCGTCCGGCTCTACGGCGGGAAGCGCACGGTCGCCGAGGTGCTGGAGCTGGCCGGCCTCACCGGCCTCGCGCGGCGCGGATGCGACGAGCTGTCCGGCGGCCAGGCCCAGCGGGTGCGCTTCGCCGTCGCCATGGCCGGGCGGCCGGAGCTGCTCTTCCTCGACGAGCCGACGGTCGCCATGGACGTGGAGTCCCGGCGGGCGTTCTGGACCGCGGTCCGCGCGAGCGGGACGACCACGGTGTTCGCCACCCACTACCTGGAGGAGGCCGACGCCCACGCCGACCGGGTCATCGTGCTGGCCGGCGGCAGGGTCGTCGCCAGCGGCACCCCCTCGACCGTCAAGGCCATGGCGGGCGCCAGGACCATCCGGTGCGTGCTCGACTCCCCCGACCCCGCGCGGCTGCTCGCCCTGCCCGGCGTGCTGGAGGTCGAGGTGCACGGCGACGACGTCACCCTCCGGGCCGGCGACGCCGACCGCGCCGTCGCGGCGCTGTACTCCTCGATCGGCGGCGTGCGCGACCTGCACGTCTCCGGCGCCGACCTGGAGGACGCCCTCATCAAGCTCACCTCGGCGCGGAACTGACCGTTCAAGATCCCTCTTACGTCCGGAAGGCAGAGTGCGTAATGTTCAGCTTCGTGCGGTTCGAGGTCACCAGAGCTCTTCGCAACGTCAAGTACCTCCTCTTCCTCGTCGTCACGCCCGTCGGCCTGTATCTGGTCTACGGCCGGACGTCCGACTCGGCGCTCGCCATGGTGGCCATGACCGTGTACGCCGCCGCGGCGGGCGGCCTGATCGGCTCCGGCGGCGGCGTCGCCGAGGACCGGATGCGCGGCTGGCTGCGCCAGCTCAAGGTCACCCCGCTGGCCGACCGGCACTGGCTGGCCGGGAAGATCGTCCAGGGTGTGCTGATGATCGTGCCCGGCGTCGCCGGCGTGACGCTCGCCGCGGTGACCGCCGGACACGTCCACCTGTCCGCCGGCCGGTGGGCCGCGCTGCTCGGCCTGCTGCTCCTCGGCTCGCTGCCGTTCGCGCTGCTCGGGCTGTCCCTGGGCCTGACGCTCAAGGGCAAGAGCGCCCAGGTCGGCATCGTGGTGGTGTTCTTCGCGCTGGCCGCACTGGGCGGGCTCATCGGGTCCGGCACCCTGCCGTACGCGCTGGAGCAGATCCGGCACTACCTGCCCACCTACAACCTCGCCCAAGCCGGCTTCGCGATCGTCGGCGGGCACGGGCCGGCGGCGACGGGCCTGGCGGTGCTCGCCGCCTGGACGCTCGTCGCCGGGGCCGCGGCCCTGGCCCTGTGGCGACGTGAGTCCCACGCCCGATGAGTCTGCTGGACCGATGGAGAGCTCGGCGAGCCTCGCTCGCCGGGCTCTACGACTCCCGGTCACTGCTGATGCTCCTGGCCACCGGGTGGGCGGTGCTCTACCACATCGCCCAGGAGCCCCCGTTGTGGAGCCGGGTCCTCGTCATGCCGTGGGCGCTCGGCGTCGTCGTACTCGGCGGCCTGGCCAAGGTCCGCCCCGAACGGTCCTGGTACGTCGCCCTCGTCGTGGCCTGCCTGGCGCTGGAGGCGTGGGCGGGCTGGCACTGGGCCGTCCTCGCCACGTGGGCGACCCGGGTCGCCGGCTGGAAGTTACGCGGCAAGGAGGTGGCGGGCATCACGGCGGCCGCGTGCCTGCTGGCCCTGGCGCATCGCGCCGATCCGAGCGTGGTGGTCGTCGTGGGGGCGTTCGTGCTGCTGCCGGGCCTGTTCGCCGCCCAGTCCCGCCGGACCGCCGACCTGATCGGGGAGCTCCGGGAGACGCGGCGCGAGCTGGCCCGGCTCGCCGTGGTCGAGGAGCGCAACCGCATCGCCCGCGACCTGCACGACCTCGTCGGGCACAGCCTCTCGGTGGTGGCTGTGAAGACCGAGCTGACCAGGAGGCTCGTGACCGTCGACCCCGGACGGGCGGAGGCGGAGCTGGCCGACATCGACGGCGTGGTCCGCCGGGCCCTCGCGGAGGTGCGGCAGGCGGTCACCAACTACAAGCAGCCGACCTTGGCCGCGGAGATCGCCGGAGCGGTGTCGGCGACCCGCTCGGTGGACATCCCGTGCGCGGTGACCATGCCGGACACCTGGGACCTGCCGGTGCCGGTGGAGGGGCTGCTGGCCTGGACCGTACGGGAGGGCGTCACGAACATCCTGCGCCACAGCAAGGCCCGGACCTGCTCCATCACCCTGACCCTGGACGAGCGTACTGCCGGGGTCGAGATCCGCGACGACGGCGCGGGCCCGGCCGAGCCGGACGGACCGAGCGGATCGGACGGATCAGGCGGATCGGGCGGGCCTGGCACGCCGGCCGGGCCGGGCCGGGCGGGCGGGGGCAACGGGCTCGTAGGGCTGTCGGAGCGCGCCGCGGCCCTGGGCGGCACGATCACCGCCGGCGAACGCCCGGAGGGCGGCGGCTTCCGCCTCCACGTCCGCGTCCCCCTCACCTGACCCCCACCCGAGCCGATCCGAGGGAGATCCGCATGACCACCATCCGCGTCCTTCTCGCGGAGGACCAGACCATGTTCCGCGGCGCCATGGCGACCCTGCTGGGGATGGAGCCCGACATCGAGGTGGTCGGCGACGTCGGGCGCGGTGACGAGGTCGTGGGCGCCTGCGAGGCGTTCCGCCCGGACGTCGCCCTGCTCGACATCGAGATGCCGGGCATCGACGGGCTGGAGGCGGCGCGCAGGCTGTCCAGGGCGGTGCCCGGGACCAAGGTGGTCATCGTCACCACGTTCGGCCGCACCGGCTACCTGCACGCGGCCCTCGCCGCCGGGGCCTCGGGTTTCCTGCTCAAGGACGCGCCGGTCACGGAGCTGGCGGACGCCGTCCGCAGGGTCGCGGCCGGGCAGCGGGTGATCGACCCGGCTCTCGCCGTGCAGGCGCTCAGCGAGGGCTCCTCCCCGCTCACGCCGCGCGAGACGGAGATCCTCGCCGCCTCGCGCGGGCACGGCACCATCGCCGAGCTGGCCCGCGAGCTCTACCTGTCGCCGGGCACCGTGCGCAACCACCTGTCGGCGGCGATCCAGAAGCTCGGCGCCCGCACCCGGGCCGAGGCGGTCGAGATCGCCGAGGAGAAGGGCTGGCTGGTCTGAGCGGTCAGGCGTTTCTCGGTCACACCCTTGACCTGGGAAGCAGCTGTAATCCGCGGTTCTCCCAGCAGGGCGACGCCCTTTTCCGGTCATCCCAGTCGTGCCCAGGCGCGCGCGAGCGCCGCGACGGCCTGGTCGGCCACCGGCGGCGGCAAGGCGAAGCTGAGGCGCAGATGGTCGCGATGGCGGCCGTCCCCTGAGAACAGCGAGCCGGGCGCGACCGCCACCCCCTCCTCGCGGGCCAGCGCCGCGAACCTGTCGCCGTCGGCGCCCGGCAGCCGCACCCACACCGACAGGCCCCCGGCGGGCCGAGCCCAGGACCAGTCGGGCAGCCGGTCGGCCAGGACGGCGGTGAAGCGGTCGCGGCGGCGTGCCAGCTCCTCCAGCCACGGGCCGACGGGGTTGTGTTCCAGCAGCTCGGCGGCCAGCCGCTGCGCCACGGCGCTGGTGGCCAGGTCGGAGTCCAGCTTGACCTCGGTGATCCGGGCCAGCAGCGCCTCGGGCGCCGTCAGCCAGCCGATCCGCAGGCCGCCCCACAGCACCTTGGACAGGGAGCCCACCGTCACCGTGCCGTGCGGGTGCACCCGGGACAGCGGCTCGGGCGGCGCCGCGCCGTCGTGGACGAGGGAAGCCAGGGCGCGATCCTCCACCAGGGGCACTCCGGCGGTCCTCGCCAGCTCGGCGACATGCCGCAGCTCGGGCACGGCTCCCGTCGGGTTGTCGACGCAGGCCACGTGGACGGCGGCCGGGCGATGCCGGGCGAAGGCGGCCTCGACGGCTCCGGGGTCGGTGAGGTCCACGGCGACGGCGTGCGCCCCGGCCCTGCGGAACGCCGCGAGCGCACCGACGTACGTGGGGTCGCCGACGAGCACGCGCTCCCCCGCCCGCAGCAGCGTGCGCGCGGCCAGGTCGATGCCCTGCTGCGCCCCTCCGGTGATCAGCACGGACCCGCCCGCCGCCGCGGCGTCGCCGGAGCCGAGCAGGGCGCGCAGGCGCGGGTCGCCCATGGCGTCGTAGCCGTGGCCGCTCGGGCTGCGCAGCAGCGTGGCCGGATCGAGCGGCGGCATCGCCAGGTGGGAGGCGTCGGGCACGACGGAGGTCGACAGGTCGGCGGGCAGGACGGCATCGGTGAGCAGCCCCGCCAGGGACCGCGTCCGGGTGACGTAGGTGCCGCTGCCGTGGCGGCGCTCGCACAGCCCCTCCTCGCACAGGGCGTTGAACGCGGCCGCCACCGTGCCCCGGCTCATGCCGACGGCCTGGGCCAGCTCCCGCTCCGACGGCAGCCGGTCGCCGGGTGCGAGGGCGCCGGTCTGGGCGAGGTCGGCCAGCGCACCCGCCAGGCGGCGGCTCGGCGCGCCCTGGTGCAGCCGGATACGGTCGAGGACCAGCGTGACGAGCGGTTCCATGAGGCACATACTAGCTTGCCACTTTTACAATCAGTGGCGTACCGTGCTGAGCCACTTGAGGAGGTGGCGTCCATGGAGACCGGTCGCATCTGGATGGACGGGACGCTCGTCCCGTGGGGCGAGGCCCGGGTGCACGTGCTCTCGCACGGGCTGCACTACGGCACGGGCGTGCTGGAGGGGACACGGGCGTTCGACACCGGTGCGGGGCCGGCGGTCTTCCGGCTGCGCGACCACCTCGAGCGGCTCCACCGCAGCGCCCGGATCGTCGGGATGCGGGTCCCGTACGAGGTGGAGGAGCTGGAGGCGGCCACGCTGGAGACCGTCGCCGCCAACGGCCACCGCGCCTGCTACATCCGACACCTCGTGCACCGCGGCTACGGCGAGCTGGGCCTGGCCGCGCGCGCCAACCCGGTCGTGGTGTCGATCGCGACGTGGGAGTGGGAGGCGCCGGCCACCGGCGTGCGGCTGATGACCAGCTCGTGGCGGCGCAACGACCAGGCGGCCGTGCCGACGGCCGCCAAGGCGACGGGCCCCTACCTCAACTCGGTGCTGGCCAAGGCCGAGGCGGTCGAGGCCGGCTACGACGAGGCGGTGCTGCTGAACGCGGCCGGCCAGGTCAGCGAGTGCACCGCCGCCAACCTGTTCGTGGTCCGCGACGGGCGGGTCGGCACCCCGCAGTCGAGCGCCGGGGCGCTGGAGGGCATCACGCAGGACACCGTCGAGCGCCTGGCCGCCGACCTCGGCATGCCGGTGACAAGGCACGACGTGATGCGTTCCGACCTCTACGGCGCCGACGAGGTGTTCCTGTGCGGCACCGCCGCCGGGGTGGTGCCGGTGCGCTCGGTCGACGGGCGCGAGCTGGCCGTCCCCGGACCGGTGACGACCGCGCTGGCCGCCGCCTACGCCGAGGCCGTGCACGGCCGCGACCCCCGCTACCGGCACTGGCTGACCCCGGTACGACCGCGCCTGTCGGCCGGCCTGCTCCCCTGATCCGCGGGTGCCCGCGGCGGTGCCCCGGCGACGGCCGAGCAGACGCGCGGGCCGAGGCCGTCGCGATCACCGGCGAGAAGGGCCGGCTGGTCCGGCCCTTCTCGCCCGCTGCCCGGACCCCGTCAGGCGCGCGTGGAGACCAGCCAGGCGACGGTGTCGCGGAGCCCGGCCCACGCCTCCTCGCTGTCGGCCCCGCCGTCGTGCGGCGCGCGGAACCAGACGGCGAAGGCGGCCACGTCGTCGAGCGCCCACCGCAGCCGGTAGCCGTCCAGGAGGGACCGGTCGGGACGGTGGCCGGTCGCCTCGGCGTAGCGATCGAGGTCGGCCGGGTCCTGAGCGACGTGCCACAGGTCGCGCTCGGGCGGCGCGAGCCCCACGGTGTCCCAGTCGATGAGCAGGCATCGGTCACCCAGCGTGAGCACGTTGCCGGGATGCGGCTCGCCGTGGGTCACGACGCGCCGGCGCCCGGCCGGCTCCCCGGTCAGCCGGTCGAGCCCGGCGAGCCGGTCGCGCAGCGCGCCCGCGTGGGCGGACAGCAGGGCTCGCGCCGGCTCCCCGAACGGGCCGCCGAGCCAGGGGGCCGCCCGGTCGTCCAGCGCGTCGTCCAGCGCCTGTTCCAGGCCGGCGCGCTGGGGCAGGGCCACCGGGGCGACGGGGAGCGAGGGCGGGGGCTGCGCCTGGTGGAGGCAGGCGAGCAGGTCGATGACGCGGTGCCGCGCGGCGGGCGTGAGGGGCCGGCCGAAGTGGCCCGGTGTGCCGGGGACGAACGGCAGGACGCTGACGGCGTGGCGGACCCCGAGCCGCCGCACGGTCCCGCCGCCCTCGGCGGCTCGCACGGGCGCCACGACGAAGTCGAGCCCTCCGTGTTCGCGCAGATGGGCGGCCGTGTCCATGGCCCTCGTCAGCCCACGGTAGGCGGCGTCGGGCCCGGCGCCGAGATACTCCTTGGCACCCAGATCCGCCACGGTGACGAACCATTTCCGCCCGGCGGGAGCACCCTCGGCGGGAGCGGGAGCGGTCGTGGGGACGGTGGCGGTCCAGTGGTAGTCGCCGAAGCCCACAGGCGCGTACTCCAGGGACACCGAAGACCCGATCCCCCACGCCGCCAGGGCATGCCGCACGTCCTCGTCGCCGACGCCCTCGGGCCGCTCTTTCACGCCTCAGAGGCTAACCAGCGGCCCGAGCCGCCGGCATCCCGTTAACTCAGCGTAACCGGAATGCCCCGGCGACGGCCGAGAGGACGCGCGTAACGGCGCCCGGCCATGTGCGGGTTCAGCGGCCGTCTCCCTGGAGGCCCCCAGCCCCGTACGACGACTGGCGCCGACCAGGCGGAGCCGTAACAGAAGATCATCGAGATGAGGCGGACTCCCGCTCGATGAAGCGGGTCGGCAGCCTCCGGTGGGTGAAGCGTTTGTCGCTGCCCTGGACGCGGTCGAGCAGCAGCCGCCCCGCCTCCGCCCCCAGCTCGTAGATCGGCTGCGCCACCACGCTCAGCGGTGGCGAGATCGCCTCGGCCCAGTCCGCGTCGTCGAAGGCCACCAGCGACACGTCCGCCGGACAGCGCAGCCCGAGCCCACGCAGCGCCTGGAGCACCCCCAGCGCCAGGAGGCTGTCCAGGGCGAGGATCGCCGTCGGCGGGTCCGGCAGCGCGAGCACGCGCCGGGTGGCGGCGGCCGCGTCCGCCCGGCGGAAGCCCTCGGCGCTCACCAGCTCCGGCCGGGGCTCGACCCCCGCCTCCACCAACGCGTCGCGGTAGCCGGCGGCGCGCGCGCCGACCGTGGTGGCCGCCAGTCGCTCCACTCCCCGCAGGCCGGGACGGGACAGCTTGTCACGGAGCTTCTCATCGCCGCCGGTCAGTAATGCGACCGACCGGTGCCCGAGTTTGAGCAGCCGCTCGGTGGCGTCCTTGGCGGCGGCCCGGTTGTCGATGCCGACCGTGTCGGCTTCGAGGCCGGGCACCCGCCGGTCGAGCAGCACGACCGGGATGCCGGCGTCCACGACGGCCTGCAGCGCGTCGCGGTCGGCGACGTCCGTCGGGGCCACGACGAGGCCGTCGACGCGGCGCTCGGTGAGCACGCTCAGCGCCTTGCGTTCGAGCGTGAGGTCCTCGTCGGTGTTGACGAGCAGCACCTCCCAGCCGCGCTCGTGCGCGGCGTCCGCGATGCCGCGCAGGGCGCGCGAGAAGAACGGGTTCTCGATGTCGGGTACGAGCACGCCGAGCGTGTGCGTCAGACCCGTGATCATGCTGCGCGCCAGGCTGTTGGGCCGGTAGCCCAGGCGTTCGGCGGCGGCCAGGACGGCCTCGCGGCTCTTCCTGCTCACCGAGCCGTAGCCGCCCAGTGCCCGGCCGGCCGTCGCGGTGGAGACGCCCGCCTCCTTGGCGACGATCTCGATCGACGGCATGGCCCGCCGGACGCTGCCGCTCATGCGCACCCCCGGTGCTGCTTGGTCGTGTCCTGGACATCATCCCTCAGCGAGGAGAGCGAAAGGGGTGATCAACGGGCCACCGTAGCGGATTCGGCGGCAACCCTTGACATGGGTCCCACAGATTGAGAACGTTCTCACCCAAGTGAGTGAGAACCTTCCCAGTCACAGGAGCCCGTGTGAACCCACGCCTGGTTGCCGTCGGCGACAACGTCGTCGACTGCTACCCCGACCTCGGCGTCATGTATCCCGGCGGAAACGCCGTCAACGTCGCCGTCCATGCCCGCAGGCTCGGCGCCGGCTCAGGCTACCTGGGCGCCGTGGGCACCGACGCGGCGGGCCGGGTGGTCAGCGCCGCGCTCGCCGGCGAGGGTGTGGACCTGTCCCTGCTGCGCACCGTGGACGGGCCGAACGCCTCCGCGACCGTCCGCCTGGTCGCCGGGGAGCGCAAGTTCACCGGCGGGCAGGAGGGGGTCTCCCGGTTCCGCATCTCCCCCGCCGACCTCGAACGGCTGGCGGAGGCCGACCTGGTCCACACCGGCGAGTGCTCCTTACTGGAGGACCAGCTTCCGGAGCTGGCCACGGCCGCGCGGCGGCTGTCGTTCGACTTCTCCGAGCGCCCCTGGGAGTACGTCGAGACCCACGCCCGCCACGCCGGCATAGCGATCCTGTCGTCCCCGTCCGGCTCGCGCGACGAGGCGCTCGCGCTGGCCCGCCGGGTGCGGGACCTCGGCCCCTCACTCGTCGCGGTGACGCTCGGCTCCCACGGAGCCGTGCTGGTCAGCGGCGACGAGACGGCCTGGGCCCCCGCCGAGCCGGTGGACGTGGTCGACACCCTGGGAGCCGGCGACGCGTTCATCGCCCGCCTGCTCGTCGGCGCCGTCCGCGGCGAGGACCTGCCGGACCTCGCCGCGGCCGCCACCGCCTACGCCTCCCTCGCCTGCACCTCGTACGGGGCCTTCGGGCACGAGGCCCCCCTCGACGCCACCCTCGCCACCCCCCAAGCCCCGGAGCCGCTCCGGGAAGCCTCCGGGGCCGAGACGCTCCGGAACACCTCCGGGGCCGAGGCAACGACGCCCAAGAGCAAGGAGTCAGCATGAACAAGCACCGCTGGAGCGCGCTCTCGCTGGTCACCGTCCTCGTCGCCGCAGCCGGCTGCGGCGGCGGTGGCGGGTCCGACGCGGCGCCCGCCAAGGCCGACCTGGCCGCGCCCAAGGAGAAGTCGGGCACGCTGACGATGGTGACCAAGTTCGCCTCCCCGGAGTACGCCCCGTACTTCGAGAAGGTGGTGGCCGCCTACGAGCAGGCCAACCCGAAGGTGGACATCAAGCTGGAGCAGGTCGGCGACCAGGCGTACAAGGACAAGATCCGCGTGCTGAGCGCGTCCCGCGACCTGCCCGACATCTACTTCTCCTGGGCGGGCGACTTCGCCAACAAGTTCGTGCGGGCCGGCCTGGCGGCCGACCTGACGAGCGTCCTCGGCCCCAGCACCCCGTGGGGCTCGACGTTCGCCCCGGCGGCGCTCAAGGCGTTCGAGTACAGCGGCAAGAACTACGGCATGCCGATCGACCTCGACGGCAAGTACCTCGCCTACAACAAGACGGTCTTCGACAAGGCGGGCGTCACCGTTCCGAAGTCGTTCGAGGAGCTGCTGACCACCTGCGACAAGCTGAAGGCGGCGGGCGTGCAGCCGATCGCGTTCGGCAACCAGTACGGCTGGGCGGCCATCCACTACATCACCCAGCTCAACGCCTACGACGTGCCGGCCCAGACGCTGACCGCCGACTACAACCCGGCCGGCGGCGCGTTCACCGACCCCGGCTACGTCACGGCGCTCAAGCAGTTCGCCGACCTGGTGGGCCGGTGCGGCACCAAGGACGCCAACGGGCTGTCGCACGAGACCGCGCAGGCGCAGTTCCTGTCCGGCAAGGCGGGCATGCACTACCTGGAGTCGGTCGAGTTCGAGGCGGTCGAGAAGGCCAAGCCGCCGCTCGAGTGGAGCTTCTTCCGGCTGCCCGCGCCGTCCGGCGCCCCCGGCGACGCCTCGGCCCTCACGGGCGCGCCCGACGGGTTCCTGGTCAACGCCAAGAGCAAGAACGCGGGGCTGGCGGTGGACTTCCTGAAGTTCATGTCCAGCAAGGAGAACGCGGCGGCGATGACCAAGGAGATCGGCTGGCTCAGCCCGGTGAAGGGCTCGGCGGCCGCGGCCGAGGCCGACACGCAGCTCACCGAAGCCCTGGCCGACATGGACAAGGCCGGAAATTTCGCGATCTGGTTGGACACGATCACTCACGCTGAGGTCGCCAGCGCGTACCTGTCCGGCGTCGAGGGCATGCTGTCCGGCTCCCGCACCCCCGAGCAGGTCATGACCGGCGTCCGCGAGGCGGCCGCGAAGGCGAAGAAGGAAGTCGGTTGATGCCATGGGCGCCTTGCTGACCCGCTGGCGCGCCTGGATATGGGTGCTGCCCGCCGTCGCCCTGCTGCTGGTGTTCGTCTACTACCCGATCGTGGACAACCTGCGGCTGAGCTTCTTCTCCTGGAACGCCTTCTCCCCCGAGCCCCGGTTCGTGGGCCTGGACAACTACCGCGAGACGTTCACCGACCCGGTGTTCTGGCGGGCGTTGCTCAACAACGTCGCCTACGCCGTCGTCTCCCTGGTCTTCCAGGCCGGCCTGTCGCTGGTGCTCGCGGCGCTGCTGGAGGAGCTCGTCGGCAAGCGGCTGCGCGGGCTGCTGCGCACGCTGTACTTCATCCCGGCCGCCATGTCGATCACCGTCGCGGGCGTCCTGTTCTCCTTCCTCTACAACCCCAGGTACGGGCTGGTGAACGAGGCGCTGTGGGCCGTGGGCCTCGGCCACCTGGCCCGGGCCTGGCTCGGCGAGGAGTCGTCGGCCATCTGGAGCGTCATCGGGATGAGCCAGTGGCAGGGGGTGGGCTACACCGCGGTGCTGTTCGTGGTGGCCATGCAGCGCATCCCGCGCGAGTACTACGAGGCCGCCAAGGTCGACGGCAGCGGGGCGGTGCGCACGTTCTTCTCGATCACGCTGCCGATGGTCCGCGAGATGACGACGCTGATCGTCATCCTCACGATCTCCGGGGCGTTCCTCGTCTTCAACGAGGTCATGGTGATGACGGCCGGCGGCCCGGACAACTCCAGCCAGGTGCTCGGCACGTGGCTGTACCGCAAGGCCTTCTTCGAGGACGACATGGGCTACGCCGCGTCCGTGGCCACGGTGATCTTCGTCATCACGTTCGCCATCGCGGCCGCGCAGCTGGCCGTGTCCCGACGCCGGAGGTATGACACGTGATCGCGCTGAACTCGGCGCTCGACGGCCGGGCCGCCGCCCGGCACCGGCCCCGCGCCAGCGTGGGCTTCCGGACCGTCGTGGGGCGGGTGCTGGGATGGACCCTGCTCGGGGCGTTCGCCGTAGCCGTGCTGTACCCGGTGCTGTGGATGGTGCTCAGCGGGTTCAAGGACAACCAGGAGATCTTCAACCAGCCGTGGGGGCTGCCGGGCGAGCTGCGCTGGAGCAACTACGCCCGCGCCTGGGACACGGGCGTGGTCCGCTACTTCACCAACAGCGTCATCGTCACCTCGGCGTCCATCGTGGCCACCACGCTGATCAGCGCCTGGGCGGCCTACGGGCTGTGCCGGCTCAGGCTGCCGTTCGGCAACGCCGTGGCGCTGCTCGTGCTGGGCGGGCTGCTGCTGTCACCGACGGTGGCGCTCATCCCGCTGTTCCGGCTGCTGACCGCGATCGGGCTGTTCGACACGTACTGGGCGCTGATCGTGCTCTACACGGCCTTCCGCATCCCGTTCACGATCTTCCTGATCCGGGCGTACATGATCGAGCTGCCGCGCTCCGTGGACGAGGCGGCCACGATCGACGGGGCCTCGAAGGCACAGATCTTCTGGCGGGTCATCCTGCCGATGTCACGGCCGATCCTGGTGTCGGCGGCGCTGCTGCAGGCGCTGTTCGCGTGGAACGAGTTCGCGTTCGCGCTGGTGTTCGTCAGTGACGAGTCGCTGAAGACGCTGCCGGTGGGCCTGGTGTCGATGCAGAGCCGTCTCCTGACGGACTGGCCGGTGGTGCTGGCCGGTCTCACCATGGCGGCGCTGCCCACGATCGTGCTGTTCCTGGTGGGGCAGCGCCAGTTCCTGCGCGGGCTGACGGAGGGCGTCGGCAAGTAGGCGGCAGGTGACGGGCGGGCGGAGCTCTTGCGACGAGCGGCCGCCCGCCCTTTCGCGGGCGATGTCCGGTAGCCTATGTTTACGTAAACATCGGTCTGCAGGAGTAGCAGTGACAGCTCATCAGGCACCCCGCTGGCTTCGCTGGCCCTCGGACACCTCCCGCGGACGGCTCGCCTTCGGCGCGGACTACAACCCGGAGCAGTGGCCCCCGGAGGTGTGGGAGGACGACGTCCGGGCGATGCGCCGGGCCGGAGTGAACATCGTCTCGCTGGCGATCTTCTCCTGGGCCCGCCTCCAGCCACGCGCGGACCGCTGGGCCTTCGACTGGCTGGACCAGGTGATGGACCTGCTCCACGCGAACGGCATCGCCGTGGATCTGGCGACCGCGACCGCGTCCCCGCCCCCGTGGCTGACCACCGCGCACCCCGAGATCCTCCCCGTCGACCACGACGGCCGCACCCTGTGGCCGGGTGCGCGCCAGCACTGGCGTCCGACGTCACCGGTCTTCCGCGAGCACGCCCTGCGGCTGGTCCGGGCCATGGCGGAGCGGTACGGCAGCCACCCGGCCCTGGCCGCGTGGCACGTCTCCAACGAGCTCGGCTGCCACAACGTCTACGACTTCTCCGACGACGCCGCCGCGGCCTTCCGCACCTGGCTGCGCGACCGGTACGGCACGATCGAGGGACTCAACCGGGCCTGGGCGACGACGTTCTGGTCGCAGGAGTACGGCGCGTGGGAGGAGATCCTGCCGCCGCGCCTGGCCGCGTCCTACCCCAACCCGACCCAGCAGCTCGACTTCAAGCGGTTCTCCTCGGACGCGCTGAAGGACTACCTGCGGGCGGAGCGGAGCGTGCTGACCGAGCTCACGCCCGGCATCCCGGTCACCACCAACTTCATGGTCATGGGCGAGACCAAGGGGATGGACTTCGCCGACTGGGCGCGCGAGGTCGACTTCGTCTCCAACGACCACTACCTGCTGACCGGCCCGCAGGCCCAGGACGAACTGTCGTTCTCGGCCAACCTGACCGGCCGGCTCGCCGGGGGCGAGCCCTGGTTCCTGATGGAGCACTCCACCAGCGCGGTGAACTGGCAGCCGGTCAACCTGGCCAAGAGGACCGGCGGCATGGCCCGCGACTCGCTGACCCACGTCGCGTACGGGGCGGACGCCGTGTGCTTCTTCCAGTGGCGGCAGTCGGCGGGCGGAGCCGAGAAGTACCACTCGGCGATGATCCCGCACGCCGGCACCGACAGCGAGGTGTTCCGCTCGGTCGTGGACCTCGGCGCGACCCTGGAGGCGCTCGCCCCCGTGGCGGGCACGCGCCGTCGCCGGGCAGCGGCGGCGATCGTGTTCGACTGGGACTCCTGGTGGGCGAGCGAGCTGGACTCCCATCCCACGTCCCGCCTGCGGTACCGGCAGGAGGCGCTGGACTGGTACTCGGCATTCGCGGCGGCCGGCGTGCGGGTGGACGTCATCGGCTCCGCCGACGACTTGTCGCACTACGACCTGCTCGTCGCCCCGATCCTGTACGTCGTGCCGCAGGCGCTCGCCGACCGCCTGAGCGGGTACGTGGCCGGCGGCGGCCATCTCGTCACCACGTACTTCTCCGGCATCGTCGACGAGAACGACCACGTGTGGCTCGGCGGCCATCCCGGCGCGCTGCGCGACCTGCTCGGCATCCGGATCGAGGAGTTCGGCCCGCTGCTCGACGGCGACCGGGTCGACCTCGACCTCGGCGTGTCCGGGACCCTGTGGAGCGACCGGATCGACGTCACCGGGAGCGACGTCAAGGTCGTCGCCGGCTACACGTCCGGCGAGCACGCGGGCCGGCCCGCGATCACCACGCGCCCCGTCGGCACCGGCTCGGCGTCCTACGTCTCGACCAGGCTCGGCCCCGAGGGGCTGCGGCCGGTGCTGGCCCTGCTCCTGGCCACGAGCGGGGTGCGTTCGGAGCTTCCCGCCGCCGTCGCCGGAGCGGTGGAGCTGGCGGTGCGGGCCGGTGCCGACGCCGACTACTGGTTCCTCATCAACCGCACCGACGAGAGCGTCGTCGTGGACGGCGTGGCCGGCGAGGTGCTCCGGGGGCCGTGCCTGGCCGCCGGCCCGACACTGGGCCCCCGCCAGGTGTGCGTCCTGCGCCGCCCGCACGGGTCCTGACGGACATGACGAGGCCGGTCGCGGTGTCCCGCGACCGGCCTTGACGGTTCTGGTGGGGGGCTACTGGACTGTGAAGCCCTGCTCCTGGCCGTACTTCACGGAGGCGTCCTGCCACGCCTTCAGGCCGTCCTGCAGGGTGGTGCCGCTGATGTAGGCCTTGCCGACGGTGTCGTTGAAGACGCTGTTGGCGTAGACCTGGTACGGCAGGTAGGACCAGCCGGGGACGACCTGGCTCGCCGACTCGGCGAGCACCTGGTTGATCTGCTGGTCGCCGAAGTACGCGAACTTCTTGTCACGGAAAGCCGGGGACTCCAGCTGCGCCTTGGTGGCCGGGAACGCGCCGCCGTCCACGCGGGCCTGCACGCCCTCGTCGACACTGGCGTACTTGGCGAAGGCGTAGGCCAGCTTCTTGTTGGCGGCGGCCTCCGGGACGGCCAGCGAGCTGCCGCCGTTCTCCGAGGTGGCCTTGCCGCCGCTCTCCCACTGCGGCATGGGCGCGACCCGCCACTTGCCGGCCCCGGCCTTGACGCCGGTCTCGAGGTTGGCGGGCATCCAGGCGCCGATCACGAGCGTGGCGATGCTGCCGTCACCGAGGCCCTTGTACCAGGCGTCGCTCCACGAGCTGACCGGCGCGACGAGCTTGCCGCTGACGAGCTGCTGCCAGGCCGAGGTGAACTTCTGCGTGCCGGCGTCGGAGAAGTTGACGCTCACCTTGGTCCCGTCGACCTGGTAGGGCTTGCCGCCGGCCTGCCAGATCATGCTGGTGGTGAAGCCGGCGTCGCCGGTGTCGTTGGTGATGTACGCCTTCGGGTCGGCGTCGTGCAGCTTCTTGGCCGCCGCGATGTACTCGTCCCAGGTCGCCGGCACTTCGATCTTGTGCTTGTCGAAGACGTCCTTGTTGTAGAACAGGGCCATGGGGCCGGAGTCCATGGGCAGGCCGTAGATCCCGCTGCCGGAGTGGACGGAGCCCCACGGGCCGGGGGTGAAGGTGCCGTCGAGCTTGTCGGCGCCGAAGGTCGTCAGGTCGGCGACCGACTTGCCGAGCGCGAACTGCGGCAGGGCGTAGTACTCGATCTGGGCGACGTCGGGCACGCCGGAGCCGGCCTTGACCGCGTTCTGCAGGGCGGTGTACTGGTCGTTGCCGGTGCCGGCGTTGACCAGGTTGACCTTGACCTTCGGGTACTTGGCCTGGAAGTCGGCGACCACCTTCTTCAGGGTGGGCTCCCACGCCCAGACCGTGATGCTGCCGCCGGCGTCCAGCGCCGCCTGGAGGTCGTCGGTGGACGCGCTCCGGGTGGCGGCGGTCCCGGAGCCGCCGTCCCCGGAGGAGCCGCAGGCGGTGGCGAACAGCGATACCGACAGTGCCGCGCCCAGCAGGAGGGCGTGGCGGCGGGTTATCGTCATGGATGGCCCTTTCATGGGGTGTGCCTGGGGACGGTCGGGCGTGGCGTCGGTCATCCCTTGACGCTTCCGGCCGACAGTCCCGACTGCCAGTACCGCTGGAGCAGCAGGAACGCCGCGATCAGCGGGACGATGGTGAGCAGTGATCCGGTGATCACCAGGTTGAAGATGGCCTCGCCGCCCGCGGTGGCCGCCTGGCGGTTCCAGCTGTTGAGACCGAGTGTCAGCGGATACCAGTCCGGGTCCTTGAGCATGATCAGCGGCAGGAAGTAGTTGTTCCAGGTCGCGACGACGGTGAAGAGCAGGACCGTGACGATCCCGGGCGCCAGCAGCGGCAGGCTGATGCGGAAGAACGTCTGGAACTCCCGGGCCCCGTCCACGCGCGCCGATTCGAGGATCTCGTCGGGGACGGCGTCGGAGGCGAACGTCCACATCAGGTAGAGGCCGAACGGCGAGATGAGCGACGGGATGATGATCGCCCACGGGGTGTCGGTCAGGCCGAGGCCGGAGAACATGAGGAAGGTCGGGACGGCCAGCGCGGTGCCGGGGACCGCGACCGCCCCGATGACGATCGCGAAGACGGCCTTCTTGCCGGGGAAGTCGAACTTCGCCAGCCCGTACCCGGCGATCGTCGCCAGCAGCGTCGCGCCGCCCGCGCCGACGACGACGTAGAGCAGGGTGTTGAGCAGCCAGCGGGTGAAGATGCCGCCGCCGTAGGTGAAGGTGTCGCCGATGTTGGCGAACAGGGCGAAGTCGCCGTCGAACCACAGGCCGAACGTGCCGAGCAGCCCTTCCTGGGTCTTGGTCGCGTTGATCACGAGCCAGGCCAGCGGGAGCAGCGTGTAGAGGAGCATGATCGCGGTCAGGGCGGTCAGCGTGGCGCTGCGCCGCCTGCGCTGCGGCCTGCGCCGGATGACCAGAGGGCGGGAGGAGGTCCGCGCGCGGCGGGGAGCGTGGGTGGTGGCTGCCATGGTCAGGCCCCCTTCCGCATGCCGCGGAGCTGGACGACGTAGGCGACCACCATGGTGATCACGCCCATGACGATCGCGACGGTCGCCGAGTAGTTGAACTGCTGGCCCCGGAAGGACAGCGAGTAGGCGTAGTAGTTCGGGGTGAAGTAGGTCGTGATGGCGTTCGGGGCCAGGTCCTTGAGGATGCTGGGCTCGGTGAAGAGCTGGAAGCTGCCGATGATCGAGAAGATGGTCGAGATCAGCAGCGCTCCGCGCAGGGCGGGGAGCTTGATCGACCAGACGATGCGGAGCTGGCCGGCGCCGTCCATCTCCGCCGCCTCGTACAGGGACGGATTGACCACGCGGAGGGCGGAGTACAGGATCAGCATGTTGTAGCCGACGAACTCCCAGGTCACGATGTTGCCGATCGAGGCGAGGATCAGGTCGGCCGACAGGGGGTCCGGCAGCGACAGCCCGAGCGTCTCGTTCAGGTTGCCGATGAGGCCGAACTGGGTGCCGTACATGAAGCCCCACATCAGCGCCGCGACCACCGAGGGCACCGCGTAGGGCAGGAACACCGAGATGCGGAAGAAGCTCGTCCCGTACAGCCGGCCGCTGTCGATCGCCAGAGCCACCAGCAGCGCCAGGAACAACATGATCGGGACCTGGACGACCAGGAAGATCGCCACCCTGCCGAAGGCGGACCAGAACTGCGGGTCACCCAGCGCCTTGAGGTAGTTGTCGGCGCCGACGAAGGTGGTCCCGCCGATCAACTGGGTGCGGAACAGGCTCAGGTAGACGGAGTACGCGATCGGCGCCAGGAAGACGAGCGCGAACACCGCCATGAACGGCCCGACGAACCGCCATCCCGTCCACGGTCGCCGCCTCCGGGGCGCCGCCCTCCAGCCGCCCGGCGCGCCCGCCTGCGGTGTTGCGACCACCGGTCCACTCCTCCCTGCCGGGACACCCGACTCTCAGCGTGGCGTTCACGTGAACATGAGACTGACGAGAAAGCCCCCGGCCGGCTGACCGAGGGTGACGAGGGATGATCGAAAAGTGATGTTTACGTAAACGTCCGTGCGGTATCGTGGCACCCGCCACACGGGTCGTCAAGGTTTCCCCGACGTCAACGACCGTCCTCGGACGGGGGCGGAAGGGCGCCAGGGAGGAAGCAATGAACCGGGGCGGTCGGGAACAAGGGAGCACGATGCCGGACACGGTGCCTGGCGCGGGTTCTGGTGCGGCTTCTGGGGCGGTGCCCAGCGGCGGCGCGCAACGCGGCGGGTCGGGCATCCCCGGCGGGCGCCGCAAGCAGCGCGTCTCCATGGCCGACGTCGCCAAGCTCGCGGGCGTCTCGTCGCAGACCGTGTCACGGGTCTCGAACGGCCATCCCGGCGTGATCGACTCGACCCGCGAGCAGGTGCTCGCGGCCATGCGCGAGCTGGGCTACCGGCCCAACAGCGCCGCCCGCGCGTTGCGGTACGGCCAGTTCAACACCATCGGCGTCATCCTCTTCAGCCTGGCCTCGACCGGCAACAGCCGCACGGTGGAGGCGATCGCCACCCACGCCGCGGCCGAGGGGTACGCCATCACGCTCATCCCCATCGACGTGCCCACCCAGGACAACGTGCTGGGAGCCTTCACCCGGATGGGCGAGCTGGCCGTGGACGCGGTCATCGTCATCATCGAGATCCACCTGCTCGACTCCGGCACCGTGACCCTGCCGCCCGGAGTGCACATCGTGGTCGTGGACTCCGACGCCGGCGACCGCTACAGCGTCGTCGACACCGACCAGGCCGAAGGGGCGCGACGGGCCGTCCACCACCTGCTCGACCTGGGACATCACACCGTCTGGCACGTGACCGGGCCGCGGACGTCCTACGCCGCCCAGAGCCGCGCCCGCGCCTGGCGCACCACGCTGGAGAAGGCCGGACGGCCGGTGCCGCCGCCCCTGCAGGGCGACTGGTCGGCCGAGTCCGGCTTCGCCGCCGGTCTTGCGCTCGCCGACGAGCCAGGCTGCACGGCGGTGTTCGCCGCCAACGACCAGATGGCCCTCGGGCTGCTGCGCGCCTTCCACGAGCGCGGCCGGGCGGTCCCCGGCGACATCAGCGTGGTCGGGTTCGACGACATCCCGGACGCCGAGTTCTTCGTCCCGCCCCTGACCACCGTTCACCAGGACTTCGCCGAGGTGGGCCGCAGGTGCGTGCAGCAGGCCCTGGTCCAGATCCGCGAAGGTCGCCCCTCGCCCCCCGGCACCGACCTCGTCCCGACCAGCCTGGTGGTCCGGCGCAGCACGGCCGGACCACGCCCGGCTTGAAGCCAAGGAACTGGTCATTGTCTCCCGGTGCCGGTCCCGCGCCTGCCTGCGCGGCTCCCCCGCCCGAACAGGCCGCCACCCGAACAACGCGTTCAGACCAGACGCCCACACCCGAAGATCATCAACAGACCGTCGATCACCAAACCTGGCTGTGGTCCTGGCGCCCTCCGACCCCGGCGGGCCGGATGACGATGATGGACGAGACGCGGCACGAGGTCAGGCGACGGCCTGGTAGGCGGCGGTCCAGAAGTCCTTGATGAGGTTCGGCGTGTCCGGGGAGTCCTGGGCCGTCTGGGTGAGCAGGACGCCGACGAGCCCCTCGGCAGGATCGGCGTACACACTCGTGCCGAGGCCGCCGTCCCAGCCGAACTGGCCCGGTGAGGCCAGGTCACGACGGTGGGTGCGGACGGCCATGCCGAAGCCGTAGCCGCCGTGGTGGCCGAAATGGTCGCCGAAGGCGTCCTTCTCCGTCTTCTGCGCGGGCGTGAGCCGGTCGCCGGTCATGAGCTCGACCGAGGCGCGCGACAGGACGCGCTCGCCGCCGAGCGTGCCCTTGTTGAGCAGCATCCGGTAGAAGGCGTGGTAGTCGTCGGCCGTCGAGACCAGGCCGTCGCCGCCCGCCGTGAACGCCGGCGGCCGGCTGTACTTCCCCCCGGCAGCCTCGTCCCACACCGTCAGTCCGCCGGTCCGCGGGTCGTGGGCGTAGCAGACGGGCAGCCGGTGGATCTTGTCCTCGGGCACGTGGAAGCCGGTGTCCTTCATGCCGAGGGGGTCGAGGATCCGCTCGCGCAAGAACGTCTCGAACGGCTGCCCCGACACCCTGGCGATGAGCACACCGAGCACGTCGGAGCCCGTGTGGTACTGCCACAGCTCGCCGGGCTGGCGCATGAGCGGCAGCTCGCCCAGCCGCCTGATCCACTCGTCGGGCCCGAAGTCCGGCGAGGTGGTGTCGAGGCCCAACTCGCGGATCGCGACCTGGATGGGATACGTGTCCGGCGGCGCGAGCACGGCGCCGAAGCCGAAGGTGAAGGTCAGCAGGTCGCGCGTCGTGATCGGCCGCTCGGCCGGCACGGTGTCGTCCAGCGGCGCCTCCAGGCTCCTCAGGACCCGCCGCTCGGCCAGCTCGGGCAGCCACGGGTCGACGGGGTCGTCGAGCCGCAGCCGGCACTCTTCGACGAGGACCATCACGGCCGCGGCCGTGACGGGCTTGGTGGCGGAGGCCATGCGGAAGATCGTGTCCCTGCCCATGGGCTCGCCTCCCCCGGCGCTCAGGGTGCCCATGACCTCGACGTGCGTCTGGTCGCCGCGGCCGACGAGGGCGACGAGGCCCGGGATCGCCCCGGACTCGACGGGCCGCGCCAGCACCTCGCGCATCCGGGCCAGCCCGGCCGGGGCCAGGCCGCCGGAGGCCGGGGCGTGCTCGTCGCATCTTCCCTGGGTGGCCCAGCCGCCCTTGGAGTCCCAAGTGCCGCTCATGTCCCAGGTGGTGGTCTTCGGCATGGTGGCCGTCCTTTCGCGTTCCCTGATCGACGTACGCTCCTCGCCGTTGCGAACACTGTACGCACAACGGCATGCCGTACGCAAACGGGAACGGTGGGGGCGCCAGCAGAGCCAATCGCGCAGTCATAGGGCATGTACGCTGATGCGTACACCGTGCGCTAGGGTGGGGCGGGAAAGGAGGCGTCATGCCGACCGGCAAGCCGGCCGTCCCCTCCGTGTGGGCGCGGCAGCGACACAAGCGGGCGCAGCCCGCCCTCAGCCAGGACCGGATCGTCGCCGAGGCCGTCCGCCTGCTCGACGAGGAGGGCATCGAGGCGCTCAGCATGCGCAGTCTCGGCAACCGGCTGGGCGCCGGCGCCACCTCCCTCTACCGGCACGTCGCCAACAAGGACGAGCTGATCGAGCTGGTGGTGGACGAGGTGTACGGCGAGCTGGAGGTGCCCGAGCCCGCGGGCTCCGAGGAGCCGGGCGCCTGGCGGGAGTCCGTCGCCGCGTCCGCGGGCAGCCTGCGGACGATGATCCTGCGCCATCCGTGGGTCGCCTCGGTGCTCGGCCAGGTCGGCCTGGCCCAGCTCGGCCCCAACCTGACGCGGCGGTCCGAGCGCATGCTCGCCCTGTTCCACCGTGCCGGCTTCCCCTCGGACGAGGCCGACCGGGCGATGAACACCGTCATCGCGTACGTCATCGGCATGACCGTCAGCGAGGCGGCGTACCTGTCGATGCTGGCTCGCAGCGGGCAGAGCGAGCAGGAGCTGATGGAGGGCTTGCGGCGGGTCGCCGAGGAGACCGTGCGCGACCTGCCGCTGCTGCGCGAGGGGTACGACACGCGGGCCGGTGAGGACCCGACGCGGCTGCGCGACGAGAGCTTCGCCTACGGCTTGGAGCGCTTCCTCGACGGGCTCCAGGCGCGGCTGGAAAACCTCAGGTCGTAGTCTCGGGTCGCAGGAAGGCCGGGCCGGAGCGGGCCTGCCGCTGGAGACGGCCCGACCTGCCGTCGGCGTACAGGCCTACGTTCCGGCATCCGAGCCGCTCCAGCTCGGCGACGAGGGCGGGGCGCATTCGCAGGCGGTGCAGGTGGGGGCGACGGTCACCGTGGGCCGGTCCGGCGGCAGCTCGCCGGCTGCCCCCGCGGCAGCCTCGGCGGTGAGGTTGGGGCGCCGGGCAGGTGCCCTCCTCGTCTCGGCAGCCAGGGACGGTCATGTCTTGATCCGCACCACTCTGTAAGGGGTATATTCTCGTTTTATCGGTTACCGAGAAGTGAGTGAGGCATGCGGATCTCCATCACCGACTATGCCGTGGGGGCGGCCGTGGCCGGCGACCTGGCCAACACCTCACCCACCGTGCAGACCACGAGCGGGGAGGCCCTGCCGACCCCTGAAGCGTTGACGCGGTTCCTCGCGCAGCACGGGCTGCGACCCGACGCCCTGGCGGATGGGCGGCCGCCGACCGGCGACGACGTCCGCGAAATTCACCTGCTGCGCCGGGAGGCGCGTGGCGTCGTGGAGACCGAGACGGAGGACCAGGCCGTCGCGGGCGCGGCCGTGCTCGCCAGGCGGGCCGGTCTCAGCCCGGTGCTGGACCGCGATCCCGGCGGGCGGTGGCAGTGGTACGTCCCGACCGCGCCGGGCGCGTCGCTGGCCGACGAGTTGGCCACGCTCATCGGTGTCGGGCTGCTCGGCGCCGTCCGTGCCCTGGGCCACAGCCGGTTCCGCGCCTGCGTCGCACCGGGCTGCCGCGGCGTGTTCGTCGACACCAGTCGCGGGGGGCGCCGCGTCTACTGCATGCCCGACCTGTGCGGCAACCGGCTCAACGTCGCCAATCACCGCGCACGACACCGGCTGGGCAACACCGCCCGGTGAAAGACGCCGTCCAGCGAGAGACGCCGCTCAACGAAAGACGTCGCTCAACGAAAGACACAGTGAAGACACGAGGAGACCTCGATGCGAGACCCTGGGGACAGCGCGGCGGCCGGCGAGCCCCTGAGCGAGCCACCGCTCGTGGGCGCCTTCCAGCTCCCGGACGGCTCCTGGATCCGTGGCCGTGGCCTGCGCCATCCGCTGCCGGAGGGGCCGGTGCCCGGCTTCGGCCTGTACCTCGGCTCCGACCGGCTCCGCCGTAGCCACGACAGCGAGCTGCGGTGGCCCCACGCGTGGATCCGGTGGCCCGACTTCCTGCTCCCCCACGACCACGATCTGGCCGTGCGGCAGATCCGCGCGCTGCATGAGCGGGCGCGGGCGGGCGCCGCGGTGGAGGTCGCCTGCGGGGGCGGAGTCGGGCGCACCGGCACGGTCATCGCCTGCCTCGCCGTCCTGGCCGGCCTCGACCCGGCCGACGCCGTCGCCTGGACGCGCGAGCATCACCACCGTCGGGCCGTCGAGACCCCGTGGCAGCGCCGCTGGGTACTGCGTTTCCCAAGCCGGACAGCCGGGGACGCTGCCCACCCACGTCCGCTGTGAGCCGGTCCTGAACGTCCCCCACCATGCCCACGATCCGCCACGACGCCGACCGGTGGTCCGGCGCAGCACGGCCGGACCACGCAGCGGCCTTGATCGCACGCCTCGGGCCGGGTGACCCGCTCAGGCGGGGATCGCGTTCACGAGACCGCCGTCGATCACCAGGTCCTGGCCGTTGATGTAGGACGCCTCGGGGGAGGCGAGGAACGCCACCGCCGCGGCGATCTCCTCCGGCCGGCCGAACCGGCCGGCCACGACGCGACCGGTGATGGCCGCCGCCTCCGCCTCGCTCAACGCCGCGGCCGGATACATCGGTGTGTCGATGTATCCGGGGCTGATGGAGTTGACGCGGACGCTCCGGGGCGCGAGTTCCGCCGCCAGGGTACGGGCCAGGTTGTGCGCGGCCGCCTTGGTCGCCGAGTACAACGTGAGGATGCCGTTGCCGCGGTGCAGGGTCCAGGAGGCGTTGATGACGACGGAGCCGCCCTCGGCGATCAGGGGCAGCGCCTTCTGGATGGTGAAAAACACGCCCTTGACGTTGACGTCGACGGTGTGATCGAAGTCAGCCTCGGTGATCTCGGCGAAGGGCACGAAGGTGCCCGTTCCGGCGTTGGCGAAGACGACGTCCAGCCTGCCGTACCGGGTCCTGACCGTGTCCATCAGGGCGTCCAGGGCCGTGAGGTCGGCGGTGTCCGCCACCACGCCGAGGGCTCGGGGGCCGAGCGTGGCGGCGGCCTGGTCCACGCGCTGCCGGGTACGGCCGGTGACGATCACGTGGGCGCCTTCGGCGACGAGGCGGTGTGCGGTGGCCAGCCCCATGCCGCTCGTGCCGCCGGTGATCAGTGCGGTCTTGCCGGTGAAACGGGTCATGTGAGTGCTCCGGAAAGCCAGTCGGCGGCGGTTGCCAGCCAGTCGGGGCGGGCGTTGCCGAGCAGATGGTCGCCGTGCGGGAGGTGCAGATACCGCCCGTGTGGTGCCAGGCGGGCCAGCGGCTCGCCGTTGGTCACGCCGGGGATGACGTCCTGGCCGCCGTCCACCACCAGCAGGGGGCAGGTGATCTCCGGCGCGAGGGCCGACAGGTCCACCTGCCCGGCGAAGCGGCGGGCTTCCGGCTCGCCGCCGGCCCGCTGGACGAGGAGCTCCCGTACGGGGGGCGGCAAGGCGTCCCAGTGCAGCCGGAAGGGACCGCTGACGGTGACGGCGGCCGCGACGCGGGTCTCCCGGGCGGCGCTCTCGGGGACGTAGTAGCCGCCGAGGCTGAGCCCGACGAGTCCCACCCGGGCCGTGCCGAGTGCGTCGACGACCTGGCCGATCACCTGGTGGTAGTCGGCGCGGACCGTGGTGGTGGCGGTGAGCACGCCCTGTCCCGGACCGTCCATGGCGAACACGGCCATGCCCCGGCGCAGCAGGGCGTCGACCACGTCGTGGAACTCCTCCTTGCCGGAGTCCAGTCCCGGAACCACGACCGCGGTGGCCGTGGCGCCGGCGGGACCGCGCAGCCAGCCCGCGAAACCAGGTCCCTCGATCCGGCGCGCGCCCGGCTCCAGCAGCTCCAGGGCGCGGCCCATGGCGGTGTCCGCCTCGGCGGCAGCGACCGCCTGCTCACGGTTGGGCCCCAGGGTGGCGAAGTGGAACCAGCGCGCCGCCACCTGGAAGTGCTCGCCGGCCGAGATCGGCGTGGCCGCCTGCCCGGCGCGCGCCAGATGCCCACGCGCGGCGCGCATGAACGCCGCGCCCCAGTCCGCCAGGTCTGCGAGGTCGCCGGTGACGCGCAGGTACTCGTGCGGGTCCAGCCCGGCTCCGGTGGCGCGCGACAGGTTGGCGGCGGCGAACTCCGCGGCGCTCATCGTGATGCTCCGATCGTCGGCACGGCCTCGCCCGGCAGGACCGCCGCGGGGCCCAGCTCGCGCAGGCGCGCACCGCGATCCGGCGAGCACGACTCGGCCTTGACCAGCACTTCGGAGGGAGAGGGCGCGGGCAGGGTGTCCTGGACGAACTCCACCGGCCGCGTCGCGTCCCCCGCGGGGATCAATCTACGCATGCGGCCATGAAACCGGCATCCCTGGCTCGTGATCCAACAACGGAAGCGACAGGCCGACAACCACCGGTTGTCGCCTGTGGTGACAGGCGTGGATCTCGGTGACCGCCGCGCTTCGACCTGGACGGCCTGCATCCCCTTGTGCAGGACATCGTCCTCAACACCCCCGGAGCTTCAGAGCTCATCGACAACCTCGTCGCCTACGCGTTCTCGCCCGCCGGCCCGAAAGTGATCGCTCTTGGTTGCGCAGGCGGGAAACACCGCGCCGTTGACCGGACTACCACGCGACACGCCGTGATGAATAACCACCTCTCCGTGACGTAGCAGGTACACGTTGCGCACCCCCGAGCGCAGGGAGCGCAACGACGTGAACGAACCATCTCGCGCCATCCGATCGATCCACCTGCCCCTTTGGGGACGGGTGGCTCCCGACCCGGGCGTGGTGCCCTGGCTGGTCCTCGACGACGAAGGGAGAATCGTGCAACCGATCCACCGATTCCTCCTCGACTTCATCGCCCGTGACAACCGCACCGGCAGCGTCCGCAGCTACGCCTACGACCTGCTGCGCTGGTGGCGGTGGCTGCGAGTCGTCCAGGTGGAGTGGAACAAGGCGACCTCGGCCGAGGTACGCGACTTCGTGCTGTGGCTGGGTGCTGCCACGAAGCCGAGCGCCGCCTCGCGCACCGTCTCCGTCAAGACCGTCGGCACCACCAATCCGATCACCAAGAAGCCCTACCTGGACGACCGCTACAAGCCACGGACGATCCGGCACAGCAACGCGGTGCTGCGCAGCTTCTACGACTTCTGGATCGAGTCGGGCGGCGGGCCGCTGGTCAACCCGGTGCCGCTGGCCCGCAGCGACAAGCGCCGACCGCACGCCCACCACAACCCGCTGGAGCCCTACCGTGCCGAGGGCCGGTTGCGCTACAACCCCAAGGTTCCCCGGCGCCAACCCCGGCAGATGCCCGACAAGCGGTGGAACGAGCTGTTCGCCGCCCTCCGCTCCAACCGCGACCGGGCGATCCTCGCGCTGGCCGTCAGCAACGGCGCCCGCGCCAGCGAACCGTGGACCTGGCGCGTCGCTCCGGCCGCGCACACGCGCACCACAACCCGATGGACGCCTGGGCTCCAGAGCGGGCGGGCCGCTACCGGCCCACGGTTCCGCGCCGGATCCCGCGCTCGATCCCGGACGAGTGGTTCAACACGCTGTTCGCGGCGCTGCCGTCGAACCGCGATCGAGCGTTGATCGCGTTCTGGATCTCCAGTGGGGTCCGGGCCTCGGAGCTGATCGGCCTGCGCCAGTGCGACGTCGACCCAGGCCAGCAGCTGATCAGCGTCGCGCGGAAGGGTTCTCGGGCTCGGCAGCAGGTGCCGTCGTCGGCGGACGCGTTCGTGTGGCTGCGGCTCTACCAGACCGAGCTGCACGGGCTGGTGCCGCGCGGCCGGACGCAGCCGGTGTGGTGGACGCTGCGGCGGCCCATCCGGCCGCTGACTTACCACGGTGCTCACCGGATGTTCGAGCGGGTGAACGCCGCCTTCGGTGCGGACTGGACGCTTCACGACCTTCGTCACAGCGCCGCCGCCCGCATGGTCCGGGACCCGCAGTTGACGTTGACCGACGTGCAGTGGGTCCTCGGACACGCGCACTGACCACCACCGAGGTCTACCTCGCGCCGCGCCACGACGAGGTCGTTGCCGAGGTGCTGGCCCACCACGCCCGCCAGGCCGGCACGCCGAGCCAGTGCCGCCACCTCCCGCACCAGGCTACGACCCGGAAGCCCTGGATGTGCTGTTCGGGCGATCGTCATGACCATCACCAAGAAGCACTCGACGCGCCGGCCGCTACAAGCCGCGAACGCGACCACCGAGCAGGCCCGGGCACGGAACAGCGTGCTGCGGGAGCAGTTCCCGCCCCGGCCCGCCGAGACATGGTGGCAGGCAACCGCGCAGACGACGGAGCAGGTGCTGCACCGGCTGACCGCACCACCGTTCCTGCCGGTGGCCAAGGCCACCCGAGCGGACCGTCGACGTGGGGTCACAAAGGTGTTGAGCTGGCTGTCCAGCCTTGGGAATTCCGACCGTACGACCAGCCTCGCCGTGACCGCCGTGGTCACCGCTGGGGAACGTCAGGGCGGTCGTGTACGTAGCCCTGAGCTATTACAGGCTGCGTGGGGGATTCCACTCATCACTCCGTGGTGTACATGGTGCCGCGGAGGTCTCCAGCAACGGCTTATTGGATCAGGTCGGTGTGCGAATGGAACTTCGGGCAGACATAGAGCTGCAGATGATCGCCCCTGGAGACCCGGACCCCGGGTGGGTTCGCCACGCGGGCGTCGTCGAGCACTGCGAGGGATTGATCCTCGTACGGGGCCCACCCGCCGTTGCTGCCGTCCCATTCATTTGACGCGATGGTCAACAGCGGGCTCATCCCGGCGCCACAGGCGATGCAGAACCGGGCAATGGGATCGGTGAGGCCCCACGGGGGCCAGCCGCCGACCTTCCAGCCGGGGGCGACGGACAGCTCGCCCATGTAGAACTCCTCCGGGGCGAGCTCATAGGAATCGTCCACCGCCACGCCGGCCGCCTGCCACGTGCTCCAGTCCGCCAATTGCTGCTGCAGGTCCTCGGGCAATTCCAGAAAGTTGGGGTACTCCGTGATCGGCTCCGGCGCGAGCACGCACGGTTCGGGCACGTAGCCGTCGTACTCCACCTCGGACGGTTTGGGCGGCGTGGCGAGGACGTTGGTGACGTCGGCGGCGGTTCGCCAGAACAGCGCGGTCGGGGGCTTGTACTCTGGCGGGTGCTCAAAGGGACACCACAGCACCTGGAGCAGATCGGCCCGTCCGGGCAGTCGCAGCAGAGGTATGTCGCGCGCGTACAGCTGGGCCACGGGCACAAGGGGGGAAACCGGCCCCTCGTGCCACTTGTCGCAGTACGGCCACGGCTGCTTAGCGGGCCACAGCAGCGGCCCGCCGACCGAGCTGTCGTGTGGCGATGGCGAACCGGGGCGGGGATGCAACCGGAGCGCCGGGCGCGCCAGCGGAGCCAGTTGGGGGAAGACCGTGGCGACCTCAAGCGGCCGCGGTGGGGTGGTACGGATGACGTTCATAGTGGCGATGCTGCCAGCAGCCTCTGACAACAGGTGCACCGCCCAGCCCATCGCTGGCGGGAGCAACGCTGAGTATCCCACGGACCGACAAGTCGTGGACATCGACGTTCGGGGACGGTCCTTGGTTCAGAGAAGCCTGCATCCGCTGCCCCGTCCTGCAAGTCGATCCCCGTCAGCGCCCCCGACTCCTGGAGATCATCCACAACCTCCGCGACCGCATCGCCGAGGCCCGCGCCAACGGCTGGCTCGGCGAAGTCGAAGGCCTCCAGGTCAGCCTCGACGCCGCCAAGGCCAAGCTCACCCGCCTCAGCCAGAACCCCACCGACAGCCGCCGCCAACTGGTCGAACTCGGCATGCCGACCTTCACCGACACACCACCCCCATCACGAACAGGAGAACCCGACTGATGACCGTTTTGAGTTTAATCTCGTTCGGCTACCTGCACCTGTCCAGCGACGGCCGCATTGTGATCACTCCCGTGGCCCGGGAAATACCAGAACTGCGATCGCGTTCAGCCCCTCGGCGTCGGCCAGAACTGAGCGAGCGCAAAGCTCTCGGGCTCGTCGCTCCCCGGCGGGTGAAGCGGGCCTTCCCGCCAACCCAGACGCACGCGATAGCGGCCCGGCGCCGGCAGCGCGAACACATCATTGAGCGCACCTCCTGCGATCTCCATGATGCTGATTGAGCCACTGGTCATGGCTAGCGTCACTTCGGCCGTCTGCGACCACTGCTCGCTGTCAATGGCGGCCTCGCCATCCCAGGACTCAAAGCGCATCAGTGCCGAGACCACGTCCTCGTCGCTTTCGAAGCACACTCCAGCCTCACTGGCGCCGAACCAGTTCCCATGCTCCCGCGGGTCCAAAGGCGGGTCTTCGTCCGCCTCACTGTCAGCGAAGAAGAACAGGTGGTACTGCACGTGGACCTTCACCTCGACCGAGTCCAACAACAGTGGCACGATCACCCCCCGTCGGAGACACCATGATCCGCAACAGTGTGGCACTGGTCGGTGAAGCGCTCAAATGTGCGTGCCCGCGCTCAGGTGGATGGAGAAACACAGTCCTTCCTGCCGAAATGGACCGATTGCCAGGACCGATCATCACACGGCTTAGTCCGGAAAAGTGCTGCCGGCCTGGTGGAACTCACCGCCGGACACGTTCGCGCACAGACGGTCGGGTCAGCCGGGCGAGTCAGCCGGGCGAGGAGACGTGCGCGGTGAGGGTCGAGCCGGTGCGGGTCTTGGCGACCTTGAGCTGGGCCGGGATGCGGCTGCGCAGCTCAGCGACGTGGCTGATGATGCCGACCGCACGGCCGCCGTCGCGCAGACCGTCGAGGATGTCGAGCACCCCGTCCAGCGTGTCCTCGTCCAGGGTGCCGAACCCCTCGTCCACGAACAGCGTGCCGATCTCCGCCCCGCCCGCCTCGGCCGTGACCACGTCGGCCAGGCCGAGCGCCAGCGCGAGCGAGGTGATGAAGCTCTCGCCGCCGGACAGGGTCGCCGGGTCGCGGTCCACGCCGGTCCACCCGTCGCACACCCGCAGCCCCAGCCCGCCGCCGGAGCGCCCCCGGGCGCCGGCCGTCTTGCGCAGGTCGTGCTGGAGCAGGTAGCGGCCGGCCGACATGTGGTCGAGGCGCTCGTTGGCGGCGTCGACCACCTGCCGGAGCCGCTCCCCCAGCACGAACGACGACAGGCTCATGCTCCACTGGTTGTCGCTCGACGTGCCGCTGGCCAGGGCGGCCAGGCGCTCGGCGAGGCGGTGCCGCTCGGCGGCGGGCCGCCACCGGTCAAGGCCCTCCTCCAGCTCGGCGAGCAGCTCCCGCAGCCGCCGTTCCCTGGCCTCGGCCCGGTCGCGCGCCGACGCGAGGGCGGTGTGGGCGCGCTCGGCCTCGTCGCGCTCCGCCTCCAGCGCCGCCAGGTCGGGAACGGGCTCGGCCGCCGCCGCCACCAGCTCGGGGTCCTCCAGGGTGGCCGTGACCGCCGCGTACTCGTCGTCCAGCCGCCGCAGCGCCTCGGCCCTGCTCTCCTGCTCGGCGGGAGGCCGCACGGCCCCGGCCGCGTCGGCGGCGTCGCCGAACCCGGCCTCCACCGCCGCCCGCTCCGCGGCACGCACCGCCTCGGCGCGCTCGCGCTCGGCGGTGGCGGCCCGCTGGGTCGCCTCCAGCGCCTCGTGAAGCAGCTCCGCCTCGTCATTCAGCCGGGACAGGCGGGCGGTGAGTGTCTCGTCGCCGCCGCGCGCGCTGTCGAGCCGCGCGGTCAGCCGCGTCGCGTCCGCGCTGAGCTCCTCCTGCCGGGTACGGCCCGCCGCCAACCGCGCGGTGACGCGGCGGACGCGCTCCTCAAGCTCGACCCGCTCCCGCGCGAGCCTCGCCGCCTCGGCCGCGAGCGCGCTCTCCCGCACCGCCGACCCTCGCAGCCGCCGCACCACCTGCTCGGCCTCGGCCAGCACGTCGGGCCCCATCTCGGGCGGGAACCCGTCGAGCAGCTCCCCGCCGACACTGCCCGACAGCGGGCCGACGCCGTCGGTCTGCCGGTCGGCGCTGGCCGCCTGCCGATCGGCATTGGCCGTCGGGAGGCCGGTGCGGGCGCGTGTTTCGTCCGCCGCCGGTCGGCCCTCGGCTTCGCGGTGGAGGGAGGCGAGGACGGGCAGGTCGCTCTGGAGGAGGCGGGTGGCGAGGCGGGCGCGTTCGGCGCGGAGGCGGGTGCGGTGGGCGCGGCGGGCCGCGAGGGACTCGCCGAGCTTCCGGGACCGCTCCCTGACCTGGTCGCGCTCCGACTCGATCCGCTCGTACGCGGCAAGCAGAGCCGGCTCCTGAGCGGCGATCGCCTCCAGGCGGGCCAGCTCCCGCTCCGCCTCCCGCACCGCGGACTCGGCGGCGTCGAGGTCCAGCCCGAGGGTGGCCCCCACCGCGTCGGCGTGGCGGGACTGGAGGGTGGCCAGCGCGCGTTCGGCCGCCTCCCGCTCGGCGAGGGCCCTCTCGTGGGCGCTCTCGGCGGCACGCTCGTCGTCCGGCGACGGAGCGCTCGGGGCGGGTGAGGCCGGGGCGGGGTGGTGCTCGGAACCGCACACGGCGCACGGGCGGCCCTCGGTCAGGTCGCGGGCCAGCTCGGCGGCCATGCCGTCGATGCGGGCCTGGCGGATGTCGAGCCAGCGTTCGCGCAGGCTCTGGCCCTTGTCCACCAGGGCCTGGCACGTGGCGGAGGCCGTCTCCAGCTCGGCCGCCAGGCCGTCGCGGCGCCGGACCGTGTCAAGGGACGTCCTCGCCGCGTCGAGCGCCGCGCCGACCGCCGGGATCGCCGCCGCCTCCGTCCGCATCGCGGCCAGCCGGTCGTGGGCCTGCGCGAGCCGTTCGGGCACCTCCGCCTCGGCGGCGGCCACCTCGGCCCCCTGCCGCTCCAGCCGGGCGATCTCGTCGCGGAGGCGGGTGAGCTCGCGGTCGACGCCGATGAGCTCGGTGGCGCAGGCGTGCACGGCCTCGGCGGCCGGGATGCGGGCCGCGTCCAGGCGCGCGTCGGCGAGCCTCCGCTCGGCCTCCTCGACCAGGGCGGGCAGCGTGGCGAGGCGGGCGGTGGCGGCCTCGTCCTCGGCGACGAGCTGGGTCAGCTCGGACTCGACGCGGGCCAGGTCGCGGCGCACCACGAGCAGCCTGGCCTCCTCGGTGAGCAGCTCGGACAGGCGCGCGATCTCCGCCCGCCGCTCCCGCTCCAGCCCGGCCAGCCGCTCCGGCTCGACCATGCCGGGCGCGTTCGACCGTTCGGGGTGCGGGCCCTGGGGCGGCTCGGTGGTGTACGGGCCGCCGCTGCCCGCCCGCCCGTCCTGGCCGCCGGGGGTCACGCCGGAGGTGCGGAGGTCGAACGCGCGGGAGTCCGACGCGCGGGAATCGGACGCGCGGGAATCGGACGCGCGGGAATCGGACGCGCGGGAATCGGTCATGCGAGAGTCGGGCGTCCGGGCGTCGGGGGCCCGAAGGTCGGACATGCGGACGTCGGACGCGCGGGCGTCGGACATGCGGGCGTCGGACATGCGGGCGTCGGGGGCCCGAAGGTCGGGGGTGCGGAGGAGGGGGTGGGCGCGGGCCAAGGCGTCGGCGGCGAGGGTACGGGCCTTCGTCGCCGCCTCGGCGCGCTGGCGGGCGGCCGCGATGAGCGGCAGGACGCGGTCCGCGCGCAGGGCGTCGTCCAGGAGCGCCTGGAGCTCCGCCCGCTCGTCGGCGCGCTCGTCAAGGGTGCGGCGCATCGTCAGCGCCTCGGCGTGGCGGCGCTGGCGGGCGGCCAGGGCGGTGGCCTGCTCGTGGCGGACGCGGGCCCGTCTGAGCGTCCGCTCCGCCTCGGCGTGGTCGGCGTTCGTACGGGACACGACGGCGCGGGCGGCGTCGAGCAGGGCGCCCGCCCAGCGCAGCGGATCGGTCTCCGGGGTGGGGGCGTCCTCGGCGGGCCGCGCCGCCGCCCCGGCCGATGCGGAAGCGGCAGCGCTCACGGAGGCGCGGGTGCCCGCGGAGGCGCCGGTGCTCACGGACCCGACAGCGCTCACGGCAGCGTCGGTGCTCACAGAAGCGCCGGTGCCCATGGACCCGACAGCGCTCGCGGACCCGACTGCACTCACGGCACCGTCGGTGCTCACGGATCTGGCAGCGCTCGCCGAAGCGTCGGTGCTCTCCGGTGGTGTGGTGGGCTCGAAGAGCGGGAGCGGGGTCTGCACGGAGCCGGACTCCTCCGAGACCGAGCCTGCCTCCTCCTCGGGGACGGCCGCCGTGAGGGCTGCCGACAGGTCGGGGCCGGCGGCCTCCTGGAGGCGCTGGATGGCGTAGTCCACCTGCTGCCGCAGCTCGCCCTGCTCACGCCACGTCTGCTTGCGGTGCTCGGCCAGCCACGACTCCGTCTGCGTGAACACCTTGACCGTGAACAGCCGCTCCAGCAGCCGGCGCCGGTCGTCGCCGTCGGCGCGCAGGAAGCGGGCGAAGTCGCCCTGCGGAAGCATGGCGACCTGGCAGAACTGGTCGGCGTTCATGCCGAGCAGCCCGCCGATGAGGTCGCCCGCCTCGTCGGAGCGCGTGGTGAGACCCTGCCAGCCGGCGGCCGTGCGCTCCTCCACCACCACCTTGGCCTTCTCCTCGGTGAAGCCCGTGCCGCGCAGCTTGGGGCGCTGCCAGACGGGTGAGCGGCGCACGCGCAGCAGGCGGCCCCGGATGGTCACCTCCAGCGTGACCGACGGGCCCGTGCCGGGCGGGGCGTGGTCGCAGCGCAGCGCGCGGGCGCTGTTGCGCTGGCCGGGCACCTGGCCGTACAGGGCGAAGCACAGCGCGTCGAGGATCGTCGTCTTGCCCGCGCCCGTGGGGCCGTGCACGAGGAACAGGCCCGCCTCGGCGAGCGCGTCGAAGTCGACCGTCTCCGAGCCGGGGAACGAGCCGAAGGCGGTGAGGGAGAGCCGGTGCGGTCGCATCTACGCCATCGTCTCCTTCACCCGTGACGCCTCGATCGCCTGTCTCAGCAGCTCCTCCTCGTCGGCGCCGGCGGGCTCGCCGCGTACCTCGCGGACGAAGTCGAGCGCCACCTCGGCCTCGGGCCGGCCGCTGAGCCGCGCGGGCGCGGCGGCCGGCGCGGCGCCGACCGGGTCGAAGGAGAGGGCGAGGGTGTGCGGGAAGCGGGCCCGCAGCCGGTCCATGGCGGACTTGGGGCGCACCGGGTCGGTGAGCGTGATCTGCAGCCAGTGATCCTCGTGGCCGGAGTATGCGGGGGAGGTGAGCAGGTCGTCGATGAGGCCGCGCAGGCGGGCGACCGGGCGGGGCACCGGCGCGGGCGCGAACTCGACGGACTCCGCCGCCCCGGAGGGTCCGATCGTCACCAGCCACGACCCCTTGACGTGGGCGGCCTCGCTGAAGGAGTAGGCCAGCGGCGAGCCGGAGTAGCGGACGGTCTCGGACATGCGCTGGCGGCCGTGCAGGTGGCCGAGCGCGACGTAGCTCATCCCGTCGAACGCCGTGAGCGGCACGTGCGCGATCCCGCCGACGCTGATGTCGCGCTCGCTGTCGCTGGCCTCGCCGCCGGTGACGAACGCGTGGGCGAGGACGACCGAGGCGCGGCGGCGGGCCGCGTCGGCGCGGACGCGGGTCATCGCGTACGACAGCGCCGCCGTGTGGCTGCGCTCGTCGAGCTCCCATGGGGCACGGACCAGCTCGGGCTCCAGGTAGGGGATGCCGTAGAAGGCGACGTCGTCGACGAGCACCGGCTCCCAGGCGCGGGACGGGTCGGTGCGGACGTGGACGCCGGAGGCGTCGAACAGCGAGGAGCCGAACCCGAGGCGCCGCGCCGAGTCGTGGTTGCCGCTGATGAGGACCACGCGCGCCCCCGCCGCCACCAGGCGGCCCAGCGCCTCGTTGCACAGGGCGACCGCGTCGACGGGCGGCAGCGCCCGGTCGTAGACGTCGCCCGACACCGCCACCACGTCGACCCGCTCGGCGCGCACGGTCTCGACCAGGTGGTCGACGAACGCCGCCTGACCGGCCAGCAGGCTCTCCCGGTGGAAGGAGCGCCCGAGGTGCCAGTCGGAGGTGTGCAGGATCCGCATGTCGCAGGAAGCTAACAGCTCTCACCGACAAATGCGGCCTCATGCGCCACAGGACTCGGGAGTAGGCTGGAAGATCAGCGGGCAAACCAACGCACATGGGGAGGCCGATGGGCGCGGGCCGTGGCACGTTGAGCGTGGCCGCCGGTCTGGTGCTGGTGGCTCTGGCCTGCGTCGGCTACGTGCTCCCGCCCGCCTTCGACTTCCCGCCGCTCGAGGCCGACCAGGCGTTCCTGTCGATCCCGGCGCAGCCGCGCGCCGAGCTGCGACCGGTGGCGCAGAGTGCCCGGTTCGCCGTGGCGGACGTGTCGGTGCCGGCGGAGGGTCAGCGGCTGGAGGGCACCGTGCGGGCGCCGCTGACGCCGGGCCGTCATCCGGCGATGGTGTTCGTGTCGGGGTCGGGCAACGGGTCGCGGACGGAGTTCGCGCCGCAGGCGGAGTTCCTGGCCCGGACGGGCGTGGTGACGCTCGCCTACGACAAGCGGACGGTCGGCTACAACTTCCGGGACCGCGACTTCGGGCTGCTCGCCGACGACACGCTGCGGATGGTGGACCTCCTCGCCAAGCGGCCGGACGTGGACCCGTCGCGGATCGGGCTGTGGGGCGTGAGCGAGGGCGGCTGGGTGGTGCCGATCGCGGCGGCGAAGAGCCCGTCGGTGGGGTTCGTGGTGCTGGTGTCCTCGCCGAACGTGTCCCCGCTGCGCCAGGTGGCCTGGGCGCTGAACGAGCAGCTCCTGCGGCTGCGGGCGCCGATCGGGGTGCGCGACCTGCTGACGCGGGCCATGGGCGGCGTCGGTTTCGACTTCCTGCGCTATGACGCGATCCCGGCGCTGCGCCAGGTCAGGCAGCCGGTGCTGGCCTTCTACGGCACGGAGGACCCGTCCATCCCGTTCGTGGAGTCGACGCGGGCGCTGACCACGGCGCTGACGGGCTCGGGCAACGACCGCTACACGATCCGGTTCATGGCCCACGGCGACCACGCCATGCGGATCAACGGCGGCCCGTTCGCGCCCGGCTACCTGGAGACCCTCACCAACTGGATCAGCGGCCTGCCCGGCACGGCGGTGCCCCCGGTGCACCTGGCGGGCGCGACGCCGGTCCAGCGGTTCGAGGCGGCCGACGTGCCGGCCGCTCCGTGGTACGCGGGCGGCGCCATGCTGGGGCTGACGCTGTGCCTGACCGCCGTCGGCTACGTGGCCGGCCCGGTCGCCGTCATGCTCGTACGGCTGCGCGGCGGCCCGCCGGCGCTGGGCGAGACCGACGCCCGGCTGTGGCCGCCGATCAGGCGCCGGCTGACCCGGATGGCGTGGACGGGGCTGGGGCTGCTGGCGGCGGTGCTGCTGTTCATCACGGTGCTGGTGCTGTTCGCCGTGAACCAGGCCGGAGCGTGGCCGGCGGTGCTGGCCGGCTGGGTGATCGTGCGGGTGCTGGCCGCGCTGATGCTCGTGCAGGAGGTGACCGCCGTCGCGGCGGTCGTGTCGGCGCTGCGCGAGGGGATGCGGCCGAGCCGCTGGCAGCACGTCGCGATGGCGGGCGTGCTGGGCGGCACGGGCCTGCTGCTGGTGGCTGCGGCCTACTACGGCTTGTTCGCCTTCCCTTGGTGACGAGCTAAAGGCCCTGGTGACTGTCCGACGCGTCGGCGGGGAGGAACGCGTCCATCCAGCGGTCGATCTCGGCGAACACCCGCTTGCGCACCGGCTCGGCCGACAGCACGAGGTCGTGCACCCCGTCGGGCACGCGCACGCACGTGACGTGCGGGCCCACGCAGGTGGCCCAGCGGGCGATGTGCCGGGGGTCGAGCACGATGTCGGCCGTCCTGGCCTCGGGGACGAAGTCGCGTACCCGCAGTCCCCGGGTCGAGGCCAGCACGAGCACGGGGGCGTCCACGGAGAGGCCGGCGTGCAGACGGCGCTGCGCGCGCCGGATCGCGGCGAGCCACATGGCGTGCACGGAGAACCCGCCGTGCGGCTTCAGCTCCAGGTCGTAGTCCCATTCGCCGCCCTCGGAGCGGTGCAGGGTGCGGCCGTACACGGTGCTGGGCGGCAGCGGCAGCGCTCTCCTGCTGTACGACAGCGGCGTCTTGAGCAGGTCGGCGGCCACGCGGAGCGGGGTGGGCACGTTGAGGTCGAAGAAGGGGCTGTTGAGCACGAGCCCCTGGACGAGGCCCCGGCCGCGGACGCGGTCGGCCCACAGGGACGCGACGAGCCCGCCGGTGGAGTGGGCGTTGAGGGTGACCTCGTCGTGGTCGCGGCGGATGAGGCGGACGGCCTCGTCGATCTCGGGGAAGTACTCGGTGATGCTCCTGACCAGGCCTCTGGTCTGGTGCGGCAGCAGGGACCTGCCGTACTTGCGCAGGTCGAGCGCGTAGAAGTCGATGCCGCGGTCGACGTAGTGCTCGGCCAGGTGGTCCTGGAAGAAGTAGTCGGTGAACCCGTGCAGGTACAGCACCGCCCGGCGGGAGCCCGCGCTCCGTGACACCAGGGTGGCGACGACCTCGCCCTCGAAGTCCGGCTTCATCGGCAGAACGGTGATCTCGTACATGGAAGACACGATATGTTTTCGCCCCCTTCGTAGGCATCCTCGCCGGACCCTCCGCTCATGGCAAAGATGGCGGCGTCCGGCCCGGCGGAGCGCTTCAATGGCCCGCGGGGCGCTTCCAGGTGACGGCCGCGCGCGACGGGCCCGGCCGGCGTGAGGCCGTGCCTGACGGCGAATCGGTCAGTGATGTTCACTCCGGCATAACGAGATATTTCGCATACGACGCGTAGGCTGCCGCCTCGAATCGGCCTACGGTGTGGTTCACGGGGAACGGGGATGGCGTGGGGCAGGCAAAGAAACCGGTGAGCGCCTGGGGCGTCCTCGGCTGGCTCGCGCTGTCGGCGCTGGCGCCCGGATCGGCGCATCTGCGCACCGGCCGGCGCAGGACCGGGCTCGTCCTGCTCGGCCTCTACGTCACCGGGCTGCTGGCGCTCCTGGCGGTGGCGCTGACCACCGACAATCTCCTGGGCACGCTGGCCGCCGAGGACTCCTGGCTCATGTCGATCACCGTCGGCGCGGCCGTGCTGGGCGCGGCCTGGTTCTTCCTCATGGTCCACTCGTTCGTGGTGCTGCGGCCGGGCACGCTCCCCCAGGCGGGGCAGGTCCTCACGGGCACGCTCGCGGGGCTGCTGGCGGTCGCGTCGGTGCTGCCGTTCGGGCTGGTCGCACAGTACGTCTGGACCTCGAAGGAGACGCTCAACGGCATCTTCGACGCGCCCGAGACCACCGAGCCCCTGGCGCAGGAGTCGTCGCGCCCGCAGGACCCGTGGGCGGGCCGCGAGCGGGTCAACATCCTGCTGCTCGGCGGCGACGCCGACGACAACCGGATCGGCGTGCGCACCGACAGCATGAACGTGGCCAGCGTCGACGTGCGGACCGGCAACACCGTGCTCATCAGCCTGCCCCGCAACCTGGAGGACGTCCGGTTCCGGCCGGGCACGCCGATGGCCGCGCGCTTCCCCGACGGGTTCCGGCTGCCGCCCGACCCCGGCGGCGGGCGCAGCGACCTGCTGAACAGCGTGTGGGAGTACGCCGACGCGCACCCGGAGATCTTCGGCGGCAAGCAGCGCCAGGGACCCCGGGTGCTGATGGACACGATCGGCTACACCCTCGGGCTCAAGGTCGACTGGTATGCCCTGGTGAACATGTGGGGCTTCGCCCGGCTGATCGACGCGATCGGCGGCGTCCGCATCCACGTCGAGCAGGACGTGGTGTTCGGCAAGTACAACGAGGGCCTGGTCAAGGCCGGCACGCGGCGGCTGAAGGGCGCCGACGCCATGTGGTACGCCCGCTCGCGCACCTACAGCGACGACTTCACCCGGATGCGCCGCCAGCGCTGCGTGATCGGGGCGCTGCTGGAGCAGGCCGACCCGGGGACCGTGCTGACCCGGTTCAACCGGATCGCGCTGGCCACCAAGGAGCTGATCCGCACCGACATCCCGCGGCCGATGCTCAGGCACCTGGTGCCGTTGGCCCTGCGGGTCAAGGAGGCCGAGGTGACCAGCGTGCAGTTCGTGCCGCCGCTGATCAACACCGGCTACCCCGACTGGGAGAAGATCCGGCAGGTCACCCGGGAGGCGATCCAGGAATCCGCCCGGAGCGCCCCGGCCGCCGTGGCCGCGACCCGGTCGGCCTCCCCGACTCCCGTCGCGGCGACGGGGACGGGGACGCCGGAGACCCCGCTCACGACCGAGACGCCCCAGCCGCGCAGGACCCCCAAGGCCGGTCCGAGCGCCAAGGCGTCCGACGCCCCGGCCAGGGCGCTCACCGAGGGCTGCGGAGCGGCGTGACGATCTGCCCCACCGGGACGCCGCCGCCCAGCACGTCCACCCGCTCGAACTCCTCGGCCCCCGACACGTCCACCCCCATGCGCCGCAGGACGGCCAGCGCGACGGCCGTGGTGGCGCGCGGGCTGCCGTCGATGACCTTCACGGCCACCGCGTGCCCGGTGCTCAGCGCCACGACGAGCACGCCCTCGGCGCCGCCCTTGACCAGCGCTCCGGGCAGGGCGCGCATCAGCTCGGTGTTCTGGTGGCCGGTGCCGCCGACGTACTCGGGGTGCCGGCGCATGGCGTCGGCGACCTGACGCGGGCCGCTGCCGGGCGCGGCCGTCACGAGCGCCCGCACGGCGCGGGCGAGACCGGTCAGCGACAGCCCGAACAGCTGCGCGCCGCAGCCGTCGACGGCCACGTGCGCGGCCTTCTCCCCGGCCAGCTCCTCGGTGACGGAGCGGACCCGCTGCTGGAGGGGGTGGTCGGCGGACAGGTAGGACGGCACGTCCCAGTCGTTGGCGACGGAGGCGGCGAGCATGGCGGCGTGCTTGCCGGAGCAGTTCATGCGCTCGCGCGACGGGCCGAGCCCCTGCCTGATGATCGCGTGCGCGGTGGCCTGGTCCTCGGGCCAGGACGGCGGGCAGGCCAGGGCGTCGAAGCCGAGCCCGTAGTCGGCCAGGATCTCGCCGGTCACCCGTACGTGGAAGTCCTCGCCCGTGTGGCTGCCGGCGGCGATGGCCAGGCGCGGGCCGGCCAGCGCGGCGCCCGTGGTCAGGCAGGCCAGCGCCTGGAACGGCTTGGCCGACGAGCGGGGCAGGACGGGCGCGTCGACGGGGCCGAGCGCGAACTCGGCGCGGCCGGAGGGGTCCAGGCCGACGGCGCTGCCGTAGTGGACGCTCTCGGTGAAGCCGGATCGGACGACTTCCGCCAGGACGGCGAGATCAGGCACGAACGATTCTCCTTCTCAGGACGGCGCGCTGGCGGGCCTCCAGCGTGCGGGCGAGCTTGGACAGCGACATGTTGACCACCAGGTAGACGAGCGCGACCACGATGTAGGTCTGGATGAGCAGCCCGTTGTAGTTGGCCAGCACCTTGGCGCTGTAGAGCAGCTCGGTGTAGCTGACGACGAAGCCGAGGGAGGTGTCCTTGAGCAGGCCGACGGACTGGCTGACGATGGAGGGCAGCACCCGCCGGGCCGCCTGGGGCAGCACGATGAGGCGCATCGTGCGCCCGGGGGTCAGCCCGACGGCCAGCCCGGCCTCGCTCTGGCCGCGCTCGACCGACAGGATGCCGGCGCGGAAGATCTCGGCGAAGGACGCCGCGTGGGACACGCTCAGCGGCACGACCAGCTTCCAGAACAGCGGCAGGTCCAGGCCGTAGCGGGGCAGCGCGAACAGCACCACGTACACGAGCAGCAGGGCCGGGACGGTCCTGACCACCTCGACGTAGCCGGCGGCGGGCACCCGGGCCCACGGCCGGTGCGACAGCCGCCCGAGCGCCAGCACGAGGCCGAACGCCATGGCCAGGGCCGCCGACACGACGGCGGCCAGCGCGGTCGAGCCGAGGCCGTTCAGCAGGTACCGCCACATGGGCCAGGTCGCGTACGGCTGCCAGCGGGCGGCGTCGAGCTGGCCGTTGGCGGCGAACTGCCGGACGGCGAGCACGGCGAGCGCCACGGCGGCCAGGGCGCCGAGGACGGTCGCGATCCGCATGCGCCGCCGCGCCCGCGGGCCGGGCTCGTCGAACAGGACGGTGGTGGAGGTGTTCACCGCAGGATCACCAGCCGCTTCTCCAGCCTTCCGGTGAGGAAGCCCGCGCAGGCGGCGAGCACCGCGTACGCCAGGCCGGCGCCGACGAAGATGGGGATGGGCTGCGCCTCGACCAGGTTCACCCGGTTGGCGGCGGCGGTCAGGTCGATGACGCCGACCGCGCCGGCCAGGGCGGTGTTCATGGTCAGGGCGATGAAGATGTTGCCGAGCGGCTGCACGACCGTGCGCAGCGCCTGCGGCAGGATCACGTGCCGCAGCGACTGGGTGAACGTCAGCCCGATCGCCCGGGCCGCCTCGCCCTGCCCCTTGGACACGGCGTTGACGCCCGAGCGCAGCGCCTCGCCGATGTAGGCCGCCTCGTACACCGCGATGACCACGATGGCCGTCACGAGCAGGTCGGCCTGGATGCCGATCTCCGGCAGGCCGAAGACCGCGAGGACGAGCAGCACCAGCAGCGGCAGGTTCTGGAACGTCTCGACGTAGGCGGTGCCGATGGCGCGCAGCACGCGCACGGGGCTCACGCGCAGGGCGGTGACGATCACGCCCAGCACCGCCGCGCCGATGAACGACGCGGCGGTGAGCTGGAGTGTCACGACCAGGCCCTGCCAGAGCTCGGGCAGGTGATCGAGGATGACGGACATCAGGACCCCGGCACGGACCCGATCTTGGGTGCCTGGGGGGCGTCGCCGGTGACGACGGTGCCGATGGAGTTCTTCCAGATGCCCTGCCAGACGCCGTTCGACTGGATCTTGCCGAGCCAGTCGTTGACGAACTTCTTCATCTGGTCGTCGCCGTGCTTGAGCCCGATGCCGTACGGGTCGACGGTGAAGGGCTTGGTGACGATCTGGATGGAGGGGTCCTTCTTGGCGTCGGCGATCAGCAGCGTCTCGTCCTGGACGTAGGCGACACCGCGGTCCTGCTTGAGCGCCTGCACGCACTCGGGGTCGCTGCCGAAGGTGATGATCTCGGCCTGCGGCGCGAGCTTCTTGATCGCGGGGATGGCCGGCGTGTTGGCGCCCGCGAGCACCTTCTTGCCGTTCAGGTCCTCCGGCTTGGTGATGCCGGACGTGCCCTTCTTCACCGCGATCGTCAGACCCGAGGTGTAGTACGGGCCGGCGAACGCGACCTGCTTCGCGCGCTCCTCGGTGATCGTGTACGTCTGGAAGACGACGTCCACGGTGCCGTTGGCGAGCAGCGCCTCCCGGGTCTCCGAGGCCGAGTTGACGATCTTCACCTTCGGCTCGCCGAGGATGTACTTGGCCAGCGCCTTGCCCAGGTCGGCGTCGAAGCCCTCGACCTGTCCCGTGGCGGGATTCTGCTGGGACAGGAGCGGGGCGTCGAGCGAGCCGCCGACGAGGAGCTCGCCGCGCTGCTTGATCTTCTCCATGGTCGAGCCGGGCAGGATGTCGGCCGCCTCGGCGACGGGCGCGTTGGCCAGCACGTCGGTCGCGGTCTTCGACTCGCCGGGCACGGCTGGCACGGCGGGGCTGCTCGTCTCGCCGCAGGCCGCCAGGCCTAACACAGATGCGGCGACGACTGCGAGCATCTTCTTCATGAGCGTCCACTTCCTTCGATGTCGAAGATAAAGGGGACCGTAATGGTGGATTTCGGAGGAAGTCAATACGTTGCTGGTCTAAGTAGATCGATGGTATGCATCTTCCATGAAGCAGCGGCTGCCCGTGCAGGGGGCTCAGGGGGACCTGTTACGGCTCGTCGCCACCGGCGGCGCCGAGTCGCGCGCCGACCTGGCCCGCCTGTCGGGGCTGGCCGCGTCGAGCGTGTCGCTGCGCGTCGAGGAGCTCATCGCGGCCGGGCTGCTGGTCGAGGAGGGCTCCGGCACCTCGCGCGGCGGCCGGAGACCGCGCCGCCTGTGCCTGTCGCCGACGGCCGGCGTGCTCGCGGTCGCCGACCTCGGCGCCCACCACGCCCGGCTCGGGCTGCTCGACCTCAGCGGCGCGCCACTGGTCGTCGAGGAGGTCCCGTGCGAGATCGCCGAGGGCCCCGAGGCGACGCTCGACCTGCTGTCGGACGCGTTCGACCGGCTGCTGGCCGAGCGCGTGCCGCCGACGGTGCCGCTGCGCGGCGTCGGGACCGGGGTGCCGGGCCCCGTCGACCCCGCGACGTTACGCGTGGTGACGCCGTCGCGCATGCCCGGCTGGAATGACTTCCCCGTCGCCGACCACCTGCGCGCCCGCTACGACCTGCCCGTCCTGGTGGAGAACGACGCCAACCTCATGGCCGCCGGCGAGGCCCGCTCCTGGCCCGGCAGCGACAACCTCATGGTGCTCAAGGTGGGCACCGGCATCGGCTGCGGCGTGATCGTCAACGGCCGCCTGCACCGCGGCCGGGGCGCGGCGGGCGACATCAGCCACGTGCGGGTCAGCTCCGACTCGTCGGTGATCTGCGCCTGCGGCCACCCCGACTGCCTGGAGGCCTACGCCAGCGGCGCCGCCCTCGGCGCGGCGCTGGCCGACGCGGGCGTCGAGGTGAAGCACACCTCCGGCATCGTCGACCTGGTCAACGACGCCGTGCCCGAGGCCACCAGCATGGTGCGCAACGCGGGCCGCCGCATCGGCGAGGTCCTCACCGTGCTCGTGAACTTCTTCAACCCGGACGTGGTGGTCGTCGGCGGCAGCCTCTCGGCGGCCGAGCCGCTCATCACCTCGATCCGGGCCGCGGTGTACGAGCGGTGCCTGCCGCTGGCCACACGCGACCTGGAGATCGCGCCGGCGCGGGCCGGGCGGGACGCCGCGCTGCTGGGCGCCGGGTCCCTGCTGCTGGACGCGGCCCTCGCCTCCTGAGGCTCCAGCACTCCATCGCTGGATCTGGATGATCTGGAGGCGATGAGCCTGACGGCCCTCGAGCAACCGAATCAACCCGGTCATTCCGGCTGTGGATCCCATCGGAACCGGCGGATGGCCACCAGCGCCCCCGCCAGCCCCCAGACGGCCAGCACGGTGAGGCTGTGCCAGGTGGGGCCGGTGAACAGGGCCTGGTTGAACGGCCGCACCGGCAGCACGTCCGAGACCGCGTTCAGCACGTCGGAGTGGATCGGCAGGTAGGTGCCCGCGATGAACACCAGCGGGAACTGCACCAGCTGCACCACCGCGGGCGCGGCCTCGGCGGTGCGGATCAGGGAGGCCACGGCCACGCCGAGCGCGCAGAACGCGGCCGCGCCGAGCACGAGCGTGGCCACCAGGCCCGGCAGCCGCGCCGGGTCGGGGAACGGCACGCCGTACAGCCTGCCGACGAGCGAGACGAGCAGCACGTCGACGATGCTGACCAGCACGCAGTGGGCCAGCAGGCCGGCGAAGTAGACGCGGGCCGGCAGCGGGGTGGCGCGGACGCGCTTGAGGATGCCGTTCTGCCGCCGGGCGGCCAGCACGATCGCCAGCTGGCTGAAGCAGGAGCCGAGCACCGACACCGCGGCGATCGTGGGCACGTAGTACTCCAGCGCCGACACCCCGTAGAAGTAGTCGCCCGTCTCCATGCCGTCGAACAGCGAGCCGAAGATCATGATGACCACGACGGGGAAGATGAACGTGAAGAACGCGCTCTGCGGATTGCGCCAGAACGAAAGCTGCTCGTAGCGGATCTGGTGCCAGATGAGTCTCATGATCCTGTCAGCTCCAGGTAGACGTCCTCCAGGCTGGGCCGGTGCACGGTCAGCCCGTCCAGCACGACCCCGCTCCGGATCAGCTCCCTGAGCGTGCCGGTGGGGTCGGTGGTCTCGAGGACGACGGGGCCCTCGGGGGTCCGGTAGCGGATGCGGGTCTCGGCCGAGTCGCGCCCGCCCAGCGTGGCCGGCGTGCCCATGGCGACGACGCGGCCGCCGGACATCACCGCGACCCGGTCGGCCAGTTCCTGCGCCTCCTCCATGTAGTGCGTGGTGAGCACGATCGTGGTGCCCGAGTCGCGCAGGTTCCTGACCAGCTCCCAGGCGCCGCGGCGGGCGTTCGGGTCGAAGCCGGTGGTCGGCTCGTCGAGGAAGAGCAGGCTCGGGTTGCCGATCACGCCGAGCGCCAGGTCCAGGCGGCGCTTCTGGCCACCGGACAGCGCCTTGACCTTGCGCCGCGCCTGCTCGCGCAGGTCGACCAGGTCGATGACCTCGTCCACGTCGCGCGGCGCCGGGTAGTAGCCGGCGTTGCGCGCGATGGTCTCGCGCACGGTCAGGTACGGCTCGACCGCGATGTCCTGCAGCACCAGCCCGATCCGCGCGCGCAGCGCCGGATCGCGCGGGTCCATGCCCAGCACCTCGACCACCCCGGCGTCCTTGACGCGGAAGCCCTCGATGATCTCCAGCGTGGTGGTCTTGCCCGCGCCGTTCGGGCCGAGCAGCGCGAAGATCTCCCCGTGCTCGACGCCGAAACTCACCTCCCGTACGGCCCGCACCGCGCCGTAGCGTTTGGCCAGGCCCTCCACTACGAGCGCACGCACGTGACCTCCATCCGGACGTCGAGGTGGCGCGCGGCCAGGCCGCGGTAGGCGGTCACGCCGAACTCGGTCCTGTCGACGCGCGTGGTCGCCACGACGGTGAACGAGCGCGGCTCCACCTCCGTCCGCTCGACGGTCAGCGCCAGCGGCCGGGTGACGTCCCGCACGGTCAGCGTCCCCTCCAGCGAGCCGTTCGCCCGGAAGGTGATGACGGGGAAGCGGCCGGTGTCGAGTCTGAAGGTGACGGACCCCGAATCGATCTTGTAGCGTCCCAGGTGAGGTGTCATGCGATCCATTGCACGATCCGGCGCCCGGCCTCCGGCAGGGCCGGCCGTAGGGACTGGGATGCGACTTTCGTAGGTACCTGGCCCTTCGCCCGATGTCATAGCGTTGGCGGCATGACGCGCAGGCACCGGCTCGCCGTGGACGTGGCGATCGCCGTCGCCTTAGCGGCCCTGGACACGGTCCTGACACTGGTGCATGGTTCCTGGTGGCCGGAGCGGCCCGGCACGCCGGCCTGGGTCCTGCTCGGCGCGCAAGCGCTGGCCTGCCTGTCGCTGGTGGCGCGGCGCAGGGCCCCGCTCGCCGTACTGGCCGTGATCGGCGCGTTCACTCTGGTCGTGACGCTGCTGATCTGGCCGCTCGGTGCGATCACCCCCGCCAACCCCGACAACGTGTGGGCGCCGGTGTCGGCCGCGTCGCTGGCCGCCTACGGCCCGCTCTACCACTCCGGCCAGAATCGCCGCAAGGCGATCCTCGCGCTCGCCGTCTTCACGCTGATCGTCGTGCGCCTCTGGCAGCCCTCCGTGCTGCTCCTCACGCTCGGCGTCCTCCGCGTCGCCCTCGGCCCGCTGCTCGCGCTCTACTTCGACGCCCGCAGGCGCCTGGTCCAGGCGCTGACCGAACGCGCCGAGCGCGCGGAACGCGAACGCCACCTGCTGGCCGAGCAGGCCCGCACCGAGGAGCGGGCCCGTCTGGCCGGCGAGATGCACGACGTGGTCACCCACCGGGTCAGCCTGATGGTGCTGCAGGCGGGCGCGCTGCGCATGACCGCCACCGACGAGGAGACCCGAAGACAGGCCGAGGAGCTGCGGGTGGCGGGCGTCCAGGCACTGGACGAGCTGCGCGACCTGGTCGGCATCCTGCGCACGGCGCCCGAGGGCGAGGAGACGCCGTCGGTGGCCGGCTTCGCCGCGCTCGTGGCCGAGTCCACGGTCGTCGGCAACCCGGCCGAGCTCGTCGAGGAGGGCGACCCGGCGCTGGCCTCGCCCGTCGTCGGGCGCACCGCCTACCGCATCGTCAGGGAGGGGCTGACCAACGTGCGCAAGCACGCCCCGGGCGCGCGCGTGACCGTCCGCGTCGAGTACGGCGATGCGCAGGTACGCCTGTCGATCCGCAACACCCCGCCGACCCGGGCGCCCGGTGAGCTGGCCGGCACCGGGTCGGGGCTCGGCATCGCGGGCCTGCGCCAGCGCATCGAGGTCGTGCACGGCACGCTGCGCGCCGGGCGCGAGCCCGACGGCGGCTTCCGGCTGGAGGCCACGCTGCCCGCCTACGTCCCGACCGGGGTGTGACCCGTGGTCCGCGTGGTGGTGGTCGACGACGAGCCGATGGTGTGCCGGTTCCTGAGCACGATCCTGGGCGCCTCGGGCGACATCGAGGTGGTCGGCCAGGCGCACGACGGCGCGGCCGGGGTCGAGGAGGTCGTCCGGCAGCGGCCCGACGTGGTGCTCATGGATCTGCGCATGCCGGGCGTGGACGGCATCACCGCGATCGAACGGCTCGGAAAGCTCCCCGGCCCGCCGCCGATCGTGGTGCTGACCACGTTCGACGCCGACCAGTACGTGCTGCGCGCGCTGCGGGCCGGCGCGTCGGGGTTCCTGCTCAAGTCCACCCCGCCGGAGGAGCTGATCGGGCTGGTCAAGGTGGCGGCCGAGGGCCACACCGTGCTGTCGCCTGCCGCCGCCCGCCGCCTCATCGCGGCCTCCGCCGACACGCACTCGGCCCGCGACCGGGCCAGGGAGCTGGTCGGATCGCTGACCGAACGCGAGGTCGAGGTCCTGGCGCTGCTGGGGGAGGGCCTGTCGAACGCGCAGATCGCCGGCAGGCTCTACCTGGCGGAGGCCACGATCAAGGGATACGTGTCACGCATGCTGGACAAACTGGGCTGCGCCAACCGCACCCAGGCGGGGCTGATCGCCTACGAGGCGGGGCTGGTCTAGGCCTTCAGCCGGTGGAACGTCGCCCGCCAGCGGCGGCGGCCGGGCTCGCGCAGGTCCTCGATCTCGCCGACCGCCAGGCCGCCGGTCGCGAACGCGGTGATCTCCGGCCGGGTCAGCGGCCACGGAGGCGGGAACACGGGATCGCCCTCGTCGCGGCCCGAGGCGATCACCAGCAGCGTGCCGCCGGGCCGTACGAAGGAGGCGATCCGCGCGATGGCCTGCTCGTGCAGCGGCTCGGGCAGCGCCTGTACGGTCATGATCTCCACGACCAGGTCGAAAGCGCCGCGCCACTCGGCGGGCGGGTCGAGCAGGTCGGCGGCGCGGTAGGCGACGGCCGTGCCGGGGAAGCGCTCGCGGGCCAGGCGCACGGCCGACTCGCTGACGTCGAACGCGGTGATGTCGTAGCCGAGCCCGGCCAGGTGCTCGGCGTCGTCGCCCAGCCCCGCGCCCACGACCAGAGCCCGCCGCCGCTCCCCCGCCGCGTCCCGCTCGCCGGCCCGCACGGTCTCCCGCTCGCCGGTCCACGCGACGAGCAGCGGGTGCGGGCCGCCGGAGTCCCACGGGACGACGGCCTCCCCGGTCGCCGACCCGGCGTACAGGCGCTCGAACCAGCCGGTGGCGTCGCCCCCGGCCAGCGACTCGGCGGCCAGCCGGCGCGCGTCCTCGTCGGGGTCCTTGACCGTCATGTCACCTCCCGCGATCTCCGCGGCCAGTTCTACCACGTCCACCACCGCACCCCCGGGGCCGGTCAGCACCCGCTGCCGCAAGGGGTCGGCGTGGGTGTACCCCTGGCGGCGCAGGCCGGTCTGGAGGACGGGAAGGAGGACGCAGACGGCGCGGGACGGGTGGGGGCACACGGTCCTGACATGCCACCAGTCCAGCTCCTCGGCCCTTCCCTCCTGGGCGAGCTGGACGAGGTCGTTGACCGTATGGGAGTCGCCGAGGAGGGCACGGGCGGCGGCGCGAAGCTGGTCGAGCTGGGCCTCGTGGTAGTAGAGCCACTGCTCGGCGGTGGTGTCCGCCAGGGCGTACGCCATGGGAAGCAGGCGCCGGTCCTGACTGTAATGGCGCAGCAGGACCCGGCCGAGCCGGTGGTCCACCTCCTCGGGCACCTCGGCCAGCACCGGCTCGGTGACGGACTCCACGGCTGCGCCCGGCTTCCAGCCGATCTCCTCCAGCAGCCTCAGCTCGTGCCCGTCGAGTTCCTCGCCCGTCACCGCCTGGATGCTCGGGCCCAGCCTCGTCATCAGGTCGTCCTCGGTGAGCTTCCACCCGAACGAGCGGTAGACGTCGGTGCAGAAGGTCGGGGTGAAAGTACGGTGGACGTAGCGCTGGAGGTGCCAGTCGAACGCGTAGACGACCTGGTTCTCCCGCCGGATCACGTGTTCCAGGGTCTCCGTGCCCACCAGCTCGGCCAGGGCCTTCCAGAGATCGTGCCGCACCCTGTAGGCGTGCGCGCGCAGCCAGGGCCGCCACGGCGACGGCTCGCCCCGCATCACGCGCCCGAGGTCGGCAGAGTTCAGGGCCAGCAGGTACATCACGTGCCTCGGCACCGTGCGGGAGAGGAGGAGCTCCCGCGTGATGATCACCCGCAGTTCGTCCCTGGTCAGCCCGAGGAGCAACGGCACACCCAGCATGACCTCGCCGCTGCGAGCTCCTCGCCACGCCACCACCCTCGCCCACGGGTTCAGGCGCACCACCGGGAACGGCCTGTCCCAGCCCGCCAGCTCGGCGGCCTCCGCCACCACCGCGCGCAGACCGGCGGGGTCAGCCGCCGGAAGGAGCGGGTTGCGCCAGCGATACCGGGTCGGCCTGCGGTGGACCGCGTACGCCAGAACCGCGACGCCGACCGCCACGCAGACGAACGCCTTGAACGCCACGGGCAGGCCGTAGGCGTCGGCCTCGATGAAGTACCACGTCGCCCCAGCGCTCACCGCCGCCAGCAGGGCCATGCCCACCGTGTACCTGAGCCAGGACGACGACTGGTTGGACGGCCCCCACATGAGCCGCAACCACCAGACCCGCCACCTCGTGAGCCCCGGCACATCCTCCATGCCCACCCCTCCCTCGCCACCCGTAGGCGATCAAGGTAGGGCGGGCGGGTCACGCCCGGGTCACGCCAGGAAGTGGTCCTTCGCCAGGCGGCGGACGCGCGGCTCGTCGATGGTGTGGCCGAGGCCCGGCTGGGTGAGCGGGACCGCGACGACGCCCCCGTTCGCCCCGACGATGGGCGTGACGATCTGGTTGCTGCGCGGCGGCTGGGTGACGTCGCACGGCAGTGTGCAGCCCGGCAGGCTGGCCAGCGCGACCGTGGCGGCCCGCGCCAGGCCCGCGCCCTGGCCGCCCGCGCACTGGATGTCCCAGCCGGCCGCCGCGGCGCGGTCGTGCGCGCGCCTGGCCTCGGTGAGCGACGGGAACGCCGTGGGCCGCAGCAGCAGCACGCGGGCCGCGCGCAGCGTGAGGAAGTCGTCCAGCTCGGCCGACGAGCGGACCTCCACGGCGACCGACGCGGCCACCTGGTCCTGCAGCGAGGCGTGGGCGTTGACGTCGCCGACCGCGAACGGCCGCTCGATGACCTCGATGCCGTAGGAGTCGAGCGCGACGAGCTGGCCGTCCTCGGTGTAGGCCCCCGCGCCGTCGACGGCGAGCGTCAGCGCAGGGTACGCCTGCCGTACCGCCCGGACCGGCTCGACGTCCCAGCCGGGGCGGATGTCCAGCGTGACGTGCCCGTACCCGGCGCAGACCTGCTGGTTGACGCGGGCGACGAGGTTCTCGACGGAGGTGTCGGGCGACAGGCGGACGGTGGCCATCAGCGAGGTGCGGGTGCCGCCCACCGCGTGGGCGAGCGGGACGCCGCGCATCCGGGTCCACAGGTCCCAGCAGGCCATGTCGACCGCCGGGTCGCTGCCGGGCAGGGCGTCGGGGTGCTCCCAGTCGACGCCGATCAGCAGGGCGCCGAGCGTCTCCTCCAGCCGGGAGAACGTCTTCCCCCCGGGGGCGAGGGCCTCCCCCCACCCCGTCATGCCGGCGTAGTCGGTGAGCTTGACGAGCAGGCTCTCGGACCGCCTGCCGACCGGCAGAACGATCCGGAAGACCTCCAGCTCCCGCACTCGCGGCATGTGCCCCCCTTTAAGACGCGATCCCTTCCATAGTGCCTGCCTTCGCGGACTGGGCAAAACGGGGAGCCACCACGACCGCCAGGACGGCGAGGGCGAAGGTGAACGCCAGACCCACGAGGTACGACTCGCCGGAGGCGGTGAACAGCGCGCCGGCGCCGGCCACGGCCACGACGGTGAAGACCGACTCGCCGACGCCCACGGCGGCGGTGTTCCCGCCCTCCTCGCCCGGCCTGGACATCTCCAGCACCATGACCGAGACCGTCGGGTGCAGCATGCCGATGCCGAGGCCGGAGATCGCCATGGCGACGTGGGCCACGGCGAGCGGGGCGGCGTCGACGAGCACGAGGGACACGAGCGCGATGCCGACGGCGATGAGGGTGGCGCCGCCGCGGACCGCGGCCACGTTGCCGATGACGCCGCGGCCCTTGATCCAGGAGCCGGTGGACCAGCCGAGGGCGCCGATCGTGAGGACGATGCCGGCGCCCGTCGGGGACAGGCCGCGCTCGCTGCTCAGCATGAGCGGGATGAACACCTCGGTCGCCATGAGCGCGCCGTACGCGAGGCCGCGCAGCACGGGGGCGCTGGGCAGGCCGCGGGCGGCGCGCAGGGAGCCGGGCAGCAGGAGCCTGGGCAGGCCGACGGCCAGCAGGACGACGCCGGCCGCGAGCAGGGGCAGCCCGGCCAGCTTGAGCGCGCTGCCGTACTGGATGAGGGCGGCGGCGACGGCCGTCAGCGTGGCCCACACGAGCTTGCCGCCGAGGCGCGGGGCGGGAGCGGCCGGCTCGGTCGCGGACCGGTCGGCGCCGGCCGGTGCGCCGAGGTGGCGGCCCGCGATGCCGCGCCACAGCAGCAGCGCGGCGGGGACCACGATCAGCGAGACGCCGAGGAAGATCCACCGCCAGTCGGCGTTCTCCACGACGAGCCCCGCGATCGCGGGCCCCACCATGGACGGCACCACCCACGCGGCCGAGAACAGCGAGAACACCTTCGGGTGCATCGCCGGCGGGTAGACCCGCGCGACGAGCACGTACAGCGACACCTGGACCAGTCCGGCCCCGAGCCCCTGCACGAACCGGCCGGCGACCAGCACCTCCATCGTCGGCGCCAATCCGGCGATCAGCAGGCCGGCCACGAAGCTGACCACTCCGGCCGTCAGCGGCGCGACCGGGCCGCGCAGGTCGCTCCACCGCCCGCCGAGCACGGTCGCGATCACGCTGGCCGCCAGGGTGGCGCTGAACGCCAGGTTGTACAGGGACATGCCGCCCAGCTCGCGCGCCACGACGGGCATGGCCGTGGCCACCGCCATCGCCTCGAACGCCACCAGCATGACCAGGGCCACCAGGCCCACGCTGACCGCCCGGTAACTGGAGGACACCACGCCGGCGGGGGCCGGAGCTTCAAGAGTCGTTGTCATATCCGGCAGGTTAGGGTCCCGGCCGCCGGGGCACATCGGGCGCGGGTCCTAGGCAATTGGGCCTAAGGACGTACGACGGCTCTCCCGGGACCTCCCGCCGCCGGTGCGGCCACCGGAGCGGGCGGCGGGGCGCAGGCGGGGCGGGTGCGGGCGGCGTACGAGCGGGCGGACAGGAGCAGGCCGTACCCCAGGCCGGCGAACGCGAGCCCGCCGAACAGGATCATCCAGGTCAGCCCCGCGCGGGTGAACCCGTCCGGTGACGCGGCCGAGGGCAGGACGCCGAGCGCGCGCAGCGACGCGTACACCACCAGCACCGAGCCGTACGCCGCCAGCCCCGCCCCGACCGCCCAGGCCGGGACGAGCGGCAGCATCCGCGGCACCCGCAGCCCGGCCACCAGCGGCGCCCACCGGGGGAAGACCGTTCCCCACCGGTGCAGCAGGCCGAGCGTCAGCACGACGGCGAGCAGCGCGGCGAGCACGGTGACGTCGACGCCCACCGACGCGAGCGCGCGGGCCGCGCCTGGGGCGCCCGCGTTCATCTCGTGCCAGCGCTCGGCCGTGACGCCGAGCGCGTCCCCTCCGAGGGTCCAGATCGTCTTCACCCCGGCCCACGGCAGGACGCCGCACATCAGCAGGGCGGCGGCCGAGCGGGTGCGGCGGGAGGCGGTGGACGGGCCGGGGCGGGCGAGAGGGCCGCCGCCCGGGTACGGATGGGCCAGCCCGCAGCGGGGGCACCTGCCTCGCAGGCGGCGCAGGCCGGTCGTCAGTCCGTACGCCAGGACGGCGGCGCCGGCGGCGTCGAGCAGCACGCAGGCCAGGCCGGTGGCGCTCTCCACGCCCGCACCGGACAGCACCGTGACCAGGTGTACCGGCAGGCCGACCGCCCCTGCGGCGAACACGGGCAGCGTCACCGCGAGGACGGCCGTCGCCGCCGCCCCGGCGCGGTGGCGGAGCGGGCGGGTCACGGCCGTGCAGGCGACGGCGGCCACGAGGGCGAGCACGGCGAGCAGGAACTGCGCGGCCGGCGGGTAGACGGTCTCGGGGGTCAGCGGCACGGTCGTGCCGCTGACCGCCCACGCGCTCTGGACCGCCGCGTACAGGACGCCCCACGCCACGGCGGCGCGGGGCGCGGGGACGGGCGAGTGGGATGTCACGGAGGCTCCTCGGGGACGGGCGCGGTGCGGCCGGCGTCCACGATCACACGCGTACGTCCCGGCCCTCGTCACCCCGCGCGGGGAGCCCGCTCCCCCACCCGGGGGAGATCACCCCGGCATGCGCGCCGCCAGCCCGTCGAAGAGCAGATCCAGCCCGTACCGGAAGCGCGCCTCGCCGTCGTCCTCCACCAGCGCCTTCGCGTGCTCGCTCAGGTGCGGGTACCGCTCCGGCGGCAGCGACGAGAAGTACTCCTCGATGTGCGACACGTACGCGTGGAAGAACTCCTCCAGGCTCGACGCCCCCACCGCCTTCATCCGGGAGAAGTGCAGCGACCCCTCGAAGGCGTCCGCGCAGACGTAGAGCACGATCCGGTCGAAGGCCAGCGAGGCGTCGCGCGGCGCCATGCCGGCGTCGATGAGCAGCCCGAACATGTACTCGGCGACCCGCATCGCGTTCGGGCCGGTGGGGACGCCGGCCAGCGCCGAGCGGGCCACGTCTGCGTGGGCCATGATGACGCGGTGCATCTCCAGCGCGCACTGGCGCAGCAGGGGCTGCCAGCGGGCGGGGTCGTACTCCGGCAACGCGATTTCGCCGAGCACCCGGTCGTAGATCAGCTCCAGCAGCTCCTCCTTGGCCGCCACGTGCGCGTACAGCGAGGCGGGGCCGGTGCCGAGCTCCTGCGCCACCCGCCGCATGCTGAGCGCGTCGAGCCCCTCCGAGTCGAGGATGCGCAGCCCGGTCTCCACGATCAGCTCCTGGCTGAGCTGGGGTCTCGGCTGCGGCTGCTTGCGGGCCTTGCGCCAGGGCGGCACGGGGAGGTCCGGGCGGTCATCGCCGCTGTTCAGGCTTCGCATGACGAACACTGTACTTGACACGAACGCCGTTCGCCCATAGAACAGTGCTCGCTGACGAACGGTGTTCGTAGATCCGAACGGTGTTAGAAGGAGTTCCCCCGATGACCGTCACCACCTTGGAGGCCACCACCGGCTTCCAGCCGCACCGCTGGCGCTGGCCCGCCCTCGCCGTCATCCTCGCCGCCGAGGTCATGGACATGCTCGACGCCCTCATCACCACCATCGCGGCCCCCACCATCCAGCAGGACCTCGGCGGCGAGGAGAGCCTCGTGCAGTGGCTCGGTGCCGCCTACACGCTCGCCATGGCCGTCGGCCTGATCACCGGCGGGCGGCTCGGCGACCTGGTGGGGCGCAGGAGGATGTTCCTGATCGGCGCGGCCGGGTTCACGGTCATGTCGCTGCTGTGCGGCCTGTCCACGAGTCCGGAGCTGCTCATCGCCGGCCGGGCGTTGCAGGGCCTGTTCGGTGCGGTGATGCTGCCGCAGGGGCTCGGCATGATCAAGGAGATGTTCCCGCCGGAGGAGATGGGCAAGGCGTTCGGCGCGTTCGGCCCCGTGATGACGATCTCGTCGGTGGGCGGGCCGATCCTGGGCGGATGGCTGGTCGACGCCGACCTGTTCGGCGCCGGCTGGCGCATGATCTTCCTGATCAACCTGCCCCTCGGGCTGGCCGCGGTGGTGGCCGGGATGCGGTACCTACCGGAGATCCGGCTCACCGGCGCCACCAGGCTGGACCTCGTGGGCGTGCTGCTCGTGTCCGTGGCCGCGTTCCTGCTGATCTACCCGCTCATCCAGGGCCCCGAGCTGGACTGGCCGGCCTGGACCTTCGTCTCGATGGCGGGCTCCGCCGTGATGTTCGTCGTCTTCGCCGTGTTCGAGTCGCGCCGGGCCAGGAGCGGCAAGGACCCGCTGGTCACGCCGAGCCTGTTCCGCAAGCGGGCCTTCAGCGGCGGACTGGCCGCCGGGCTGGCGTTCTTCTCCGGGATCATGGGCTTCGCCCTCGTCCTCACGCTCTTCACCCAGGTGGGCCTGCACTACGGCCCACTCAAGGCCGGGCTCACCGCCCTGCCGCAGGCGCTCGGCGCGGTGGCCGGCTTCGGCCTGGCCATGTCGGGGCTGCAGGAGCGGCTCGGCCGGGGGCTGCTGCAGATCGGCGCCGTCGTCATGGCCGTCGGAGCCGCCGTTCTCGCCGTGACCGTGCACCTCACCGGCCTGGACCTCTCGCCGTGGCAGCTCGCCCCCGGCCTCGCCGTCGCCGGCGTCGGGATGGGCATGGTCATGGCGCCGTTCTTCGACATCGTGCTCGCCGGTGTGGAGAACCACGAGTCCGGCTCCGCCTCGGGCACGCTGACGGCCGTGCAGCAGCTCGGGGGCGCGCTCGGCACCGCCGTGCTCGGCACGTTCTTCTTCCACCTGCTCAAGAGCCAGTGGGGATTCGGGCCGGCGATGGAGGCCACGGTGTGGGCCGAGGTGGGCCTGCTCGGGCTCACGCTGGCGCTGTCGTTCCTCCTCCCGCGCCGCGCCGTCCCCGGCCAGGCGGGCCACTGACGCCCGCCCCGGCCGGCCCGTCCACAAGCCTCAGGACGTGCGGCTCTCCACCCAATGACCCAGGTCACGCCCCTCCAGCGCGGCCGCCATCAGCTCAGGGAACGCGTCGGGCGTGCACGCGAAGGCGGGCACGCCCAGCGCCGCGAGCGCGGCGGCGTTGTCGTGGTCGTACGACGGCGCCCCCTCGTCCGACAGCGCCAGCAGGACGACCACCTGCACGCCGGCCTGGGTCATCGCGGCGACCCGGCGCAGCATCTCGTCCCGGGCGCCGCCCTCGTACAGGTCGCTGACCAGCACGAAGATCGAGCCGGCCGGCCGGGTGATGAGCCCCTGGGCGTACGCCACGGCCCGGTTGATGTCGGTGCCGCCGCCGAGCTGCGTGCCGAACAGCAGCTCCACCGGGTCGTCCAGCCGGTCCGTCAGATCGACCACGGCGGTGTCGAACACGACCAGCGACGTCCGCAGTGACCGCATCGACGCCAGCACCGCCCCGAACACGCTCGCGTACACCACCGAGGCCGCCATCGAGCCGCTCTGGTCGACGCAGAGCACCACCTCACGCCGCACCGCCCGCTGCCGCCGGGCGTGCCCCACCAGCCGCGACGGCACGACCGTGCGGTACTCGGGCAGGTAGTGGGAGAGGTTCGCCCGGATCGTCCGGTCCCAGTCGATGTCGGCTGCCCGGCGCGGCCGGTAGGTCCGGGCGGAGCGGTCGAGCGCGCCGGTGACGGCCGCCTTCGTCTTCCGGGCCAGCCTGCGTTCGAGCTCTCCCACCACCTTGCGGACCACGGCGCGGGCCGACTCGCGCGCCCGGTCGGGCATGACCCGGTTCAGCGCGAGAAGCGTGCCGACCAGGTGCACGTCGGGCTCGACGGCCTCCAGCATCTCGGGTTCGAGGAGGAGCCGGGTGAGGTCCAGCCGCTCGATGGCGTCCCTCTGCATCACCTGGACCACCGTGGAGGGGAAGTACGTCCGGATGTCGCCCAGCCAGCGGGCGACACGCGGCGCGGAGGCGCCGAGGCCGCCGTCGCGCTCGTACACGGCGGCCAGCGCGGTGTCCATCGCCGCGTCGGCTCCCTCCAGCGTCACGCCGGTGCCGTCAGCTCCCCCACCACCCAGAACCATGCGCCACCTGCGCATCCGCTCATCCATGCCCGCTCCCGCTCCCCCTCCCGACACCACTTCCTCCGGCGCCGCCTCTGTCGATGTCGCCTCGTCCGGTGCCGCCTCTGTCTGTGCCGCCTCGCCCGATGATCGTCAGCACGGTGGCGACCGCCGGCGCCGCGCGCCGCTCGTCCACGTCCCGCTCCGTCCGCCGCTCAGGCCGCCCGGCGGACCGCACCCGCTCCCCGATCGCCCGTCTCTCCGGTACGGCGAAGCCGCCGAACGTGCGGCGCAGCAACGGCAGCACGCCCGTGAACTGGTCGCCGGACAGCCCGGTCAGCCACCCGTCCACGAGCTCCAGCAGCCGGGCGTCGTGCACCAGCAGCAGCCCACCGCCCGCCAGGAACCCCTCGACCCACGCGGCCGCCCTGGCCGGCGGGTGCCCGCTCGACATCGCCCTGGACATCCGCTCGGCGGCGTCGTCCAGCTCACCGGCGTCGAGCAGGATGCGGGTGAGCCGCCCCTCGATCAGCCCGTGCAGGCCGGGCCGCTCGCTCAGACTCCGCAACGTCCGCAACCAGCGTCCCCGCGCGCCTCCCGACCCTGCGTCACCACCGCCGCCACCCGAGGTCGCGTCGCCCGGTGGTGCGGCCGGGGCTTCGAGGAGTGCGACCACCGCGTGGACCGCGTCGATGTGGCCGAGCAGCGCGGCCGCCGCCTCGTCGTCCAGTCCCGTCACCGCCGCCGGCAGACCGACGCGTACCCGGTCCAGCATCGACCGGACGATGACCGCCAGCCCCTCGGCCGGCGTGCCCCGCACGTCGCCGTAGCGGTGCGCGCGGGCCATCGCCGGCAGGGCCGCCATCAGGCGGGTGACGTCGGTGTCGAGAGCGGCCCTGGCCGAGAGGGCGGCCAGCACCTCCGGCAGCGCGTCCGGCAACTCGGCCAGCAGGCACCGCTCCACCAGCTCCGCCAGATCAGCCAACGACACCACAACCCCGGAACCGGCCCCAGAACCGGAGCCGGAGCCCGGCCGTGAGCCGGATCCAGGCCCCGAGCCATCCCCGGACGCCGACCCGCCTGCCGGAGCCACGCCGCCGCCCGAAGCCAGGTCACGGGCACGCTGCGTGGCCGCCTCCACCACCGTGACGCCGAGTGCGGCGCTCTCGATCAGCGTGACGTCGAACTCCGGCCGCCACCGCAGCCTCCACGTCTCCTTGAACGTCCCCTTCCCCCGCGACTCCCCCGGCGTGCCCCAGCCGACGCCGAGCAGCCGCAGCCGGTGCAGCAGGTGGCTGCGTTCGAGGTCGAGGGGCTTGCGCAGGTCGAGGGTCACGTCCCGGTCGATCGCCTCGGGCTTGAACCGCAGCCGCCGTTGCTGGTCACGCAGGTCGCGCTGAAGGGGCACCATGGGCGTGCGGTCGGTGACGTGGCCGAGACGGTCCCCCACGACTATGCGCCGCTGGATCAGCTCGACGGCCGGCTCGTCGCCCTCGCACAGCACCGCCCGGACGGCCTCGGTGACCTCGCCGAGTCCGGCCAGGGGGCGGCCGCGCAGCGTGGCGAGGCCGTGGGCGAGCCGCGTCGCCTCGATGACGTGCGCGGACGACACCGGGAGGCCCTCGTCGCGGAGCACCCCGGCCGCCGCGGCCAGCCACCGCTCGACGGGCCGGTCGGGCGCGGCGAACAGGTGGTCGTACCAGCCCGGCGACGCTACGCCCGCGCCGTAGCCGCTCCACCAGGCCAGCCGCCCGTACGTCCACGGCACCCACGTCAGCTCGACCTTCGCCTTGGGCAGGCCGCGCAGCAGCGCGTCGTCGGCCTTCACCGGTGGCAGCGGCCCGGTCAGGGCGGGGACGTGCCAGGCGCCGCAGACGACCGCGATCCGCCGGTGCCCCTCCTTGAGCGCGGCCCGCAGGGTCCTGCGCATGTACGCCTCGCGGCGGGCTTCCCGCCGGCCGGGCACGTATCCCTCGCGCACGGCGGCCATCGCCTCGGCGATCACCTCGAACGGGGTGTCGCCGCGATGCTCGACGACGTCCTCCCACCAGCGCTCCGGATCGTCGTACCCGGCGGCGAGGGCGAGCGCCGCGATGGGATCCACCCGCACCTCCACGGGCGTCGCGCCGGCGTCCCCCGGCACGTCCGCGACCTCACCGCCGCCCGCCCCCCGGCCGGCACCGGAACCCCCGCTCGCACCCTGACCCCTGTCGGCGTCCGGGGCCCCTTCCCCAGCCGGGACCGCACCGGCGATGGGTCCCGCACCGCTGTCCGGACCTGCGCCAGGGGCCGGACCGACGCCGACGGCCGGGACCGTACCGGGAGCCGGGTCAGCGAGCGAGTACGCGGCCGGGAGGTCGCAGAAGCGTACGGGAACGCCGTGGGCCGTGCCGTACAGGATGGCCTGCCACTCGGGCGAGAACCGCGCGAACGGCCAGAACGCCGCGCTCGACGGCGCGCCCGGGACGTGCGCCAGCAACGCCACCGGCGGCTCCAGCTCCGGGGCGAGGGCCACGAGCGGGTCGGCCTCCGGCGGCCCCTCGATGAGGATCACGTCGGGCCGCAGCCGCCGCAGCTCCTCTCGCACGGCCCTCGCCGACCCGGGCCCGTGGTGGCGCACCCCCAGGACCGAGACAGTCATCGCATCTCCTCAAACGTGGAGCCCCCGCGCCGTCGGACGCGGGAGCAGTGCGGGAACGACCGTCGAGGACGGGACGCCGCCGTCACGACGTCAGAATCACGTGGCTCGGAACAGGCCCCGGTCAGAACACGTCCCGGTGGAAGGGCATCGCGGTCACAAGACGTCACGGTCAGGAGACGTCACGGCAGGCCCGGTAGAAGTCCTGCCAGCCGGGCCGCTCGCGGACGACCGTCTCCAGGTACTCGCGCCACACCACCCGGTCCGACACCGGCTCCTGCACCACGGCCCCCACCATCCCCGCCGCCACGTCAGCCGGCCGCAGCACCCCGTCGCCGAAGTGCGCGGCCAGCGCGATGCCGCTGGTGAGCACCGAGATGGCCTCGGCCGTGGACAGGGTTCCGCTGGGCGACTTGACCCTGGTGCGGCCGTCCTCGGTGACGCCCGCACGCAGCTCCCTGAACACTGTCACCACGCGCCGGATCTCCTCCAGCCCCGTGGCGGTGCCCGGCAGCTCCAGTGACCTGCCGAGCTGGTCGACCCGCCGGGAGACGATGTCGACCTCCTCCTCGGCGGTGGCCGGGACGGGCAGCACGACCGTGTTGAAGCGGCGGCGCAACGCGCTGGACAGGTCGTTGACGCCCTTGTCGCGGTCGTTGGCGGTGGCGATGAGGTTGAACCCGCGCCTGGCCTGCACCTCGTGTCCCAGCTCGGGGATGGGCAGCGTCTTCTCCGACAGCGCGGTGATGAGGGCGTCCTGCACGTCGGACGGCATGCGGGTGAGCTCCTCGACCCGGACCACGCGGCCCTCGGCCATGGCCCGCATCACCGGCGACGGGGTCAGCGCCTCGATCGACGGGCCCTCGGCCAGCAGCCTCGCGTAGTTCCAGCCGTAACGAACGGCCTCCTCGGCGGTGCCGGCCGTGCCCTGGACGAGCAACGTGGAGTCGCCGCTGATGGCGGCGGCCAGGTGCTCCGACAGCCAGGTCTTGGCCGTGCCGGGCACGCCGAGCAGCAGCAGTGCGCGGTCGGTGGCGAGCGTGGCGACGGCCACCTCCACGAGGCGGCGGGCTCCCACGTACTTGGGCGTGATGCGGTCGCCGTCGCCGAGCACGTAGGTGGTGACCGCCCACGGAGACAGCTTCCAGCCGGGCGGGCGGGGCCGGTCGTCCTCCTTGGCGAGCAGGTGCAGCTCCTCGGCGTACTGGTCCTCGGCGTGGGGGCGCAGCACACCGGCATCGTGGGGCGCGCCCACGCCGCCCAGGGCATCCGCGTCGCCGCCCGTGCGGGGCCCGCTCACCGGGCTGAGGTCGTTCACGAAAGCTCCTCCATCATGTCGGCGCGGAACCGCAGCAGGGCGGCCACCTGCTGCACCGCCGGCTCGGTCGAGTAACGCGCGGCCAGATCGCCCAGCGTGGGGGCGACCCGCTCGCCGGCCAGCTTGACGAGCTCGCCGAGGTTCCAGGGCTGGGTGCTGGCCATCTTGACGATCTTCGCGAGTACGGCCGTGGCCAGCTCCTCGCGCCAGTCCGGCGACACGCCGCCCAGCACCATGATCAACTGGCTGTCGAGATCATGCTCACGTACGAACGCGGCGGCGAGCACCTGCTGCTCGCCGGGCGGCAGCACGGTCAGCAGGTCGGCGATCGGGTCCCAGGCGAACATCGCCCGCGCCCACGCCGGATCGCGCTGCAGCAGGGCGGCCCGCACCCAGGCGGTCTTCACCTCGGCGTCCCAGTCGGGGATCCGCAGGGCCAGCAGCGGCGCCGGGTCGGGACCCCAGATCTCCAGCGGCGCGCGGGCGATGACCTGCTGCAACCACCAGGCCCGCTCACCGATGCCCCGGGGCGGCTTGACCTTGACGCCGTCGCGCTCCATCGCCCGGTCGCACTCCTTCGGAGGCTCCACGCGCATCACGCCTCCGGCGATGGTGAAGCAGGCACGGGCCCGCTCGGCCATCCGCCGGGACAGGGCGGAACCGGGCAGCCGGGCCAGCAGGTTCGCGGCCTGCTGGCGGACCTCGCGGCGCCGGTCGTCGAGCACCTGCTCAAGGAACGGCTCGTCCCCGATGGACAGCCCCTCGGCCAGCACGGTCACGAACTCCGCCCGGTCGTCCGGCGTCTCGCTCTCCCACGTGCTCTCCAGCAGTCGCCGCGCGGCCCCGGGATCGTCGGCCCTGAGCCGCCGCACGTACGCGCGGCGGTCGGCGGGGCTTCCCAGCTCCCACGTCTCGCCGGTCGGCTCCTCCAGCAGGTAGGCCCAGGCCGGGTTGAGCCCGGCCAGCCACCGGCCGCGCCGCCCGGCGAGCACGCCGAGGTGCGCGCGGATGGAGCGGTCGCGGCGGCCGCGTTCGAGCAGCTCCGGCAGCACGTACGGGGGCACCCGGCGTCCGGTCGCCGCCGCGGCGGCCAGCCACTCGGGCAGCAGCCGCTCGTACTCGCCCCCGAGAATCCGCACCAGCCGCCCGGCCGCCATCCCAGCGACGGCCGCCTGCCCCTCCGGCGGCGCCACCCGCCCGTCCCGGTGAACCACTTTCCGAGGGGGGACGTGATCCCCGCCAGTGGCAGAGGTGGTCCGGTTCGAGGAGGCGAGGTCCGGGCCGGCGTCAGAGACGGTCTCGTTCGAGGAGGCGAGCTCCGGGCCGGCGTCAGAGGTCTGCTCGCTCGCAGGGACGGCCTCGGTGCCTGCGTCGGCCGGCTGCTCTGGCTGATCGGTCGGTTGGTCGGCTGGCTGGCCGGTCTGCTGAGCTGGCTGATCGGTTGGCTGGTCGGCCGGCTGGCCGGTCGGCGTCGGCTGGGTTTCCGCGCCGGTCGGGGCGCCGGGCGTCGTGGGGTGGCCGTCCGGGGATGTGGCGAGGCGGCGGCCGGCGCGCCGCCGGGCGACCTCCACGGCGGCGTCCGCCAGCAGATCCCCCTGGTACGGCCTGCGGTGGGTGCCCACCAGGGCCGTGGAGGCGAGGTCGTCCCAGCTCACAGGATCACCACCGTCCCGTCGTCGGCCCAGGTCGTCAGGGGCCGCAGCCCGTAGGGAGTCCACTCGGCGGCGACCGTGACGGGGTGGCCTCCGGAGACGGCCATCAGCCGCCACGGGTCGTACGCGCTCCGGTGCAGCGGGAACCCGCCGAGATGGGTACGCCCGGGAACGACCCCGGCCAGGACGAGGGGCCAGGAGTCGGTCCAGGGATCGGCGGCGAGGGCTTTGGCCACCTCGTCCATCGCCTCCTCCGGCGCCACCCCGGGCGGCACCCCCATGGGCGACGCGGTCCCGGCTGTCGCGGGCGCAGCCGTTCCGGACACAGGTGCGGGTGGCGGTGGGGTGTGGCGGGCGGTCAGAAGGGCGCGGAGGGGGGCGGCGCCCGGGTAGAAGGCCAGGTCGGCGTGCACGGTGGCGCCCGTGGCAAGCGAGGCGTCAAGGGCGTGGCCCTGCGGGGCGAACGACAGCACCAGCGCCGGCCGGCCCGTGTCGCGGCCCCGCAGCCACACCCGGCGGGACGTCAGCCGTTCCTGCACCTCGTCGCGCTGCCCCAGGACGTCCCAGTCGTCCCGTACCGTCGGGCCGGCCAGCACCTCCTCGCGCGTCACCTGGAATCCGACCCGCGACAGCACCGTCTGCGCCAGCGGGGCCGGCAGGTGGGCGCGGCGGCGGTAGGCCACGGCCAGCAGGTCGATCAGGGCGTACTCCTCCAGCAGTCGCTCCGGCCAGTCGTCCGCCGCGCGGGCCGCCCGCAGGCGCGACACGGTGCCCGCCATCCCAGGCGCCTGGGCGTCCACGAGCCGCTTGGCCAGGTCGTCCCAGTCGCCGTCGCCGGCCGCGGCCAGGCCCTGACGGATCTGGTCGGTCAGCCAGCGCTCCAGCTCGGCGAGCCCGGCGGTCACGCGGGCGTGCCGAGCGGACTCCGCCGCCGTGCCACGCCCGCCTCCCCGGCCCGCGGAAGCCTCCGCCCCCCGGACCATCTCCCCAGGTCCCGCTGCCTCCTCCGGTCCCGCGGCATCCCCCGGCCCCGCCACCTCACCCGGTCCCGCGGCATCCCCCGGCCCCGCCCCCGGTCCCGCAGCCGACCCCGGTCCCGCCGTCGGCGCGACGTCGGAGGTGGGGCGAGTGGCGCGGTCGGCGAGCCAGTCGGCGGCCCACTCCGGCGCGGCCGCGGCGGCGGGCACCTCGCCGGCCGCCCAGAGCAGCAGCAGCCCGAGCGCGTGCTTGCACGGGAACTTCCGGCTCGGGCAGCCGCACCGGTAGGCGGGCTCCCCCAGGTCGACACACGTCTGGTACGGCTTCGCGCCGCTCCCCGCGCACTCGCCGAACACCACGGCGGCCCCGTCCGTGACGACCCCGAGGAGCGGCCACGCGGCGGCCTTCGCCACGCCCTGGGCGGCCTTGCGGGACGGCGCGTCGGGGGCGAGGGCGAGAACCTGGTCGCGGCTCCACCGTTCGATCACCTAGGGCACACTAGCCACTCCGACCGACATTTCCAGCCCCGCCTGACAACGCGGTCAGGAGCGAGATCATAGACTCGCCCCGTGGAGCTGACGATCTATCCCGACGGCCCGTCGATCGAGGTGGCGGACGAGGCGGAGGCCCTGGCCAGTGGGCTTTCCGGGCAGCTCGTCCTCGACGGCACCCGGTTCCTGCGCCGCGACGTCCACGGGGCCCCGGTCCGTTTCGAGGAGCGCCCTCCCATCGCCCGCGCGCTCGACCTGCTGCCCCACCCCGAGGGCGGCTGGTTCCGCGAGACGTGGCGCTCGCCGGTGTCGTTCCGGCCGGACGGCTATCCCGGCCCGCGCTCCAGCGCCACGGGCATCTACTTCCTGCTCCAGCCCGGCGAGGAGTCGGTCCCGCACCGCGTACGGTCCGACGAGGTGTGGCTGTGGCACCGGGGTGGGCCGCTGACGCTCACCGTCGGCGACGGGACGGTCGTGCTCGGCCCGCTGGTGGAGGAGGGACAGGTGCCGCAGGCCGTGGTTCCGGGAGGGGCCTGGCAGGCGGCGCGCCCCACCGGCGACGAGGCCGTGCTGGTGAGCTGCGTGGTCTCGCCGGGCTTCGACTTCCAGGACTTCACGACCGACTGAAACCTTCCAAGCTCCACGGCCGACTGAACTTTCCAGGCTCCACGGCCGACTGGAACGGCCGAGAGCGACGGGAAACGGCTGCTTTGTCGGGACTTGACCCGCCCTCTACCCCCGCCGGACCGTAGCCGCCCCCCGCGCGGGAAGGCCATCCGTCATGGGGCGACTCCCCACGTACCGGCCGATGCTCGCCCAGCTCGGCCGCCTGCCGCCACCCGCGCAGCACGGCCTGTGGTCGGCGGAGATGAAGTGGGACGGCGTGCGCGGCCTGGCGTACGTCGAGGCGGGGGCGCTTCGCCTCATGTCGCGCAACGGGCGCGATGTCACGCTGGCCTATCCGGAGCTGTACCTCATGGCCGGGGCCGTGGGCGGCCGCGACGTGGTGCTGGACGGCGAGATCGTGGCGTTCGACGACAGCGGCCGACCCAGCTTCGGGGCGCTGGCGGCGCGGATGCACCAGCGGCACCCCATGAGGATCGCCGAGCTCGTCAGAACCGTCCCCGTCACGTACATGATCTTCGATGTGCTGCACGTCGGCGACCGCAGCGCCATCCGCCTGCCGTACGACGAGCGCCGGGAGCTGCTGGAGGGCCTGGTGCGGCCGGGGTTCCGGTGGCAGACGCCGGTGGCGTTCCTCGGCGACCCGCGGGCGGCGCTGGCCGCCAGCCACCGCCTCGGCCTGGAGGGCGTGGTCGTCAAGCGGCGCGACTCGCCGTACCGTCCCGGCGGGCGCGGCCCGGAGTGGACGAAGGTGAAGAACTTCTCCCATCTGGAAGTGGTCATCGGCGGGTGGAAGCCGGGCGCGGGGCGGCGGGCCGGCGGGATCGGGTCGCTGCTGCTCGGCGCGTACGACCCGGACGGGCGGCTGATGTACGTGGGGCACGTCGGCACGGGGTTCACCGACGCCATGCTGGTCGCGCTGCGTGAGGAGCTGACGCCGCTGGAGCGGCCCTCGTCGCCGTTCGGGCAGCCGGTGCCGCGCGAGTACGCCCGCGACGCCCGCTGGGTGGAGCCGCGCCTGGTCGGCGAGGTGCGGTACGCGGAGGTGACCGGCGACGGGCGGCTGCGGCACCCCTCGTGGCGCGGCCTGCGCCCGGACCGCTCGCCGGAGGAGGTGCGGACGGACGGCCTCGCCGCCGCGCGGGAGCGGGGCGCCGCGAGCTGATGCTCCCGGGCGCAACGAGAAAGAACGGTCAGGTGGAGGGCGCGGCGGGGGCCCGGTAGGCCAGGGTCTGGCTGTAGACGACGTTGGTCGTGGTGCTCCCGAACTGTGCGAGCTCGTCCACGATGCACTCCAGGTGTCCCATGGAGACGGCCGCCACCTTGAGCGTGTAGCAGTCGTCTCCGGTGGTGCGCAGGCATTCGAGGATCTCCCGGCGCTCTCCGAGCAGCCGGTGCAGCGGCTCGTGCCGGTTGCCCGGGTACTTGAGCCGGACCATCGCCAGCACCGCGAAGCCCACCTTGGCCAGGTCGATCTCCGCCCGATAGCCCGTGATGACGCCCGCCGCCTCCAGCCGCCGTACCCGCTCGGTGGTGGCCGAGGCGCTGAGGTTGACGCGCCGGGCCAGCTCGGTCAGCGGGACGCGGCCGTCCCGCTGGAGCTCGGCGATGATCGCCCAGTCGGTCGCATCGACATTCTCGGCCATGGGCTCAAACTACCGGGAAATCCACGGCCACCAGGCCCTCATCGCGTGAGGATTGCCTTCCGGCCCGGCTGTGATGGTGGATAGCGTTGGACGCGTGCGAATAGGTGTGAACGTTCCGAATTTCGGCCCCGGGACCGACCCCGGCACGCTGCGCCAGTGGGCGCGGACCGTCGAGGGCCTCGGCTTCGACCTGCTGATGGTCTCCGACCACGTCGTGGTGACGCCCGACGTGGCCGAGCAGTACCCGGCGCCGTTCTACGAGCCGTTCACCACGTTGTCGTGGCTGGCCGGCGTCACGGACCGGATCGGGCTGGGCACGACCGTGCTCATCGTCCCGTACCGTCATCCGCTGCTGGTGGCCCGCATGGCCGCCAACCTGCAGCAGCTCAGCGGCGGGCGGCTGGTGCTCGGCGTGGGCGTCGGGTGGGCGCGGCAGGAGTTCGAGGCGCTGGGCGTGCCGTTCGAGCGGCGCGGCGCGCTGACCGAGGAGCACCTGCTGGCCATGCGGGCCGCGTGGGAGAACGACGACGACTACCGCGCCGGACGGATCCCGCTGTGGGTGGGCGGCAACAGCGACGCCGGCATCCGCCGGGCCGTGCGGCTGGGCGACGCCTGGCATCCGCTGCGGCGCACGGTGCCCTGGATGCGGGAGGCGGCGGACCGGCTGGCCGCCGCGGCCGAGGAGCTGGGGCGTCCCGTGCCGGCCATGGTCCCGCGCATCCTGCTGCGGCTGACCGACACCCCGGTCACGGGCCCGGACCGGCTCGCCGGCGAGGGCACGCTCGACCAGGTCCTCGGCGACCTGGAGGAGCTGCGGCTGCTCGGCGTGGAGACGGTGGTGCTGGACCCGTTCGGCAAGGACCCGGCGGAGACGCTGTACCCCGAGGCGGCCTGGCGGGCGCTCGCCGCGGTGGCCGCCGCCCGCAAGATCGATCCCTCTGTACGGACGGAGTCCCCATGACGAACGACGACGAACGCTTCCTGCTCCGGGCCATCGAGCTGGCCGCCGAGGCCCGCGAGGGCGGCGACCCGCCGTTCGGCTCGCTGCTGGTGGGCCCGGACGGCGACGTGCTGGTCGAGGAGCGCAACTCGACGGTGACGGGCGGCGACATCACCGCCCATCCCGAGCTGAAGCTGGCCCGCTGGGCGGCCCGCGAGCTGACGCCCGAGGCGGCGGCGGCCACCACGATGTACACGAGCTGCCAGCCGTGCGGCATGTGCACGGGCGCGATCGAGCGCTCGTTCCTCGGCCGCGTCGTGTTCGCGCTGTCCAGCGAGCAGCTCACCGGCCTCAAGCCGCCGGCCACGGCCGCCGGCCCCCGCCTGGAGGGACCCGCCCTGTACGACAAGGCGCAGGTCCCGGTGCGGGGCTACTACGTCTGAGGCGTCAGGACACCCGGGCCGGTAGGCGGGACTCCAGCCAGGGGCGGAGGATCGGCAGGACGGCGCCCGGCTGCATGGCGCCGGTGTGGTCGAGGCCGTCCAGCACCCGCACCTCCCACCCGAGCGACTCCATCTCGTCCCGCCGCTCGGTGAACGGGCCGGCGATGTCCACGACGACACCACCCCACCGCTCGTCGTACCGGATCACGTCGGCGGAGCCGGCGAAGCACAGCCGCGGGCAGGTGACCCGTGACTGCACGGCCAGGTCGTCGAACCCGCGCAGTCCCTCGTACAGCGTGACGAACTGCTGCGTCTGGCCGGGCGTCATCTCCACCTTCGCCTTGGACCAGTCGCCCGGCTCCCCCGGCTCCCCGTCCGGCTCCTCGGGGGCCGGGTCGGTCGCCATCGTGTGGGTGGCGGTGGTGACGGCCAGCATCGCCGCGTACGGGCCGCCGATCGGCGGGTAGCCGCCCATGACGAGCGCGGACAGCCGGTCGGTGCGGACGGCGAGCTGGAGGCCGCTGAGCGCGAGCCAGGAGTAGCCGTAGTAGGCGAACCGGTCGGCGCCGGCGGCGTCGGCCACGGCCAGCAGGTCGGCGGCCACGTTGGCGGGGGTGAGCGTGTCCGGCTTGGGCTGGGCCAGGACATGGCCCTCGTAGTCGAACGCGACGACCGTGAAGCGGTCCGCCAGCCCGTCGATGAGGGTGCGGCCCAGCGCGGGGTCCGCGCCCCACTTGCGCATCTCCTCCGCCTGCGGGCCCTCGACGGGACGGGGGTTGACGGGCAGGAGCACGGCGGGGCCGTCGCCGTTGATCTCGACGTCGATCTCGGCTCCGTCGTGGAGTGTCGCCCGGGTGGTCATCCGGTTCACCTCTGATTCCTTATGGCATAAAGAGTTACCTGGGAGAGGATAGCTTATGGCGTAAGGAATCGTGGCACCTGATCGGGCAGGACCATGAAGTCGGTGAGGAACGATGACACCTCGCCGGCCGAGGTGCGGCCGACGAACGTGGGGTAGACGCCGTCGCCCCAACCGGTCTCGACCGTGACGACATTCGCCCCGGTCTCCTGGTCGACGACCGCGCCGACCAGCCCGGGCACGGGCGCCTGCGGCACGTCCGGGACGATGTAGGCGTCCTCGACGCGCTCGTGATCCCAGCCGGCCAGGGCACGCACCGCGGCGAGGTCGGCCAGCGTGCCCATGCCGGCGTCGACGGTGTACCCGAAGAGGTCCTCGTCGCCGAGAGCGGCCGCGCTCTGGCCGGCGACGAGCGCGGGCTCCCACCGGTCGGCGGGCCGGTCGCGGACGACCAGTTGCAGAGCGGCGACGCGCCGCTGGAGCTCGACGCCGTCCCGGTACAGGACCGCGACGGAGGCCACCAGGGGGTACCGGCCAGGTGGCGCCTGGATGGTGAACGGCTCGGCTCCGTCCCGGCCGACCAACGGGTCGCAGCCGACGACCTGACCGGTGGGGAGGACGGCATCGCCGATCACGTGCCGCTCGATCCGGTAGGTGACGAGCCCGTCGACGCGGGCGGCGCCCGGTGTCAGTAACCGCTCCAGGTCCGGGGTGTAGGCCATGCCCATGGCTCCTGTGCTCGAGGCGTCCTTCGCGGACACGAACTAGCTCTCAGTCTCCTCCCGCTCCTTGCCGGCGGTGTGCCCGCGCTGGAACGTCGCGTACAGCCACCACAGCGACGGCACCAGCAGCACCGCCCCGACGGCCAGGGCGCCTAGGCTGGCCGCCAGCACCGTCCCGGTGGCCGCCGCCTCCCGCAGCGTCACGCCGGGCAGCAGCACCGGGTACTGCCCCACGCCCCACCCCCACAGCAGCCCCACCACGGCCAGCGCGCCGGTGATCCGTACCGCCAGGTAGCGGCGCAGCCACAGCAGCGGCAGCGACGCCACCCCGGCCACCACCGACAGCACCAGGAACGGCAACGCCCGGCCGGAGGTCAGCCCGGCGAAAAGGCGCGGCGCGTCGGCGTGCAGCACCAGCAGCCCCGCCGCCGACAGCACGCCCACGACCAGGCCGGTCACCAGGGCCCGGCGCCGGAACTCCTCCGCCAGGTCCTTCTGTCCGGTGCGCTCGGCGTCGCGGGTCAGGTAGCACGCGGCCAGGTACGCGGCGGTGCCGACGGCCAGCGCGCCCGCCACCAGTGACGTCGGGTTCGCCCAGCTCGTCACCAGGTCGCCCTTGGCGATGCCCGGCGGTACCCGGCCGGACGCGATGGCGCCCGCCACCGTGCCCAGGAAGAACGGCGTGACCACGGACGAGAACGCGAACGTCGCCCCGAACAGCCGCTGCTGCCACAGCTCCGTGGACGCCTTGCGGAAGGCGAAGGCCGCGCCCCGGGCGATGATGCCGAGCGCCGCGAGCGTCAGCGGGATGTACAGGGTGGAGGCGACGGCCGCGAACACCGACGGGACACCCGTCCGCATCAGCACGAGCACGAAGATCAGCCAGACGTGGTTGGCCTCCCAGACGGGACCGATGGAGTGCTCCACCAGCTCCCGGCTCCGGCGTCCCGTGGCGGCCCCGCCGGCCAGCAGATCCCACACGCCGCCGCCGAAGTCGGCTCCGGCGAACAGCACGTACGCGGTCAGGCCGATCCACAGCACCGCGAGCATGATCTCCGGCAGCGGCATGGTCAGACGACCTTGTAGCCGGAGACGTCGGGCTCCTGCGGCGCGACGGGCACCGGCACGTCACGCGCCAGCCGCCGCAGCACGTACACGGTGGCGACGGTCAGCACCACGTACACCGCCGTGACCAGGACGAAGCCGTACACCAGGCCGGGCGCCGGGTTCACGGCGTCCGCGGTGCGCAGCACGCGGAACACGATCCAGGGCTGCCGCCCCACCTCGGTGACGACCCAGCCGGCCTCCAGCGCCAGCACCGCCGCCACCCCCGACAGCGCCGCGGCGCGCGCGAACCACACCGTGCGCGGCGGCTCCCGCCGCCTCCACCAGGACACGGCCAGCCACGCGGCGAGCAGCAGCAGCGCCATGCCCATGCCCACCATGATCTGGAACGCCCAGTGGACGATGTTGACGGGCGGCCGGTCGCCGGGCGGGACCACGTTCAGGCCCTGGATGGCGGCATCGGGATTCCAGTGGGCGAGCAGCGACAGCCCGTACGGAATCTCCAGGGCGTACCTGAGCTCGCCGTCGACGGCGACCCCGCCCAGGTGCAGCGGCACCCCGCGCCCCGACGCGAAGACCCCTTCCATGGCGGCCAGCTTGACGGGCTGGTTGTCGGCCACGAAGTGCGCCGCCCAGTCGCCCACGCCGATCTGGACCGGCGTGACGATCCCCGCCACGGTCAGCGGCAGCAGCAGGCCGATCCGGTGGTAACGGTCATGCCGTCCGCGCAGCATGGCCACGGCGTACACACTGGCCATGCCGTACCCGGCGACCATGAACGCGGCCAGGATCATGTGCACGGTCTGCGGCGGCGTCGCCGGGTTGAACATCGCCGCCCACGGGTCCACCGCCACCACCCGGCCGTCGCGCAGGAGGAAGCCGGTCGGCTGCTGCATCCAGGCGTTCGCGGTGACGACGAAGAACGCGCTGGCCACACCCGCGATGACGATCGGCACGCCGGACAGCATGTGCGGGACGGGCGGCATCCGGTCCCAGGCGTACAGGTAGATGCCAAGGAAGATCGCCTCGATGAAGAACGCGATGCCCTCCAGCGAGAACGGCAGCCCGATGACCTCGCCGTACGTCCCCATCATCCCCGGCCACAGCAGGCCCATCTCGAACGACAGGATGGTGCCGGAGACGGCGCCCACGGCGAACAGCACGCCCATGGCCCGCGCCCACCGCCGGGCCAGCAGCCGGTAGTGGACGTCACCGGTGCGGTGCCCCCGCCACTCGGCCAGCAGGGTGATCGCCGGCATGCCCACGCCGAAGCAGGCGAGGATGATGTGCCAGCCGAGGGACAGCGCCATCTGCATCCGCGCGGCCCCCAGATCGGCCGCCCCGGCGGGCGCGACGGCATCGGCCACGGTGGCGAGAACGGGAGCGACCATCTGTCATCTCCTGCTGGGAAGGGACCGGCCCTGGACAACCTGATCCCTATCCCGCCGACGACCTGCGACACCGTCACGCTCCGCTTTTTGCCGTGGCTTCCTTGAGTCCTTTCGCGGCGACCGGTGCATCGCGCGGCCCGAAGGCCGGCAGTTGTCAGGACTCGGGGGCCGCCGCGGCCAGGAGCCGGGCGAGCTCGGCCGGCTCGGTGATCATGGGCCAGTGGCCGGAGTCGATGTCCACAAGGTCAAGGTGCTTGGCCCTGGCCAGCTCCGGCACGTCACCGGCGGCTATCCACTCCTGAGCCTGGGCCGGGGTGAACTCGGGGCACACGACGAGGACGGGGACGTCGAACCGCCGCTCGTCCGTCAGGCGCACCACGCCCTTCGTCACCCCAGCGGGGACGGGGATCGCCGCGGACGCGAAGTCCCGCCTGGCCTCCTCGCCGAGGTCGGCGGAGTCCGGCCCTTCGAACGGACCCCAGCCGGGGAAGGGCATGACGCCGTCCTTCACCTCGAAGAAGTCGGCGTAGGGCTGGCCGTCGGCGGCCGGGAAGCCGCCGACGAACGCGACCTTGGCGACCCGCTCCGGGCACGCGTCGGCGGCCAGCCAGGCCAGGGTGCATGCGGCGGAATGCCCCACCAGCATGGGCTTTCCCGACACCGAGTCCACGGCGGCCAGCACTGCTGCCACCTGGTCGTCGAGAGTGGCCGAGGCGGAGCCGTCGCCCTGCCCGGGCAGGGCGATCGGCACGGGGCGGTGGCCGAGCGCCTCGAGGGCGGGCACGACGTCGTCCCACGCGGATCCGTCGAGCCACAGGCCGGCGATGAGCAGGATATCCATGATCGGTTCTCTTTCTTCAGCGCGTTCCGGCGAGGTCCTGCCCGCGGAACTCGGTCAGGACGTCAGGCTAGGACCGATTCCGGACGTTCTACTTCCTGTTCGTCCCGTGACCGCCTAATGTGCTCGGGTGCCGACCGATCTCAGCCCCACCGCACGAGCTCTGCGCGCCATGGAGATCCTCCAGACCCGCCCTGGCGTAACGGCCGGCGAGCTCGCCGCCTGTCTGGGCGTCACGGAGCGGGCCGCGCGCCGGTACGTCGGGATCCTCCGCGAGGCGGGCATCCCCGTCGAGTCGGCCCGCGGCCCCTATGGGGGGTACCGGCTCGGGCGCGGGACGCGACTGCCTCCGGTCTCCTTCACCGAGCCCGAGGCGCTCGGCCTGGTCATGGCGGTGCTCGACGGCCAGCCGGCGGCCGCCGACGTCGGCGACCTCGTCGGCGCCGCCCTGGGCAAGGTCATCCGGGCCCTGCCCGAGAGTGTGGGACGGCAAGCGGCGACGCTGCGCGAGCACGCGTCGGCCGCGCCCGACCGGCTCTCGGCCCGTCCGGATCCCGCCACCACCAGCGCGCTCGTGGCCGCCATCGCGGACCGGCGGCGCGTGGTGGTCGCCTACCGGAGCGGGTCCGGCAACGAGTGGGAGGCCGAGGTGGACCCCTGGGCGGTCGTCGTCCGCCACGGGCGCTGGTACCTGCTGTGCTACTGCCACCGCGCGGACGCCATCCGCACCTACCGGGTCGACCGCGTCCGCCGGGTCCAGCGGAGCACGCACGCGTTCGAGCCGCCCGACGGCCTCGACCCGGTGGCGGCTCTGGAGGAGAACCTGGGCACCGGGTGGGAGTTCGCCGCACGCGTCGTGTTCGACGCTCCCCTCGCCGAGGTGGCGCCCTGGATCCGGCCGCCCATGGGGCGGCTCGAACCGTCGGGGGACGGGTGCGTGCTCGTCGGCAGCACGAGCAATCCGACGATGTACGCGCAGGAATGGCTGCCGACCGTGCCGTTCCCCTTCCGCGTCGAGGGTGGGCCGGAACTGCGCGCCGCGGTCACGGTGCTCGCTGCGCGTCTCGCCGCCGCCGTGGCGGGCCCGCCCATGGACGACGCCACCCCGGACCCGGGGTCCGACCGGCCGTGACACGCGCCAGCTGACGGAACGCGCTTGTCACCGGAAATTTCGCCATTATTGGGGCCATAGGTGGGTTTCGGTCCTTACCATAACCGGCGGCGGTGATCACCGGTGAGAGTCTCCGGTGCCGACACCGCAGGGAGCCCACGTGCGAAAGATCGCAGTCACCACTGCCACCACCCTGGCCGTCCTCGTTCCCCTCGCCGGAGCGGCCACCGCCCCGGCCGCCGCCGAGCCCGCCGCCGACCGGTCCAAGGTCGTCGTCATCGGCCACCGCGGCGCGGCGGGTCACCGCCCCGAGCACACGCAGGGCGGATACGAGCTGGCCGTGGCCATGGGCGCCGACTGGATCGAGCCCGACCTGGTGCCGACCAAGGACCACGTCCTGGTCGTCAGGCACGAGAACGAGATCTCCGGCACCACCGACGTGTCGCTGCACCCCGAGTTCGCCGCGCGCAGGACCACCAAGGTCGTCGACGGGCGCGACGTGACCGGCTGGTTCACCGAGGACTTCACGCTGGCCGAGCTGAAGACGCTGCGCGCGGTCGAGCGGCTGCCCGCGATCCGCCAGCGCAACACCGTCTACAACGGCTACTACCGGGTGCTCACGTTCCAGGAGGTGCTCGACCTGGCCAAGCGGCTGTCCCGCCAGTACGCCAGGCAGGTCGGCGTCTTCCCCGAGACCAAGCATCCGACGTACTTCAGGTCGATCGGGCTGCCGCTGGAGGAGCCGCTGATCGAGACCGTCAAGCGCAACGGGCTCGACCGGCCGAACAGCCCGGTGGTGGTGCAGTCGTTCGAGCCGTCCAGCCTGAAGCGGGTGGCCAAGGAGCTGCGCGTGCCGCTGTGGCAGGCGCTCGGCACCACGGGCCGGCCGCACGACCTGACGGCGGCCGGGGACCCGACGACGTACGCGGACATGATGAAGCCCGAAGGGCTGGCGAAGATCGCCCAGTACGCCCGGTGGATCGGGCCGGACAAGTCGTCGGCGATCCCGGTCAACCCGGACGGCGGCTGGGGCACCCCGACGACGCTGGTGTCGGACGCGCACAAGGCGGGGCTCAAGATCGGCGTCTACACGTTCCGCAGCGAGAACCAGTACCTGCCCCTGCAACTGCGCCGCGGTCAGGTCCCGACCGACCACGGTGACGCGCTGGCGGAGTACCGCGCCCACCTGGACCTGGGCGTGGACGCCTTCGTCACCGACTACCCCGACGCCGCCGTCCTGGCGAAGTCCGAGCGCGGCAGGCCGAACAAGCTCGTGCAGCCGCAGCAGTTCGACAACGGCCTGCCGGAAGAGGGCCGGGAGTAGAACGGCCAGGGGCCGCCTCCCCCGGGGAGGCGGCCTCCTCGCGTGGCGTCCTCGCGGGTCACCGGCCCGTGATGAAGGCGAGCAGGTCGTCGTTGAGCTGGTCACGGTGGCTGACGAACAGACCGTGGCCGGCGGTGGGGTACTCGTGGTAGACGGCGCCGGGGATGAGCTTGGCGGTGCGGCGGCCGGTGACGTCGATCGGGGCGGAGAAGTCGGCGGCGCCGTGGACGACCAGCGTCGGGACGTTGATCTCCGGCAGGGTGGCCCGGTGGTCGAAGTCGACCACGTTCCGCTGGCTCTGGCGCACCGCCCACGGCGAGACCTCCAGGCACTGGCGCAAGGTGAACTCGACCTGCGCCGGGGAGACGTCGTTGCCCAGGTGGGTGGCGAAGAACGCCTGGGACTGCCGGGCCAGCCACTTGGGCCGGTCGGCGTCGAGCGAGGCGATCGACGCGTCCAGGATGGCGCCGGGGATTCCCTCGGGGTTGTCGTCGGTCTGCCGCATGAACGGCAGCATGGCCGAGACGAGGGCGATCCGCGCGATCCGCTCGTCGCCGTGCCGGTGCAGGTACCGGGCGATCTCGGCGCCGCCCATCGAGTGGCCCACCAAAATCGCTTCGCGCAGGTCGAGCCGCTCGATCAGCACGGCCAGGTCGTCGGCCGCCGTGTCCATGTCGTAGCCGGTGCTGGGCCGGTCGGAGCGGCCGTGCCCGCGCCGGTCCAGGGCGATGCAGCGGTAGCCGCGCTCCACGAAGTACGGGATCTGGTACTCCCACATGTCGGAGCAGAGCATCGCACTGGCGACGAACACGATCGGCCGGCCCTGACCGTAGTCCTCGTACGCCAGCCGAGTCCCGTCAGTCGCCGCGAAGAACATCTCATTGCCCCCAATGTCATGGTCCGGGTGGTTGGTGCTGCTGATGGGGACAATCTTGCCGGGCTGAGGTAAGGGCGCCAATTACGTCCCAGGTAAGCGCCACCGGCTCTCAGGACGAGGCTTCGTAACGGGCGGCGACCGCGGCGGCGCGGTCGCGCAGGGAGGCGCGCAACCACTGCGGGGACAGCGCCTCCGCGCTCGTGCCGAGCTGCCACAGCGCCCATACGGCGTGTCTCGGATCCTGGAAGGCCACCTCCAGCCGCAGCCGCCCGTCCGGGTCGGCTTCCTCGGCGAGGACGGCCAGCGCGGTGCCCACCAGGTCCTCCCGCCGGGCCGGGTGCACCCGTACCAGCACGGTGACCTGGTCGCCGCCGGTCCGGAACCGCGTGCTGCGTTCCTGCCAGGCCCGGTCCAGATCGACCCGGTCCGGTCGCTGCGCGGGTTCGGCGAGTTCCTCGGCGGCCAGGATCCGGGACAGCCGGTAGGTGCGGTCCGTGCCGGACCTCGTGGCGAGCAGGTATCCCCGGTCGCGTACGGTGACCAGGCCGATCGGGTCCACCGTGCGCCACTGCGGGGTCTGGTCCACAGCCGCGTAGTGGATGCGCAGCTTGTGTCCGGCGAACACCGCGCGCAGGACCTCGGCCGCTATGGCGTCAGGCACCTCCTCGGCGACCAGCCGGCGCGAGAGCAGGTCGGTCTCCGGGTCGATGAGCAGGCGCTCGGCCGCGCCGGCCGCGGTGGCCCGATAGCTCTCGGGTAGCGCGTCGACCACCTTGAGCATCGCCGAAGCGAGCGCCGAGCCGAGGCCGAACGCCTGCGCGCCGCGCCGGGAACCGGCGACCAGCAGGGCAAGGGCCTCGTCGGGGTTCAGCCCGGTGAGCTCGGTCCGGAATCCGGGCAACAACGCGAAACCGCCGTGCCGGCCGCGTTCGGCGTAGACGGGGACGCCGGCCGCGGACAGCGCCTCGATGTCGCGCAGCACGGTGCGGGTGGACACCTCCAGCTCGCGCGCCAGCGCGGCCGCGGACAGCCGGCCGTGCTGCCGCAGCAGCAGCACCAGCGAGACCAACCGGTCGGCGCGCACCCGAAAACCTTAGTGGAATACACGACACAAGATGTCGTGATTTGTTGGGAGGCTCAGCACCGCGACGTCGAGGATGGCGGCTACCGCGCCGCTCGACGTACGTACTCCCGACGAATCGAATGGAGCCGATGTGGCGATGGAACGAACGGCGATCAACCCGTGGGCGTGGTCGACGGAGCTGGGGTACAACCAGGGTGAGCTCGTCTCCGGGCACAGCCGGACCTTGTACGTCTCCGGGCAGACCGCGATGAGCGGTGACGGCAAGCCCCAGCATGACGGTGACATGGCGGCGCAGTTGGCGCTGAGCCTCGACAACCTGGAGGCCGTTCTCGGCGAGGCCGGCATGTCCCTCGCGAGCCTCGTCCGGCTCAACGTCTACACCACCGACGTCGATCTGCTGTTCCAGCACTACGGCGTGCTGGCGGCGCGGTTGGGCGCCGCCGGGGTGGCGCCGGCCACCACGATGCTCGGGGTGACCCGGCTGGCGATCCCCACGCTGATGGTCGAACTTGAGGGGACCGCCGTCGCGTGATGCGACCTCGCCGCCTCCGGCAGGGCTGCCGGAGGCGGCGCGAGCAGCGGGCAGGTGGATGATGCGCGTGAGACGCCGGCTCTGCCCTGCCCCGCCTTGAGGTTTTTTGCGGCGGGATGATTGTCTGGCCGTAGGAACTTTGAGGAGGGCACCGGTGACCCGTCAGATCGTCTCCGTCGTGGGTGGCAAGGACGCCGCCAGCGCGAGCACGTACCAGTCGACCAATCCCGCACGCACCGGCGAGGTCGTGGCGAGCGTCGGGCTGGCCGACGCCGACACGTTCGCCGCCGCCTGCCGGACCGCCAAGGAGGCGCAGCGCGAGTGGGCCAAGGTGCCCGCGCCGGTGCGCGGACGGGTGATCGCGTCCATCGGGCGGCTGGTCGAGGCCAACGCCGAGAGCCTGGCCCGGCTGGTCACCGAGGAGATCGGCAAGCCGTACGCCGAGGCGCTGGGCGAGGTGCGGGAGATCGTCGACACGTGCGACTTCTTCCTCGGCGAGGGCCGCCGGCTGTACGGGCAGACCGTGCCGTCGGAGATGCCGGACAAGAACCTGTTCACCTTCCGCAACCCGGTGGGCGTGGCGGCGGTGATCACCGCGGGCAACTTCCCGGTCGCCGTGCCGTCCTGGTACCTGGTGCCGGCGCTGCTGTGCGGCAACGCCGTGGTGTGGAAGCCGGCCGAGTACGCGGCCGCGTCCGCGCACGCCCTGTACCGGCTGTTCGCCGCGTCCGGCCTGCCCGACGGGGTGCTCAACGTGGTGTTCGCCGACGGCGCCGACACGTTCGGCGGGCTGGAGCGGGCGCTGGAGGAGGGGACGGTGCAGAAGGTCGGGTTCACCGGCTCCAGCGAGGTCGGCCGGAAGGTGGGCGAGCTCACCGGGCGCCACCTGCAGTCGGCGTGCCTGGAGCTGGGCGGCAAGAACCCGATGGTGATCATGCCGGACGCCGAGCTGGACCTCGCGGTCGAGGGCGCCCTGTTCTCCGGGTTCGGCACGGCCGGCCAGCGCTGCACCAGCCTCGGCACGGTGATCGTGCACGAGAGCGTCCACGACGAGTTCGTGGAGCGGTTCGCCGCGGCGGTGCGGGAGGCCAGGATCGGCGAGCCGGACCAGGACGTGCTGGCGGGACCGCTCCTCGACCAGAAGTTCGCCGACCGGTACGAGGAGTACCTGACCTGGATCCAGCCCCACCACCGGGTCGTCACCGGCGAGACCGGACGGATCACCCCGGACAGCCCGCGTCAGGACTTCACCGGCGAGGGCGGGCTGTACTACCACCCGGTCGTGGTCGACGGGGTCCGGCCGGACGACCGGATGTTCCTGGAGGAGACGTTCGGGCCGATCGTCGGCGTGACGACGTTCCGGACCCTGGACGAGGCGATCGAGCTGGCGAACCTGCCCGGATACGGCCTGTCCAGCTCCATCTACACGACCGACGCCCGGCACGCGTTCCGCTTCCGCGAGGGCGTCTCGGCCGGCATGGTCAGCGTCAACAACTCCACGTCCGGGGCGGAGGCGCACCTGCCGTTCGGCGGCAACGGCAAGTCCGGCAACGGCAGCCGCCAGTCGGGCATGTGGGTGCTGGAGCAGTTCACCCGCTGGCAGGCGATGAACTGGGACCACTCGGGCCGCCTGCAGAAGGCCCAGATGGACGTCGCCGACATCACCCCCGACCTGGACTTCCGCCTCTAGACCGCCGGCGGGGCATCCTTCCGCACGAGAAGCCGGGAAGAAAGCCACTCCGCCGCGGGCGTCGGCCTGCGCGGCGGGGTGGCTCCGTGCCACGATGGGCGTGCCCCGATCACCGTACGGCGTCGAAAGGCGACGGTACGCAGTCGGACAACGCGGGAACGCGGGCCCCATCGGGGGTGCCCGCGTTCCCTGAGATCAGCGTCGTGCCACCGGTCAGACGAGGCCGGCCTTCTCCAGCGCCGCGCAGCAGGTGTTCACCAGCAGGCGGGTGACCACGTACGGGTCGATGTTGGCGTTGGGGCGACGGTCCTCGATGTAGCCCTTCTTGTCCACCTCGACCTGCCACGGGATGCGGACGGAGGCGCCGCGGTTGGACACGCCGTAGCTGTACTTGTTCCACGGGGCGGTCTCGTGGTGGCCGGTCAGGCGCAGCTCGATGTCGGCGCCGTACTGGGAGACGTGCTCCATCGGCTTGTCGCCCTCGCCGAGCGACTCGCAGGCGGCGATGATCGCGTCGTAGTTCTCGCGCATCGCCTTGGTGGAGAAGTTGGTGTGCGCGCCGGCGCCGTTCCAGTCGCCGCGGGCGGGCTTGGCGTCGAGGGTGGCCTCCACGCCGAACTCCTCGGCCGTCCGGTAGAGCAGGTAACGGGCGACCCACAGGTGGTCGGCGACCTCGACGGGACCCGCCGGGCCGACCTGGAACTCCCACTGGCCGGGCATGACCTCGGCGTTGATGCCGGAGATCGCGAGGCCGGCGGCCAGGCAGCGGTCGAGGTGCAGCTCGACGATGTCGCGGCCGAACACGGCCTCGGCGCCGACGCCGCAGTAGTAGTGGCCCTGCGGGGCGGGGAAGCCGCCTTCGGGGAAGCCGAGCGGGCGGCTGCCCTTGAAGAAGGTGTACTCCTGCTCGATGCCGAACCAGGACTCCTGGTCGGCGTACTGCTCGGTGATGGGACGCAGCAGGGCGCGGGTGTTGCTCTTGTGCGCGGTGCCGTCGATCTCCTCGACCTCGCACAGGACGAGGATGTTGTCACCGCCGCGGATCGGGTCCGGGTAGGTGGACACCGGGCGCAGCACCCGGTCGGAGGAGTGACCCTCGGCCTGGTTGGTGCTGGAGCCGTCGAATCCCCACACGGGCGGCTCGGCGCCATCGGCAAGGATCTTCGTCTTCGAGCGCAGCAGAGCGGTGGGCTCGGTGCCGTCGATCCAGATGTACTCAGCCTTGTAGCTCACGAACGGTCCTTTCGGGGTTTCTCTCAGCCGCGCCGAGTCTTCCGGACGGCCGTTTCCCGCTTTTTGCCCGAATGTGAACGTCGTGTTAAGTGACACCGGTCCGCATCTCCGCTTGTGAGGGCATGCGAACGTGCCGGGCCGGAGGTCTCCCGTCCGGCCCGGCGCTTCAGTTGCGCGGGTCCCTCCCGTTCATGCCGTCGTAGCCGAGCAGGCGCATGGCGGTGTCCGGGTCCATGGCGGCGGCCAGGAGCTGGGCCCGGGCGTGCGCGTGGTCGCGTTCGCGCTCGGCCTTGATCTGGGCCGCCCGCATGCCGCGGACCGCCACTAGCGCGAGCCCGATGCCGACGATCACGGCCACCACGACGACGAACACGATGAGCAGCAGCCCCGGCGAGGCGACCCCCGTCCCCTTGCCGGCGCCGGTGGGCGGCGCCACGCCGGTCAGGGCGAGCCCGACGAGCAGGACGAGCGTCACCAGCGCGAGCAGGCTCATGACCAGCACCCAGCCCCGGCCGCGCAGCCCGCGCCGCGGCGTGCGGACGGGGTCGGCCACCGCCTCGGCGGCCGGCCCCACGACGGGTGCCCCCGTGGGCCCCGGCGGTGGCTGCGCCGCGCCGAGCACCGGGCCGGTCAGGGACGCGGGGGCCGTGAAGGCAGCGGGAGCGGGCACGGGAGCCGACGGCGGGGTGGCCACGGGGGCGGCGGCCGGCGCGGGCTCCGGCGCCCACGGCACGAACTCCGGCCGCCCGTCCGCTGAGATCACAGCGGACGCCGGGGACACAGCGGACGCGGGGGACGCAGCGGTCGCCGGGGACGCAGCGGGCACTGTCGGGATGACGGGCGTCCCCGAGGGGGCGTTCTCCACGATCCGACCCGTGACCGCCTCCCCGTCGCCCGGCCGCTCCGCGACCTCCGGCAGGTCCCGGTCGATGCGGCTGTGCTCCTTGTGCGCCCGCGCCGCCTCCAGGTGGTAGTCCTCCAGCTCCTGGTACAGCTCGTCCGAGGCGTAGATCGTGCCGTTGATGATCGGCCCGGGGCGCCGCTCGACGATGGCCACCACGTCGTCGCCGTTGAGCGTCCTGTGGGTCTCCAGCGCGTGCGCCACGCACAGCACGTCACGCCGGTGCTCCTCCAGCAGCCGCTCGGTCCGCTCCAGCAGCCGTACCAGGTTGAACTCGATCCGCTCCCCCAACACGTCGGGCGTCAGCTCGGGCCTGACCCTGGGGGGATCCTTGTCGGCGACGCCGGTGGGGCCGCCGTCGCGCCGCGGCATGGCCTTGCCGCCCATGATCTCCAGCTCCTGGAGGGCGGGCAGCGAGGTGACCCCGGAGCCCATGCCCCAGTGGGACTCCATGAGCGCGGTCAGGTAGGTGGCCGAGTGCAGGTCGCCGGACACGCCGGAGGAGTTGTCCTCGCCGAAGAACATCCGCTCGCCCGCCAGGGAGGCGAGGGAGACCATGATGTCGGCCTCGTACTCGGACTTCCACCGGGTGAACTGGTCCTCCGGCTTGATGGAGGCCACCATGCCGAGGTAGTCGGCGCCCTTCTCGATGGTGGCGATGTCGATCTCCAGGTGGAAACGGGTGACGTAGGCGACGACGGCGTGGCAGGCCTCGTGGACCGCGACCGCGTGCCGTTCCCGCTCGATGTACTCGACGTCCTCGGGCGGGCCGAGCTGCTTGAGCCGCTTGGCGCGCAGCACGTCGGACCAGGTGATGACCTCGCGCTCGTCCCGGATGGCGGTGATGAGCGACTCGTTGACCAGGTCCTTGATGGTGGCGCCGGTGGCGTACGGGGTGATGGTGGCGAGCTTGTCGATCTGCTCGGGGGTCAGCTCGTGCTCGACCTTGTCGAAGTAGCCCTGGTAGGTGCGCAGCCGCCCCGCCTTGGACGGGTAGCCCACCTTGTAGATGCGGTCGATGCGGCCGGGACGCAGCAGCGCCTCGTCGAGCGCGTCGGGCCGGTTGGTGGCCATCATGACGAGGATGCGGTACTTGGGCGGCGGCTTGGGCCGCATGCCGAGCAGCCGGCGGACGAGCCGGTTGAAGAAGCCGCGCGGCTTCTTGAGCCCGGACAGCTCGGTGAGCAGCGCCTGGAGGGTGCCGGGGTCGCCGCTGTTCATGCCGCCGCCCATGATGAAGCGGTTGCGGGCGCCGGGCTCCTCCGGCTCACGGCCGCGGCGGAAGGCCAGTACGGACCGGGTCTCCTCGGACAGGTAGCCGAGGCCGTGGCAGTCCCGCGCCCCGGAGAACGCCGACCAGCCGCCGCCCTGGCCGGGCGGCCCCTGCACGGCGAGCCGCCCGCGTTTGCCGAGCGAGTCCGCCTCGTCGAAGAAGACGATCACGCCGCCGTACCTGAGGGCGAGCTTGCGCAGCTTGCGGAACAACGTCTTGACCTTGAGGATGCCGATGCCCATGAACATGTTGGTGAACGCCCCGGGGTCCACGAACACGTACGGTTTGCCGGTCTCCCCCGCGACCGCCTCGGCCATGAGCGTCTTGCCGGTCCCGGGCGGCCCCCACAGCAGCAGGCCGCTGGGGACGTACCCGCCGCGCTCCTCGATCTCGCCGGGCCGTTCGAGGAAGACGATGTTCTCGCGGACGCGCTCGACGACGTGGTCCTGGCCCCACACGTCGGCGAAGCGGGTCTTGATGTCGTCGGGGAAGTACGTCTCGACGCCGCCGCGCGACAGGAACCAGAACATGCCGACGAACTGGATGATGACCACGAAGAACAGGAAGATGATCTGGAGCAGGAACGGCAGCGCCTGGAACACCAGCGCCGGGGCCCGGAACAGCGCCAGGAACGGGCTGGTCTCCAGGACGGCGCCGAGCACCAGCGCCACCAGCACGACCCAGAACACGATCTTGATGGCCCGGGAGATCCGGTATCGCGTCCAGTCGTCGAAACGGGTGAGCGCCCACCGCTCGAACCCGCCGAACACGCGGCGGCTCCAGAACCCGTGGTAGCGGGGCGAGCGCTCGCTGACGAGGAAGTGGAGCTGGCGCAGCGCCTCTGCGCCGAGCAGCCAGAAGATCCACTGGTGCTCGTAGGCGATGGCCCGCACAGCCTCCGGGAAGGTGACGATGCCCTCGTAGTCGGCCATGGTCTTCCAGGACAGCACGAGGAAGGCCGCGGCCAGCCCGATGAGGAACTTGCTCCGGTCCCAGAACGGCATCTTCTTCCTGGTGACCGAGTCGGGGTCGGCCGGCCCGCTGCCGGGCGCGCGCAGCCCTTCGTGGTGCGTGGTGGTGGTCAACTGTGCCCCCTCATCCGGGCAGCCGGAGCAGTCTGAACGAATCGGCGATCCTGTCGAACTCCGCGGCGCGGGCCTGGAAGCAGATCGCCTGGCAGCCGATGAGCATGACGGAGACGGTGTCGCCCTGCTCGTCGAGGATGGCGGTGTGGTCGAAGGTCTGGACGTCCGCCCCGATCCGGTAGCTGAAGCGCACCCTGACGCCCCTGGCGCCCCGGTCGAAGGTGAGCACCTGGTCGCTGATCTGCTCGAACCCGGTGAACAGCGGCTGCCGGCCGGAGGCCGTGGCCTGCGCCTCGTACAGCTCGCGCACCCGGGCGGTCACCGGCAGGACGAAGTCGCGGAGCCGGTCGAGGGAGACCCCGTCGCGCTGCTCGTCGGTGAGCTGGTGGACGGTGGCGTAGACGAAGGGCTCGGTGGAGCCGAGCAGGTGGGTGACGTCCGGTTCGGACGACTGGTCGAAGGCGACGGACCAGACGCGCCGGGACTGCTCCGCCTCGGCCTGGGAGCCGGGCTGCGTCCCGCTCAGGTAGAGGTCGATCTGGTGGGCGTTGAGCTGGGCGAACGAGGCGGGCACCTTGAAGTAGGTGGTGCCGTCACGGTCGCGCACGTAGGTGTAGTCGGGCTGCCCGCACGCGGACAGCATGAGGGCCGCGGCCATGAGCGCGACCCAGGCCCGTGCCGTTCTCACCGGGGGTTACCTCCGCTTGGCGGACCAACGCCGTTGTTGTGCCCGTTTTCGGGCGCGACGAGCCGGATGTACGATGAGAAATCTTGACCAAATCTTGCCCGGACCTTGGCTTCACTTGTTACAGACCAGACAGAGCCGACGTCAGGGCCGCTCCCTCAACGGTCACCGCCGTACAACGTTCGTGCAACCCCCCATTGGTTCCTCTCAGGAAGTGACGAAAGATATGAGGATCCCTCCGACTGGGGAGCGCACTCATGAAAGAACCGGTGATCGAGACCGTGGACTCCTACGGCATGACGGCCGAGCGTCAGTTCAGCGACCTGTGGTCGCGTGACGTGCTGTCGCTCAGGGACCGCCGCCTGCTGCTCCTCGGCCTGCTGATCGGCCAGGGAATCGACGACCAGGCGGAGGTCCAGCTCGACGCCGCCCTGCGCACGAACCTGCTGTCGGAGGACGAGCTGCGCGAAGTGGTGGTCTTCATCACCCACTACGCGGGGTGGTCACGCGGGACCAAACTGAGCACCCAGGTGGAGGAGCTGATCGCCCGGGTGCGGGAGGAGGGCCCGGGCCCCGCCTGAGCGCGGGGTCCCACGGCCCGGCCGGCGGCCGCTGTCTATATTCACAAAGGTGTTCACGCTGAGCTCCCTGGCCGGGGACGCTTCACTCGGACTGCGCGTGCTGGTGCCGGGCCCGCCGGGCGCGCTGGACGAGCCCCTGGCCTGGGTCCACAACACCGAGCTGCCCGACCCCTCCCCGTACGTCAGGGAGCGGGAGCTGGTGCTGACCAACGGCCTGTGGGACGGGCAGGTGACACCGGCCGAGTTCGTGGCCGGCGTGCGGCGGGCCAGGGCGGGCGGCATCGTGTTCGGGCTGCGCGCCAAGGTGCCGCGCGCGCCGGAGGAACTGGTGAAGGCCTGCGAGGAGGCCGGGCTGCCGCTGCTGGAGATCTCCGCGGAGGTGCCGTTCACCGCCGTCTCCCACGCGGTCTCCGCGCTGTACGCCGATCAGCGCCAGGAGGCCCTGGTGGGCATGATCCGCAGGGGCGACGCCCTGGCCACGGCGATCTCGCGCGGAGCCGGCGCCTCCGGTGTGCTCCGCGTCCTGACCCGCGACCACGATCTGCCGCTGGCGGTGGTCGACCGGATGGGCAGACTGCTCGCCGCCGCCGGAGCCGAGCTGGACGACGAGCAGGTCCGCGTCGTGACGGCCGGGCTGGCCAGGCGGCCACCGGCGCTGGAGCTGCGGCTCCGCACCGGCCTCGCGGCGCTGTACCCGGTGGGCGCGGTGGGCGACGTCGACGCGGCGCTCATCTGCCTGCGCCCGCTCTCCGCTCTCACCTCCGTCGAGCGGGAGGCGCTGGAGCAGGCCGCCAAGTTCCTCAGCCTGGAAGTGGCCAAGCAGCAGGCCGTGCAGGCCATCGAGCTGCGGTTCGCCAGCGAGCTGCTGGAGATGGTGCTGTCCGGCGGGCGGCGCGCCGCGGAGGCGGCCGAACGGCTGCGCGCGTTCGGCGTGGACCCGGCCGGGCCGCTCGCGGTCTGCGCGGTGGCCTTCGCCGGTGCGGACGGGCCCACACTGCACGGTCTCGCCGAGGTGGTCGGCGAGTTCTTCGCGAACGAGGGGGTGCCGTCCGTGGTCGCGGGCGGCACCCAGGACGTCGTGGCCGTGCTCACCTGGCGGCAGCCGGAGCACGACCTGCCCAGGCTCGCGGAACGGCTGCTCCAGGGCGTGGCGGGACGGTTCCCCGGGCGGCGGCCCGTCACCGGGCTCGGCGGCATCGCACCGCACTCGGCGGAGCTCAGGCAGCCGCTCGTGCACGCGCGGGAGGCGTGCCGGGTGCTGCGCCGCAGCCGCGGCGGCCCTTCGGTGCGCAGCTTCGCCGAGCTCGGCACGCACCGGCTGCTGCTCGGCCTGGTGGACGCCGGCACGCTGCGCGGGTTCTCCGGCGACCTGCTGGCGCCCGTCAGGGAGCACGACGCCAGGCGCGGCGGCGACCTGGAGCGGACGCTACGCGCCTTCCTCGATCACGACGGGCACTGGGCGGCGACGGCGGCGGCCCTGCACATCCACGTCAACACCCTGCGCAACCGGCTCGACAGGATCGCCGAGCTGACGGGCAGGGACGTGGGCCGCACGGAGGACCGGGTGGACCTGTTCCTCGCCCTGGCCATCGACGCCATGGGCTGAACGCCGCCCCCGGCCGCCCGCACGGTCACACCGTCGCCTCGGCCGCCTGCCGCCACTGCCTGGCGTTGCCCAGGGTCGCCATGGGCTGCAGCATCATGTGGTCGAACCCCTTCAGCGGCAGGCCCTCGGCCAGGCGGCGAGGCAGGTCGGGGTTGGCCAGCGCGCCTCGCGCGACGGACACCACGTCGGCATGGCCGTCCGAGAGCACCTGCGCCGCCTGCGCCACGTCGTGCATGCCGCCGTTGGCGATGACCGGCAGGCCGGTCACCTGGCGTGCCAGACCGGTGATCGTGACGCCGCCGTCCAGCTTGGCGGTGTCGATCCAGTCGCGTCCCTCGCTGGCGATGTGCAGGTAGCTCGCCCCCGCCGCGGCGAGCGCGGCGAAGATGATCCGCGCGTCGTGCGCGCCGCCCGGCCAGCGGTGGACGAAGTCGTTGACCTTGGTCTGCGACAGCCGCACGCCGACGCAGAAGTCGTTCCCGGCTTCCGCCTTGATGGCCGACACGACCTCGGCCGTCAGGCGCACCCGGTTCGCGACGGGGCCGCCGTAGGAGTCGTCGCGCCGGTTGGTGTAGTCCGTGAGGAACTGGTCCAGCAGGTAACCGTTGGCGGCGTGGACCTCGACGCCGTCGAAGCCCGCGGCGCGGGCGCGTGCCGCCGAGGCGGCGAAGCCGCGCACCACCTCCTCGATGTCGTCCGCGGTCATCGGCCTGGGCGCCGGCCACGGTCCGTGCCCGCCGTACTCGGGCATCTTCTCCCCGATCGGCGGCACGGCGGAGGGGCCGGCGGTCTCGCTCCGGTGCGGATTGCCCTGGGAGAGCGCGCCGGCGTGCATGAGCTGGAGAACGACGCGCGCTCCGGCGGCGTGCGCCCGGGCGGCGATCTCCCGCCAGGCGGCGGCGTGCCGTTGCGTGACGATTCCCGGTTGGTTGAGATATCCCTGGCTGTAGGCGGTGTCGGTGTAGGTACCCTCGCTGATCAGCAGGCCGAAGCCGCCGTCGGCGAAGCTCGCGTAGTAGTCGGCCATCTCGGGCGTCGGCGTGCCGTCCGGCGCGGCGGAGACGCGGGTCATCGGGGCGACCGCGAGCCGGTTGGGCAGGTCGACGCCGCCGATGCGGGCCGGCAGCAGCGCGGGGTGTGATGCACTCATGATGGTTCGCTTCCTCGGCTTCAAGGGTCAGTTCGGGGCGCTGACGTCCATCGCCAGCGACGTCGGCTCGCCGGCGTTGATCCCGACGAGGTCCTGGGGGCAGGCGGAGACCACGAACACGCAGTCCATGGCCGCCTCGAACGTGATGGCGTCCCCCGGACGGCTGAGGGCGGGCAGCCAGCTGAGCCGTCCGTCCTCGCCGACAGGGATGCGCATGAACACGTTGACCGGCTGCGGCGTGAAGGGGACGGACAACCCCATCGCGGCGAGCGCGCGACGCAGGTTGTCCGCGCACGAAGGGTGCGAGGCCGTCGCGCCCAGTCCGGCGTACCGGGCCGGATCACAGGCCGCGATCAACATGTCGTGCCGGCCCGGAGAGGTGTCGGAGACGAGCGTCAGTATCGGTCGCCGCCGGTCGGTGACGAACGGCTCGCCCACCGCGGGGAACAACCGTTTCGTGGCGGCGCGCGTGTGGGCGGCGCTGAGGTGCTCGGTCACGTCCTCGGCGGCGAAGGCGAACACGTCGCCGACCTGGCCGCCGTCAAGGTCGACCACGCTCACGCGCTGCCCGGCGGCCAGCCGCGCCGCACGCGCTTCCCGCGCGGGGACGACCGTGCGGCCCGTGGCTGTCATGGCTTCCATGCCCCAAAGGCAACCATCGGACGGCCCGGCGGGACCATGGACGTTCATCCAGCGTTCGCGCCTGAAGCTGGCGGAACACACACCCCTGGCGGAGGACGCGCGTCAATAGAATGAGTCATGACCACGGAGCCGCTGTCCAGGGCGCGCATCGTCACGGCCGCGATCGGCCTGATCGAGCGGGAGGGCGCCGACGCGGTGTCCATGCGGCGCATCGCGGCCGAGCTGGGCGTCGGGGTGATGTCCCTCTACAACCACGTGCCGACGAAGGACGCGCTGCTCGACGGCGTGGCCGAGACCGTGCTCAGCGAGATCGAGTTCACCGACGACCCGGACGCCGACTGGACCGACCGGGTCCGGACGCAGGCGCGCGCCTTCCGGCAGATCGCGCACCACTACCCGCGCTGCACCATGCTGGTGGTCAGCCGCCAGCTCCACTCCGCCGCCGGGCTGCTGCCGGTCGAGCGCGCCCTGGCCACGCTGCGCAGCGCCGGGTTCGACGGGCCCGACGCGGTGCGGGTGCTGCGGCTGTTCATCGCCTTCGTCGTGGGCTCGCTGCTGCGCGAGGTGGGGGTGACGCCGACGTTCGCGCCCACCCACCACCGGCACCTGGCCGGCGCGGAGGCCGCCGACCCGGCCCTGTTCCCGGAGGTGAGCGCCCTCGCGCCGCTGCTCGGCGCCTGCGACCACGAGGCCGAGTTCGCGTTCGGCGTGGAGCTGCTCATCCAGGCGATCACCGTGCATCCGGCACGCAGGGAGGGCACCCGCTGACACCGGGCGCCCTCCGCTCGGGCAGCCGTTCCTTCCCCAGAACGGCTGCCGTCAGTACCAGTTGTGCGATCGGAAGTGGCCCCAGGCGCCGCACGGCCGGCCGTACCTGCCCTTGATGTAGGCGAGGCCCCAGCGGATCTGCGTCTCCGGGTTCGAGCGCCAGTCGGCGCCCGCTCCACTCATCTTGCCCCCGGGCAGGGCCTGCGGGATGCCGTAGGCGCCGGAGGAGCTGTTGTATGCGCGGTGGTTCCAGTTGCTCTCCCTTGTCCAGAGGCTGTCCAGGCACTGGAACTCCTGGTACGACCAGGACCTGCGGACCACCTGGTCCAGGGCGATCACCTTGTTCCGGCGCTGGGGCCTCAGGTCGGCGGCCTGCCGGGCGTTCAGCAGCCGGGTGGCGAGTCCGGGTGGCTTGACCGAGGGTGTCCAGGTGCGGAGCTGAATGACCGGGGCGTGCCATGAGCCCTGGTGGACGACCGGCGTCCCGGCCCTCCGCCGGAGGGCCCGCGTGTCGGCCCTCCGCTGGAGAGACCGTGTCGCGGCCCTCCGCTGGAGGGCCTCTGTGTCAGCCCCCCGCTGGAGGGCCCGTGTGTCAGTCCTCCCCTGGAGGGCCCGTGTGTCGGTCCTCCACGGGAGAGCCTGTGGCCCGGCCTTCCACTGGTGGGCCTGTGCGTGTGAGTCGGCTCCGTTGGCCGGCGCGGTGGCGCCGGGTGCGGCGACGGCGGGCGTCGCCGTGGTGCCGAGTGCGACGGCGGCTGCCGTCACGGTCAGAGCGCTGTGAAGGGCGCGTTTGCTGTCCAATGCGATCCTTGCTGTCGGGTCGCGTGCGGACGGGCGCCCCGGTCACCCGGACACCCTGCCGCTCCGCGTCCGTGGCTCGGACGAGGAGGGCCCGCGCGGCCACTCCGGGTTCCGGTGACCGCCCGATCGTGCTGGGCGGCCCGGAGGGCTCCGCGACGTTCCTCTAGCGGGTTTCTATTACGCTCCGTAATCATCGGTCACGCACAGCGACACGCGCTGGACAGGTGTTTGCGTGATCCTTCACGACTCGTCGCCGTCTCGCTGGGCTCCCGTGAAGCGGCCCGACGCTGGGCTTGCGCCACCTTTACGGGAAACGGGGACGTCCGCGAGGCTCGCTCAGTACCAGCCGTGCGACTCGGAGTGCGCCCACGCGCCGCACGGCGAGCCGTACCGCTGCTTGATGTAGGACAGGCCCCACTTGATCTGCGTCTTGGGGTTCGTGCGCCAGTCGCTGCCCTTGGAGGCCATCTTGCTGCCGGGCAGCGCCTGGGGGATGCCGTAGGCGCCGGAGGAGCTGTTCTGGGCGCGGTGGTTCCAGCCGCTCTCCTTGCGCCAGAGCTTGACGAGGCACTTGAACTGGCCGTTCTTCGTCCAGCCGCGCTTGGCGGCCAGGGTCTTGGCGATGGCCTTGTTCTTCGCGCCGGCCGCCTGGGCGGTCTGCGCCTGCGCGGCCGTCGCCCCGCCACCGGCCACGAGGGCGGCCGAGAGGAGCAGGACACTGGCACGACGAAGCATGGACATGGATGGGGGTCCCTTTCGAGCGGGGGTCGGGGAAGCGACACCATGCCGGAAAAGAGACCTTTATCGCTAGTTGTCCATCTCTGCGTAGATTCGTAGCAAAGAGAGCAATATGTCCGTATTCAGGGCTTTTGTAGCCAAATGTGAAGCTCGTCACACTTTCGGGCGATCACGTTTGGAGATCCACAACCCGCGCCCTCGCACCGACCCCGAGTGGGGCTCTATAGGGTCAGATCATGACTCTTCGCGACATTCCGCTCCGCATCCTCGCGGGCGACCCCACGACGCTCGGCGAGCTCGCCGGCGGCCAGACCCTCCTGATCGTGAACGTCGCCTCCAAGTGCGGCCTGACCCCCCAGTACGCGGGCCTCGTCGAGCTCCACCAGCGCTACGGGCCGCGCGGCTTCAGCGTGGTGGGCATGCCCTGCAACCAGTTCATGGGCCAGGAGCCGGGCTCGGCCGAGGAGATCCAGGAGTTCTGCGCGACGACGTACGGGGTGGACTTCCCGCTGCTGGAGAAGGCCGACGTCAACGGCCCGGACCGCCACCCGCTCTACGCCACGCTCACGCAGACCCCGGACGCGGCAGGCGAGGCGGGAGACGTCCAGTGGAACTTCGAGAAGTTCCTGGTCACCCGGGACGGCGAGGTCGCCGCCCGCTTCCGCCCCGGCACCCCTCCGGAGGACCCGGCGATCGTGGCCGCCATCGAAAACTCCCTGTAAAGCGGGCCCCAAGGAAGCAACCCCAACCCCAAACCAGCTTCAAGAACCCAGAACCGGAGGGACACCAAAGGCGCGCACACGCCACAGCGGCTCAACAGCCCGCGGTTCTCCAGCGAGAACGTGGATCACAGCCGCGCTCTCGTGGAGGCGCTGCGCCGGGTCGCCGAGGCGAAGGGTCACCGGTCGGGTCTGTCGGGTCCGAGTCCCTTGCTGATGCGGTCGCGCAAGGAGTGCAGGGCTTGCCTGAGTTCAGCTGGTTGGATGTCCGTGATGTCGGCGTCGAAGGTGAGGAGCAGTCCTGCCAGTCCTGGCCATGACCATGCGCCGAGCGTGAGTCGGCAAGTGTTCTCGGTGTCGTATCCGACTGTCGATCCGCCGGGAGCGAACCGGGCGACGGTGGAGGCGGGCAGAGCGACGATGGCTGAGCCGCGGCATTGCCATTCGGCGGCGGCGTCTCCGCGGTCGTGTGCGGTCATGACGAAGGCGACGGGATCGCCCTGCGGGATGTCACGTCGGTCGAAGGGGGTGTGCGTGGGCATGTGTGGTTTGATGCCGTCCACGCGCATCGCCCGCCACCGGTCCGCATCCGGGTCGAAGGCGACCAGGTACCAGCGTGCTGCCCAGACCACGAGGTCGTGCGGTTCCAGCGTGAGCGTGACAGGTTCGCCGTCACCGGTGTAGTCCACGCGAACGACGTGCCGCCGGTTGATCGCGCTGCCGACGGCGCGGACGATCTCGGCGTCGATCGGTGGCGCGGGGAACTCCCAGTAGTTGCGGGCCGAAGAGACGGTGAACGCTTCGGCGTGCAGGCGGCTGCGCGCGGGCATCGCCTGGTGCAGCGTGGCGAGCGCACGGGCCGCGTTCTCGCGGATGCCGGAAAGGACCGTCGGCACGGTCTGAAGCGCGACGGCCGTGGCGATGGCCTGATCTTCGTCGAATACGACTGGCGGCAAGCGGGTGGCGCGACCAAGCCGATATCCCCCGCCCGCTCCGCGGACGGCCTCGATCTCGTACCCGAGGTCGCGCAGCGTGTCGATGTCGCGACGCACGGTTCTCACCGACGCTCCGAGGCGGGTGGCGAGTTCCTCGGCGGTCAGGGTCGCGCCGATCCCGAAGATTGACAGCAGCTTGAGCGTCCGCGCGGAGGTAGCAGCCATGATTCTCCGATTCTCTCCCCCATAGCGGTCACTCGATGGCAACTATGCCCGCGATGGTGGCCGCCATGACCGATTCACCGAGCCCCCGAGAGGGCACCCGCACCACTGAGGCTTCGCCGACACTCATCGCCAGCGCCGGCGCGACCATGACGCTGTTGGTAGTGCTCTTCGGTTCCTTCATGGACCTTCTCGACGCGACGATCGTCACCGTCGCGGCCCCGGCGATAGCCCAAGACCTGGGTGCCGGCGACGCCCAGATCCAGTGGACGATCGCCGCCTACACCCTCACCCTGGGCGCGGGCCTGATCACCGGCGGACGGCTCGGCGACCAGTACGGCCGCAAGCGGCTGTTCATGATCGGGCTGGCCGGGTTCATGGTCACCTCGGCGCTGTGCGCGCTGGCCGTCGATCCAGGGATGCTCATCGGCATGCGGGCCGGGCAGGGACTGACCGCCGGGATCATGGTCCCGCAGGTGTTCGGGATCATCCGGGCATCATTCGCTCCGGAGGAGCGCGCCAAGGCCTTTGGCGCCTACGGAGCGGTCCAGGGCCTCGCCTCGGTCGCCGGCCCGCTGCTGGGCGGGCTGCTCGTCGACGCCAACCTGTTCGGCCTGGGCTGGCGCACGATCTTCTGGATCAACGTGCCCGTCTCGATCCTCGCGCTCATCATCGGCGCGAAGGTCCTGCCGGAGTCCCGCTCAGCCTCCACAGCGCGACTGGACCTCCCCGGCGCTCTCCTCGCGGCCACGGGCATCCTGCTCCTGCTGCTGCCGATCATCCAGACCGAGACATGGGGATGGACCTGGGCCGGCTACGCCCTCCTCGCAGCCGGAATCATCGTGCTCGCGATCTTCCTCGCCCACGAGCGCCGCCTCACCGGACGCGGCGACGAACCTGTCTTCGACCCGGCTCTGCTGAGAATCCGCGCCTTCGCAGTCGGCCTGAGCGCTTCGGTGCTCTTCTTCGGCGGCATCGGGTCCTACTTCCTCACCCTCTCGATCTATCTCCAGAACGGAACCGGCCGAACCGCGTGGGAGGCCGGCCTGGTGATCCTCCCGTACGCGCTCGGCTCGATCATCACCTCCGGCCTCGGCGTCGCTCTCGCCGCCAAAGCGGGCAGAACGCTCCTGATCACCGGCTCGCTCACCATCGCGGCATCTCAGCTCGTCCTGTGGTACATCGTCAAGGACGGCAACGATCCCGGATACTGGCTCCTCGCCCTCGCACTCCTCATCGGTGGCCTCGGGCTCGGTCTCGCCGCACCCATTCTCGTCAACGTCGTCCTCGCAGGCGTCCCCGGACGCAACGCAGGCGCCGCAGGCGGGGTGCTCTCCACCGTCAACCAGATCGGCGGCGCCGTCGGCATCGCCGTGCTCGGCACGATCTTCTTCACCACCGTCACCGATTCAGCCACCGGAGCACCGGTGCTGGCCGACTACAGTCACGCGCTCAGCATCGTCCTGATCGTCTCCGCCGCGCTCTACGTGATCACGGCACTTGTGATGCTCGCGCTCCCGAAGCCCGCGCACGCCGAGTAGAGAGCCCATGCCGGGGCGAACGCATCGCCCCGGCATGGGCTCTACAGGAAGCAGCAGACACGCCGAGCAATGGTTTCGATCGCAGCCTCGTGGTCGGCGCCCCGTGGATAGAGCCCGCAGTGGTCGTAGCGGCCGGGGTCGGTCATGCGGCGTCTTTCCCTTCGTGACGTTCCAGCAGCACACCGCGTTCGAAGCGGGCGCCTCGCACGGACGAGGGCGACAGGCGAAGGTGGACTCGATCGGATTGGTGGTGCGCGGACGCCCCCAGTGCTCGGCCGGACAACCGGAGAAGGCGAGCAGCTCCTGTAGTGCTAACAGTCGTCGGCCAGCAGGTGCTCGCTGGCCCAGGCCGAGATCTGGCTGAGCGCCGGCATCAGGGCGACGCCGCGGTCGGTCAGCGTGTACGAGACGGCGACCGGCGGCCCCTCCTCGACCCTGCGCGTGATCAGGCCCGCGGCGGCCAGGTCGGCGAGGCGGTCGGACAGCACCGAGTCGGAGATCCCGCCGATGGCGCGCGAGAGGTCGCGGAAGCCCACCGGGCCCTGGCTCAGGGTGCCGAGGATGACGGCGTTCCAGCGCTTCCCCAGGAACACGAACGCGCGGGCGAGCGCGGCGTCGGCGCGGACGCATGCCTCCGACGCGGTGTCGTGGCTCTGGTTGGGGGTCACCGCCATGATTCCACGCTAGCGCACGCGTACGGCCCGCGGACGGCCGCGAACCTCCCTGTCCGGACGGGATCGGAACAGTGCTCCGCTCCACCCTCTCGCAACCCAAGGCGCTAGCGTGTAGCTTGTCACTTCGGAAATAGAAGTAACTCTTCTTCCGCTATCAGATGACGCCGCTCACACACCCACAGCTGGAGTCGCCATGACCGACAACACCTCCGCCGTCCGCCCGTCCGTCGCCGTCCTCGGCGGCGGGTACGCGGGCATCAGCGTCGCCAAGGCGCTCGACGACGTGGCCGACGTCACGCTCGTCGACCCCACCGAGGGGTTCGTGCACAACGTCGCCGCGCTGCGCTCGCTGGTCCAGCCCGACTGGGTGGACCGCATCTACTTCCCGTACGACCGGCTGCTCGTCCACGGCCGGTTCGTCCGCGACCGCGCCGTACGGGTGGACGGGCGCCGGGTCGAGCTGGAGTCCGGCGGTGTCCTCGAACCCGACTACCTGGTCCTCGCCACCGGCTCCTCGTACCCGTTCCCCGCCAAGAACGACGAGCCCGACCTCGTCGCCGCCAAGGCGCGTCACCGGGCGGCCCACCAGGAGCTGGCCGGCGCCGGGCGCGTGCTGATCGTGGGCGCGGGACCGACCGGGCTGGAGCTGGCCGGCGAGATCAAGGCGTTCCACCCCGACAAGCACGTCACCGTGACGGACACCGCCGACGACGTCCTGGCCGGCCCGTTCATCCAGGAGCTGCGCGACGAGCTGCGCCGCCAGCTTCGCGAGCTGGGCGTCGAGCTGCGGCTGGGGGTCAAGCTGCGGGAGCTGCCGGGCACGCCGCCCGCCACGCGCGGCGCCGTCAGCGTCACCACGACCGACGGCGAGGAGATCACCGCCGACCTGTGGTACCGCGCGTTCGGCGTCCGGGTGCACACCGAGTACCTCGACGGCGGTTCGCTCGCGGACCGGCGCGACGAGCGGGGTTACGTCCGCGTCGACGCCCGGCTGCGCGTGGAGGGCGAGACGCGCGTCTTCGCCGTCGGCGACATCGCGAACGCCGACCGCGACATGGCGGCCATAGCGGGCCGGCAGGCGGAGCTGGTGGCCGGCAACATCCGCGCGCTGATCACGGGCGAGGGTGAGCAGCAGGAGTACACGCCGCTCGGGCCGCTCATCGCGGTCACGCTCGGACCGGAGGGCGGATCGGGCTCCTTCGGCGAGGGCATCGCCGACCCTCAGACGATCGCCCAGGTCAAGGGCCGGGAGATGCTCGTCGGCCGCTTCACCGAGATGTTCGGCCAGGAGGGGGGCCGGTAGCCGGCGGGTCTCAGTAGCCGGAAGGACGGACGAGGCCGGTCTCGTACGCGAAGACGGCGGCCTGGGTGCGGTCGCGCAGGCCCAGCTTGACCAGGATCCGGCCCACATGGGTCTTCACGGTCTGCTCGGCCACCACCAGGCGTCCGGCGATCTCCGCGTTCGACAGACCCTGCGCGATCAGGGACAGGACCTCGGTCTCGCGCTCCGTCAGGTCGCCGAGCCGCTCCTTGAGCGGAGCGCGGGGAGCCCCGGCCATGCGGGAGAACTCCGAGATGAGCCGCTTGGTGATGTTCGGGGCCAACAGGGCGTCGCCCGCCGCCACGACCCGCACCGCGTGCGCCAGCTCGGCGGCCGAGGCGTCCTTCAGCAGGAAGCCGGACGCGCCGGCGCGCAGCGCCTCGTACACGTACTCGTCGAGGTCGAAGGTGGTCAGGACGAGGACCTTGGCGGTGGCGCCGGCGGTCCGGGTGATGCGCCGGGTCGCCTCGATGCCGCCGAGCTCCGGCATGCGGATGTCCATCAGGACGACGTCCGGGGACAGCTCGGCGGTCATGGCGACGGCGTCGAGGCCGTTCACGGCCTGGCCGACGACCTCGATGCCGGGCTCGGCGTCGAGCAGGACCGTGAAGCCCTGCCGGACCATCACCTGGTCGTCGGCGATCACCACGCGGATGGACCGTGTCATGCGATCTCCTCACCGAAGGCGGCAGCGGGGGCCGGGGTGACGGGGAGGACGGCGGTCACCTCGAAGCCGCCGTCCGGTGCCGGACCGGTGGCCAGCTCGCCGCCCAGCATGGCCGCGCGCTCCCGCATACCCAGCAGCCCGTGCCCGGGACCGCTCGGCGGCGGCATGGGGCGGTCCGGCGCGGTGTTGGCGACCCGGATCACCAGGGCGGCGGGCAGGTACCGGATCTCTACCCGCGCGTCCGCTCCGGGCGCGTGGCGCAGCACGTTGCTGAGCGCCTCCTGGACGATCCGGAACGCCGACAGCTCCACTCCCGGCGACAGCGGGCGCGGCTCGCCGATGGTCTCGGCGGTCACCGTCAGCCCGGCGCCGCGCACGTTGTCGACCAGCTCGTCCAGCCGGTCGAGGGTGGGCTGCGGGCTGTCACGCGACCCGTCGGCGTGGGCGTCCTCCGAGCGCAGCACGCCCAGGATCCGCCGCAGCTCCGTCAGCGCCTCGACGGCGTTCTGGCGGATGCCCGCCAGGTTGTCGGTCAGCTCGCCGGGCGGGTTGTCCACCAGATGGGGCGCGACCTGCGCCTGGATGGAGATCACCGACATGTGGTGGGCGACGACGTCGTGCAGCTCGCGGGCGATCCGGCTGCGCGTCTCCAGCACGGCGCGGCGGGCGCGCTCCTCGGCGGTGATCACTTCCTGCTCGATCAGGCGGCTGCGGGCCACGCGACGGCCGCGTAACGCGGCGCCGGTCACGGTCGCGACCAGCAGGACGGGCAGGCCGGCCGGAGCGTCGCCGAGGCTTTCCGGCGCGTTGACCAGGAAGAGGCAGGCCGTCCCCACCAGGATGGTGATCGTCAGCGTCTCGGCCGCCACCCGGGGCCGCACCCGCAGCGCGACCAGGAACAGCACCCCCGCCTGCAGGCCGACCGCGGGTGCGGTCCAGGACCAGACGAGCGGCAGCCACTCGGCCGCCACCCGCCCCACATCCGGTGTCACCGGCCCGGGGAGCCGCGGGGAGGGCGTCCACCGTAACGGCAGGTCCCCCACGGCCCTCATCTCGGTGGGCCACGAGCCGGCGACGGTGACGGCCAGGGACGCCCACCACGCCATGAGCGGCCGGGACATCGCCACGACCAGCACCACCGCGTGCACCAGGGCGAGCCCCTGGAAGGCCGGGTAGTCGGGATAGCCGCGGCCGGTGAGCCCCAGGGTGACCGCGAACAGCACCACGAGCACGTGCGGCAGCCGGGCCAGCGGGCGCGGCCCGGCCATGCGCGGCAGCGGGTCCGGCCCGAGGGCCAGGAGGTCCGTCCGGAGGTCCGCGAACAGCGCGCGCGGCCCACGCCCCTGCCCCTTCACGCCCCTGCGCCCCTTCCCGTCATCGGGACCACCCTAGACATGCCGCGCCCCGCCGCCGGAACGGGTCCCCACCCGCTCGTACGCGTGGAAGGCCGCCCAGCAGCCCAGCAGGGCCAGCGCGAAGGCGGGCAGCCAGAGCAGGCGGGCGAGCACCCATCCGGCGTCCGAGGGGAGCGTGTGCAGGCCGGGCAGGGGCACGCCGGCGAGCAGGCCGAGCGCCGTGACCACCATCATCGCGGTCTGGTGCCAGAGGAACAGGGTCATGGCCGACAGGTTCACCAGTGCCACCGCCGCCCAGGCGGCGGGCCGTCGCAGCGCCCGCCGCAGCGGGTCGTACAGCAGCCGGGCCGCGCCGCACTGGGCCAGTCCGAAGGCGACCGCCGCCAGGGTGGGCGGAGCCAGGTTGGAGACGGGCGCGCCGGGCACCCCGACCATGGCGGCGGGATACCCGGCCCACAGCACGAGCCCGGCCGCGACCAGCCCGGCTCCGGCCAGCAGGCCCCACGCGGCCGCCCGGGCACGCGGGCCGTCCCAGACGCGGGCCGCGCCCAGGCAGTACGGCACCAGCCAGCCCGCAGGCACGTTGACCCAGCCGGCCCAGGCGGGGCCGTCAAGCCCGTACCGGACGAGGTCGGCCAGCGCGACGACGGCGAGCGGCCACAGGGGGTTCAGCCGGGCGGCCAGCGGCGTGGCCGCCGTCAGCGCGGCGTAGACCAGCAGGAACCACAGCGGCGACAGCACCAGCCTGACCAGCGCGTACACGGTCTGCTGGCCGGCGCCCGAGGCGAGCATCACCACCGCCGCCAGGCTCCAGACCGCTGTCACGGCCGCGACCGGCCGGAACAGCCGGGCCAGCCGGCCGCGGACCCACGGCCCGTATCCCACTCCCCGGGCGCGCGCGGAGGCGTGGCCGCGCGCCGCGGCCCGGCCGCCCACCCAGAAGAACACCGCCAGGGTCTGCAGCGACCAGGAGACGGGGGTCAGCTCGGGCAGGTACGTCAGCGGGCTCGCGCCGCGCAGCGTGCCGCTGTCCAGCACGAGGGCGGTGACGAGCCAGTGGCCCAGGACCACCCCGGCGATCGCCAGCGCGCGCAACCCGTCCAGCGCCCTGTCCCGCCCCGGCGGGGTCGCGGCCTCGATCCGCGTGACCAGGTCACGCCCGGCCAGGCCACGCCCGGACACCCCCTGCGCGGTCATGAGTCGTGTCCCGGCGGGGCCGGGGGCCGGCCGGACGCGATCGCGGCGAGGTTGGCCAGGCTGAGCGAGCCCGCCTTCAGGTAGTCGCTGTGCCCGCCGTCGCCCGCGGCGAAGACCCGGGCGCCGAACCCCCGCCCGGCCGGGTCGGCGCCGAGTCCCACCGTGGCGAACGGGAGCCTGATCCGCGCGTTGGGCACCGCGGCGACCCAGTCACCGCTGGCCCGGCCGGCCCAGACGGTGGCCCGCGTGCGCAGCTCAGCGACCGTGTCGACGCCCACACCGGCGCTGGCGTACAGGACGATGTCGGCCACCTCCAGGCCCGGCGCGGCCCGCCCGCACACCACCGACCCGTACGAGTGGCACAGCAGGGAGATCCTCGCGTGCGGTTCGAGCCCGCGCAGCGTCCGCACGAAGGCGCGCAGGGCGGGCGCGGCCTCGTCGGCGCGGCCGGTGGTCAGCACCTCGGTGCTCACCGTGCTCGGCGTCCGGTACCCCAGCCACGCGACGACCGCCGCCCCCTCGCCCAGCGCGTCGCGCAGCCGGGTCGCGCCGGCCCGCAGCCGGTCGTACATGTCCAGGTTGGTGTCGGAGCCGGGCACCAGCACCGCGATCCGGTCCGCGCGGGACAGGTCGCCGAAGACCTCGACGGTGCGTCCGCCGTCGCGCCCGTCGAAGGACAGGAAGCTCCGGTCGGGTCCGCCCATCTCGCGCAGCCGGCCGGAGCGGCGGACGTCGCCGTGGCGGGCCGCGGCCCGCTCGGCCGCGCGGATGTCCTCGCGGGTGGCGGCGTACCGCTGCGCGAGGGCGGCGGGCGTCACGGCGCGTAACGGGGGCAGGGCGGCGGGGGCGGGCGCCGGTACGGCGCCGGGACGGGCCGCACCCGACACGGGCACGGCCACCGCCCCGGCGACGAACGCGGCGAGCAGGGCGCGGCGCAGGCGGGTGCCGCGCGGCGGGGAGGCCATGGCTGTCGGTCCTTTCATGCCGGAGATCACTCGTGTTTTCCGACACCGACGCTAGGGATCACGCCTCGTGGTCGTCCTCACCCCGGGGAGCCCACTTCGGCGTAGCTCTCAGGTATGACCCCGGCCCAGGTGGCGGCCCTGGCCGCCGCTCTGCCCTGCTACGACACGCTGGCCACCGGGCTCATCGTCGCGCAGTGGCTCTTCTTGGCGCGGGCGCCCCACTGCCGCGACGTCGCGGCCGCAGGTGGAGCAGGCGCTCGGCGGCACGATCCCCGGCCGTGCCGATGACCAGGTATCAGCCGGCCAGGTAGGCCTCCACCCGCGCGCGCTCCGGTCCGCTCTCGAACAACTCGATCGACTCGCGCCACGCCGCGGCCGCGCGCTCGCGCTCCCCCAGCTCGGCGTGCGCGCGCCCGAGCTCCCTGAGCACGCGGGCCCGCCACACGGGCGGCCCGTCGGTCCCGAGCCGCTCGCGTACGGCGCCCAGCAGGCCGAGCGCCTCCCCGGCGCGGCCCTGCCGCAGCCGCACCTCGCCGAGCGCGTACGTGGCCAGGGCCTCGCCCAGCTCGTCGCCGCACTCGCGGAAGAGCGACCGGGCCCGGCCGAGCGCGTCCACGGCCTCGTCGAACCCGCCGAGCGCCCCCACCGCCTCACCGAGCCTGCGCAGCACCTTGCTCACCGCGACACGGTCCCCGATGGCCTCGCTGATCAGCAGGCTCTCCCGGTAGCACCGCACCGCCTCGGCCACGTCACCGCGCATGTAGCGGACGGTGCCCAGGGCCCGCAGCAGGTCGCCGCGCACGCGGGGGTCGTCGCCCGCCTTGGCCAGCCGCTCCTGGCAGAGCCGCATCGCCTCGCCGTACCGGCCGAGCTCCATGTGGATCCAGATGGGCCAGATCGCGGCGTAGTCGACCCCGCCGCTGTCGCCCAGCTCCTCCATCATGGCGATGGCTCGGTTCGCGTCGTCCAGCCCCTGCTCCCAATGCCCGGCCCCGTGGTGGCACGCGGCAAGGTTGATCAGCGCGTACGCGGCCCCGTGCTGGTCGCCGATCCGCTGGAAGTCCCGTAACAGCCGGCCGAAGTGCGCGCTCGCGCTCCCGTAGGCCCCTCGCGACAGCGGCACCCCCGCCAGGAGCAGCTCCGCCCGCAGCGCGATCCGCTCACCGGGAGCCGCGGCGATCACGAGCCGCTGCAGCCGCTCCACGTCGTCGAGGAACCCTTCGAGGTTCAGGTACGCGGACAGATGATGCGCCAGCTCGGCGGCCTCCTCCGCCATCCCCAGGTCGACGGCCACCTGCACGCCGTGGATGAGCGTCCTGTGCTCGGCGGCCAGCCACGCGGCGCCCACCCCTCCGGTCGCCTCGGCCTCCGGGTACGGCGGCGCGGTCGGTATGGGCAGCTCACGGGTGGCCGCCCTGATCCGGCGCAGGCACTCCCTCACGTGCCTGGCCAGCGCTGCCCGCTGTTCCTCCGGTGCGTCCTCGGCGTGGGCGCGTTCGCCGGCGTAGACCCGCAGCAGATCGTGCAGCCGGTAGCGCGGCTGGCCGGCCACGTCGACCTCGCCGGTGTCGAGCATCCCGCTGATCACCAGGGTCTCCAGCGCCGCGTCAGCCTCGAGTGCCGACCCGCCATGCAGCGCCGTGACCGACCACTCGGCGATGCTCTCCAGGTCGGCCAGCCCGAGCAGCCTGAACGCCCGCCGCGCCGGGTCCGGCAGGGCCGCGTAGCTCTCCGAGAACGTGCCGCGCACGTCCAGCCCGCCCACGATCAGCTCGTCGAGCCGCCGGTCCTCTAGCCGGCTGGCGAGCTCGCGTACCGGCCAGGAAGGACGGATGGCCAGCCGGACGCCCGCCACCCTGATCGCCAGCGGTAACATCCCGCAGGCCCGCAGGAGGGCTCCCGTCGCCTCCGGCGCCGCCCCGAACCGGACCCCGCCCGCCACCCGCTCCAGCAGCAGGCGGGCGTCGTCCTCGCCGGGCAGCTCCAGCGGCAGCCGGGTGGCCCCCTCCAGTGCGGGCATCCGCGACCTGGACGTCAGCAGTACGCAGCAGCGCGCCGTGCCCGGCAGCAGGTGGCGCACCTGTGTCGCGTCCTGGGCGTCGTCGAGCACGATGAGCACGGCCAGGTCGGCCAGGCGCTGCCTGAGCAGTCTGGCGCGTTCCTCCAGCGGCCCGGGGATCAGCGTGCCGTCCACGCCCAGCGATCTGAGCAGCTCGCCCACCAGGTCGTCAGGCCTGCGGGGCCCGGCCGCGTCGCGGCCCAGCCGCAGGAAGACCTGGCCGTCGGGGTAGTCGGCGCGCAGCAGGTGCGCCGCGTGCACGGTCAACGTGGTCTTGCCCACCCCCGGCAGCCCCGACACGACCACGATCGGCGGCGACATCCGGTCCGGCCGCGCCCGCGCGGCGGCCAGCAGGGCGTCCAGTTCGGCCCGCCGGCCCACGAAGTCGCAGGTGTCGGCGGGAAGCTGGCACAGCGGCGCCCGGGAGACGGGGGCGCAGCGGGCGGGGGCCGGCACGGGATCACCGGCGAGCAGGGCGGCGTGCAGGCCGGCCAGCTCGCGGCCCGGCTCGATGCCGAGCTCCGCGCGGAGCACCGCGCGGGCCTGGCGGAAGGCGTCCAGCGCCTCGCTGCGCCGCCCGCTCTTCTGCAGGGCCAGCATGAGCTGCGCCCACAGCCGCTCACGCAGCGGGTGGGCGGCGACCAGCGTCCGCAGCTCGGCCACCAGGTCTTCCTCGCCGAGCTCCAGCCGCACGTCCATCCAGTCGGACCTGGCCACGACGAGCTGCTCCTCCAGCTCGGCGATCCTGGGCGCCATCGCCATGCCGAGCCGGGCGTCCTCCGCGGGGCTGCCCCGCCACAGGGACACAGCCGCCGCGTAGGCCCGCGCCGCCGCCTGGAGCTCGCCCGCCCGCCGCGCGCGCCGCGCCCGCCGGACGGCGTCCTCGAACGCGAGCAGGTCGAGCTGGTCGGGCGTCACCTCGCAGATGTACCCGGAGGACTCCCTGCGCAGGCTCAGCGAGCCGCCCCGCAGGGCGCGGCGCAGCTGGGAGACGTACGTCTGGAGGTTGGCCACGGCCGAGGACGGCGGGGCGTCCCAGACGGCTTCGACGAGGCGTTCGGTGGACAGGGCGACGTTGGGCTGGAGGAGCAGGGCGCTCAGCACGGCGCGCTGCTTGGCGTTCAGCCGAAGGGGTCCTTCCGCGCCGCGCACGCGCAGGGATCCCAGAATCGCGAAATCCACCGTGGCATCTCCCCGAGACCGTCCGGAGCCCAGGAGCGAGTACATCCCTTGCCGATCAGTATGGCAACCACGGGACCGGTCGGGGCGCGGAAGGCACGGTCGGAGGTCAGCGGCGGGGGCCGCAGCTTCCGCGGACGATGAGCTCCGTGGGCAGGACGACCGCGCGGGGGCGGCGGCCCGAGGTGCGCAGCACCAGCTCGGCGGCGCGGTAGCCGATGTCGCGTCCCGGCTGGGCGATCACCGTGAGCGGCGGCGAGCACAGCTCCGCCCACGGCACGTCGTCGTACATCACGAGCGACACGTCCCGCGGCACCCGCAGGTCCAGCTCGCGGGCGGCCAGGACGGCCGCCTCCCCCAGCATGTTGCCGCCCGCCAACACGGCCGTCAGGTCGGGACGGCTCTGGAACAGCCCCGAGGCGGCGGCGTAGGCGGAGTCGCGGCTGCCGGTGGCGAACACGACGAGGTCCTCGTCCACCGGCGGGCCGACGGCCTCGCGGAACGCGGCGACCCGCCGGTCGTGGCCGGGGCCGCCGAGGAAGGCGATGCGCCGGTGACCGAGGCCGCGCAGGTAGCGGACCGCCGTGCGGATGCCGGTCCGGTCGTCGGCCAGGACGGCGGGCACTTCGGCGGGACGGGCCGGCGGGGGCGGCGGAACGCCGTCGAGCAGCATGAGGTCGCCGGCTCCCCCCGGCGGCCCCCCGCCGGTCAGGCCGTCGGCGGCCCGCTCGGCGGGGAGCCGGTCGGCGAAGACCACGGTCATGCCGGCCCGCGCCGCCGGCCCCCAGGTGTCGGCGCCGCCCGACGGCACGGCGATCATCCGGTCCACCCCCTGCTCCAGCAGCATGCCGACCAGCTCGGCCTCCTGCTCGGGGTCGTCGCCGGTGGAGCCGAGCACCACGGGCTCGCCCGCGGACCGGGCGCAGGCGAGCACGCCCTCGGCGAGCTGGCCGAAGAAGGTGTCGGTCAGGTCGGGGACGAGCAGGCCGATGCCGCCGGTGCGGCGCTGGCGCAGGTTGCGGCCGAGCGCGCTCGGCCGGTAGTCGAGCTGGGCCGCGACGGCCAGCACCCGCTCCCTGGTGTGCGGGCTGGCCGAGCCGCCCGACAGCACCCGGGACACCGTGGCCACGCCCACGCCCGCCGCCTCGGCGACGTCCTTGATGGTCGCCCGCTTCGCCTCCATGGAAACGATTCCATCATGGTTTCCATCCGACCGGAACCCCGGGGGCTCCGCAGAAGCTGGTCACCCCGCAACCCTTGACACCCCTGTCCCTTTCGGGTGAGATGCATGAAAACGTATCCATGTGAGTGGACACCCGCCCAACACCTAGGCCGCCGCCCTGGACCCCGAAGGAATGGCATGGCATCCATCGTTCTGACCAATGTCGACAAGATCTACGCCGGTGGCGTGAAGGCCGTGAACGGGCTCAACCTTGAGATCAGGGATGGCGAGTTCATGGTGCTGGTAGGCCCCTCCGGTTGCGGTAAGTCGACCGCCCTGCGGATGATCGCCGGTCTGGAGGACATCAGCGGCGGCGAGATCGCCATCGGCGACAAGGTGGTCAACCACCTCCCGCCGAAGGACCGCGACATCGCCATGGTCTTCCAGAACTACGCCCTCTACCCGCACATGACGGTCGAGGAGAACCTCGCCTTCGGCCTCAAGCTCCGCAAGATGCCGAAGCCCGAGATCCAGAAGCGGGTGAACGAGGCCGCCAAGATGCTGGGCCTCGAGACGTACCTCAAGCGCAAGCCGGCCGCCCTGTCCGGTGGTCAGCGCCAGCGTGTCGCGATGGGCCGCGCGATCGTCCGCGAGCCGCAGGCGTTCCTCATGGACGAGCCGCTGTCCAACCTGGACGCCAAGCTCCGCGTGTCCATGCGCGCCTCCCTCAACACGCTGCACGAGCGCCTCGGCGTCACGACCGTGTACGTCACCCACGACCAGGTCGAGGCCATGACGCTGGGCGACCGCGTCTGCGTCCTGCGCGACGGCCTGCTCCAGCAGGTGGACACGCCGCAGAACCTGTTCGACAAGCCGGTCAACCTGTTCGTCGCCGGCTTCATGGGCTCCCCGTCGATGAACTTCGTCACCGCCGAGCTGGTCCGTGGCGACGGCGGCGCCGCCGTGACGTTCGCCGGCATCAACCTGCCGATCCCCGACTCGACGTTCACCGACAAGCCGGGCCTCGACAAGTACATCGGCAAGCAGATCATCCTGGGCATCCGCCCCTCCGACTTCGAGGACGCCGCCTCCGCCGGCAGCCACGCCAACGGCTGGGCCACGCTGCCCGTCAAGGCCGAGGTCACGGAGGAGCTGGGCTCCGAGATCAACGTGCTGTTCCTCATCGACGCCCCGCCCGTCGAGCACAAGGACACCGTCGCCGCCGCCGACCAGGGCGACGACGACGAGGCCGCGCTGCCGCTGGTGGGCGACAAGTCGCTGTGGACCGCGCGCGTCAACGCCCGCAGCCACGTCCGTCCCGGCCAGAGCATCGACCTGGTCCTGGACACGCACAACCTGCACTTCTTCGACACCAACAGCGGTCTGTCGATCGGCCACGAGCAGAACCGCGGCCTGTAGTCCTCATCAGTGGTCCCCGGCCTGTGACGGCCGGGGCCAGTGATCTTCCAAGGTGTCGGTGACGGGCCACGCTCGTCACCGACTGGGCCCCCACCGCGACCCCCTCCCGCGGCGGGGGCCCGCCCTTTTTCCGGCCGGACCGTGGGTCAGCGGCGGCCGAGGCGGGCCGAGACGGCGCCCACCAGGCCGCGGGGCACGAACTTGCCGACGGCGACGATGGCCTTGTAGCGGGCGTCGGGCACCGAGACGCGCCTGCCCAGCGCGAGGTCCCGCATGGCGGCGCCGACCACGGCGTCGGCGTCCAGCCACAGGAAGCCCGGGATGCCGCTCACGTCCATCGAGGCCCGCTCGTGGAACTCGGTCCGCACGAACCCCGGGCACAACGCCATGATCCGGACCTTGGGCTCGTGCACCTCGACCGCGACGGACTCGCTGAAGTTCACCACCCACGCCTTGGAGGCGCTGTAGGTGCCGCGGGTGAAGAACGCGGCGACCGAGGCCACGTTGATCACGCCTCCCCTGCCGCGCCGCCTCAGCCCGGGAAGGACGGCCAGCGTCAGCCGCAGCACGGCCTCGCAGTGGAGCTTGAGCATGCGCAGCTCGTCCTCGACCGGCACGTCGAGGAACGCCCCGGGGTGGCCGAAGCCGGCGTTGTTGACGAGCAGGTCGACCTGCCGGTCGTCGTCCTCGCGCAGCCGGGCCTCCACCCGGGACAGCCCCTCCTCCGTGGCGAGGTCGGCGGGCAGCACCTCGACGCTCACGCCGTACCTGAGCTTGAGCCGGTCGGCGGCCTCGCCGAGTCGTTGCTCGTCGCGCGCCACGAGGACGAGGCCGAAGCCGTCGGCGGCCAGCCGCCGGGCGAAGGCGGCGCCGATGCCGGCGGTCGCGCCGGTGATCAGTGCGGTAGGCATGCCAGCACCCTAACCCGTGGCCCGCCCGCCCCCGCGCTCACGCGGCCCGCACCTGAGAAGGCTTTCAGGAAGCGCACCGGCGTTTCCCGCAGGTCAGCGGGGGGCGACGCGAGCGGGCCGGAGGGCGGACGGGGCCATGGTCAGCGGTCCGGGCGGCGGGCGTCTATCGTCGGACTCGGCAGACGTCAGGTGGCTTAGCCGACGATCAGCGCAACGTCGTACCAACGGCGATATAGCGAATCTTCACCCCATTACCGGTGAAAGCGGGCAGCGAAGGTGAACATCACGGCCGGCCGCCGGCGAGCGGCGGACGGGGAGCCCGGTGCGGCTTCCCCGAAGAGGCGCGGGCGCTGGCCCTCGTGGACCGTCGCCGTCCTCCTCGCCCTGTGGACGCTGGTGCGGCTGGCCGGGATCGAGCAGGGATCGTTCGTCACCCAGCTCATGACGATGACGCCGTACGCGGTGGTGATGACGGCGCTGCTGACCGTGCTGTTCGCGTTCCGGAACCGGCCGGCGGCGGTGGTCACCGCCCTGTCCTGCGTCGCGCTGGTGACGCTGGTGGCGCCGCGGGCGGTCCCGGCCACGGCCGACGGCCGGGCGGCGACATCCGGGCCGGCGCTGCGGGTGCTGGCCGTCAACCTGTTCGGGCGGGCCGACGCGGACGCCGTCGTGCGGCTCGTCCAGGCGTACGACCCGGACGTGTTCAGCGCGCTGGAGCTCACCCACCGCGAGGTGGCCGCGCTCGAGGCGGCCGGTCTCGGGCGGCTCATGCCGTACCAGGTGCTCCAGGCCGACCACGGCGCCACCGGCAGCGGCCTGTACGCCAAGCACCCGCTGACCGAGCTCAAGGGGCTGTTCACCCCCATCGGGCACAACATGCCCTCGGCGACGATCACCCTGCCGGGCGGGACGACCGCGCAGGTGGTCGCCGTCCACCCGAACCCGCCGCTGGGCGCCCGCGTCACCGAGTGGAACGCCGCCCTGGACGCGCTACCGCCGCCCTCGCGGGAGGTGACGCGGGTGCTGGCCGGCGACTTCAACGCCTCCCTCGACCACCGCGCCTTCCGCGACCTGCTGGAGCGCGGCTACCTGGACGCCGCCGACCAGGCCGGCAAGGGACTGGTGCCGACCTGGCCCAACGGGCGCCGTGTCCCGCCGATCATCACGATCGACCACGTCCTGGTGGACCGGCGCGCGGACGTGGGACGGGTGGAGATCCTGGACGTCCCGGGCACGGACCACCGTGGCGTCTTCGCCGAGCTCCGCCTCCCGGCCGCCGGCTGACGCGCTTCCGGGTCGCGCCTCTCCCGGCGGCCCCTCAGCTCCGGGTCCGGGCCGTGGGACGGACCGGAAGGGTCCAGGTGTCGCCGCGGTCCAGGTAGACGACCCGGTCGCCGTGGCCGGAGTGCTCCATGTGGCTCCGGAAGTCGTCCAGGGACGAGCTGAAGACCGTGTAGTCGTCGTAGTGGACGGGCAGGACCCGCCCGGGACCGATCAGGTCCACCCAGTCCGCGCCCTGCCGCCCGTCCATGGTGACCATGACCGTGCCGAGCAGCTTGGTGCCGCCCAGGTGGACGATGCCCACGTCGAGGTCCGGGAAGCGCTTCGGGATCTGGTGCAGGTGGTGGTCCAGCAGGGTGTCCCCGCTGATGTGCAGCCGCAGGTCGATGCGGCCCTCGCTGCGGAACTCCAGCACGCTGCCCATCACCGGCGGCAGCATCGCCTCCACCGCGCCGTGCGCGTGCCGGGCGGGCACCGAGGTGATGGTGAGCGCCCCCGTCGCGTTGCGCAGCTGGTGCTCCTGCCAGGTCTTCAGGCCGACGGCCCGCTCGAAGCCCTGCCTCCGGAGGCGCCGCGCGGCGTGCCTCGTGGTGACGACGGTCGTGCCCTTGTCGAGGCCGTCGCGCGCCACGCGGTCCCAGTGGTCGCCGTGCAGGTGCGACAGGATCACCGCGTCGAGCGGCGGCAGGTCCTCCAGCTCCACGGCCGGGTCGGTGAGGCGGCGCGAGGTGAGGCCGTAGCCCAGGTGGGCCCGTTGCCCCCGGTGCAGGAAGTTCGGGTCCGTCAGCAGGGTGAAGCCGTTGTACCGGATGAGCGTGGTGGCGTTGCCGATGAACAGCACGCTCCCGCTGTCCCCTCTCCGCATGGTGCAGACCCCCTTGTCCGCTCGGTACGGGTCACTCCGCGACGGACGCTCGGCTCCTGCGCGGCCCGAAGTAACGCCAGAAGAAGTTGACGAGCACGCTGACCCGGTTGCGCCCGCCGAGCAGGTACGCGACGTGCAGGAAGATCCAGACGAGCCAGGCCGGGAGCCCGCGGAAGGTGAAGCCGTTGGACAGCTGCACGACGGCCTGGGCGCGCCCGACGATCGCCATGATGCCGGGGTCCTTGTACCGGAACGGCACGGTGGGGCGGCCCTTCGCCGCGGCGAGGATCTGCCGGCCGGCGTGCTTGCCCATCTGGATGCTCGGCTGGGCGAGCTGCGGCAGCGGCTCGGGCGGCAGCGCGAGGTCGCCGACGATGTAGACCTCGGGGTGCTCGCTCAGGTTCAGTGCCTCGGTGACGGGGACCCGGCCGCCCTTGCCCTGCGGCAGGCCGCAGTTGGCGATCTCCTTGGGGGCGGTGACGCCCAGCGCCCAGACGGTCACGTCGCTGTGCAGGCGCGTGCCGTCGGCCAGGACGACCGCGTCCGGCTCGACGGAGGCGACGGTCGCCCCGAGCCGCATCCGCACCCCGCGCTTGCGCAGCGCCCGCGCGGCGGCGTCCCGCAGGCTCGGCTTGTACGGCGCCAGCACGTAGTCGAACCGCTCGACCAGGGTGACGCTGGTCTGGTCAGGCTTGATCTCGGGATGGGTGAGCGGGATCGTCCGCGCGCGCAGCTCGGCCATGCTGCCCGAGATCTCCACGCCGGTGGCCCCGCCGCCCACGACCACCACGTGGGTGCTCGGGCGCTTGCCCATGGCGGTCTCCTCCAGGCAGCGCTGGAGCCGCGAACGCAGCGTGGCGGCGTCGCGCACCGAGTACATGGGCAGCGCGTTCTTCTCGGCGCCCTCGATGCCGAGCCAGTTGGTGGTGACGCCGGTGCCGAGGACCAGGTAGTCGTAGTCGAGGACGGCGCCGTCGGTGAGCTCGACCTGCTTCTGGTCGAGGAGCAGCTTGCCGAGCCCGGCCGCGTGCACGCGCACGCGGGGGTACTTCGCGGCGAAGGCCCGCAGCGGGAAGGTCACGTCGCCGGCGGCCATGGCGGCGGTCGCCACCTGGTACAGCAGCGGCTGGAAGGTGGTGTAGGGATGGTGGTCGACGAGGGTGACCCGCGCTCCCCCGCGGGCGAGCTCGCGCGTGGCGCTGAGCCCCGCGAACCCTCCGCCCACCACCACGACGTGCGGCCTGGCCGGCCTCTCATGCCGTTCCTGCCGCGTACCTTCGACCATCACGAGGCGCCCCTTCCGGCGTGTCGTCCCACGCAGTGCATATGGCACAAAAGGAACTTCCTAAACCTCCGCTCCCGGTCAGGCGGCCGGTTCCAGGGGTTCGCGCGGGTAATGCAGATCGAAGGCGGGACGCTCCGATCGGATCGGCGGCATGAAGGTGAAGTTGTGCCGCGGCGGCGGGCACGAGGTGGCCCATTCGAGGGAGTTGCCGAAGCCCCACGGGTCGTCCACGGTGACGCGCGGCGCGGTGCGGGCGGTCCTCCAGACGTTGTAGAGGAACGGCAGCGTGGACAGCCCGAGCAGGAACGCGCCGAGTGAGGAGATCTCGTTCAGCGTGGTGAAGCCGTCGGCCGGGCTGTAGTCGGCGTAGCGGCGCGGGAACCCGGCCACCCCGAGCCAGTGCTGGATGAGGAACGTGGTGTGGAAGCCGACGAACAGCATCCAGAAGTGGACCTTGCCGAGCCGGTCGTTCAGCATGCGGCCGGTCATCTTGGGCCACCAGAAGTAGAAGCCCGCGAACATCGCGAACACCACCGTGCCGAACACCACGTAGTGGAAGTGCGCCACCACGAAGTAGGTGTCGCTGATGTGGAAGTCCAGTGGCGGGGAGGCCAGGATGACGCCGGTCAGCCCGCCCAGCAGGAACGTCACGAGGAAGCCGATCACGAACATCATCGGCGTCGCGAAGCTCAGGTGCCCCCGCCACATGGTGCCGATCCAGTTGAAGAACTTCACGCCCGTCGGCACGGCGATGAGGAAGGTCATGAACGAGAAGAACGGCAGCAGCACCTGGCCGGTGGGGAACATGTGGTGCGCCCACACGGTCATCGACAGGCCCGCGATGGCGATCGTGGCCCCCACCAGCCCCACGTAGCCGAAGAGCGGCTTGCGGCTGAAGACGGGGATCACCTCGGTGACGATGCCGAAGAACGGCAGCGCGATGATGTAGACCTCGGGATGGCCGAAGAACCAGAACAGGTGCTGCCACAGGATCGGCCCGCCGTTGGCCGCGTCGTAGATGTGCGTGCCGAACTTCCGGTCGCTCTCCAGCGCCAGCAGGGCGGCGGCCAGCACCGGGAACGCGATGAGCACCATCATGCTGGTCAGGAGGGTGTTCCAGGTGAAGATCGGCATGCGGAACATCGTCATGCCGGGCGCGCGCATGCAGATGATCGTGGTGATGAAGTTGACCGACCCGAGGATCGTGCCGAGCCCCGACATGACGAGGCCCATGATCCACAAGTCGCCCCCCATGCTGGGCGAGAACGTGATCGACGACAGCGGCGTGTAGGCGAACCAGCCGAAGTCCGCCGACCCGAGGGGCACCACGAAGCTCCAGAGCGTGATCAGGCCGCCGAACAGGAACAGCCAGTACGCCACCGCGTTCAGCCTGGGGAACGCCACGTCGGGCGCGCCGATCTGCAGCGGCATGATGACGTTGGCGAACCCGGCGAACAGCGGCGTGGCGAACAGCAGCAGCATGATCACGCCGTGGTTGGTGAAGAGCTGGTTGTACTGCTGGTTCGTGACGACCTGGAGTCCCGGCTCGAACAGCTCGGCCCTGATGATCATCGCCATCACGCCGGCCACGAGGAAGAACCCGAAGGACGTGATCAGGTAGAGGTAGCCGATGACCTTGTGGTCGGTCGTGGACAGCCAGTTGGCGATCATCTCGCCCGTGCGGCGCCGCTTGACCGGGGCGAGCGGTGAGGTCATCGGCTCGCCGGCGGCCGGCTTCTGTGTCGTCACCCGGTCCTCCCCCTGCTACGTCCCGGCGTCCAGCCCCCGCGCGTGACGCCTTCCACCAGGGATACCCGTAGCCGGGTCAAGGAAGGATCGGCCTCCGGTCACGACTCGCCCCGCATCGGCGGGGCGAGTCGCGCCGGGACCGTCAGGAGGTCGCCTTGTCCGGCCGCTCGGAGACGCGGATGGCGTTGACGATCGGGTCGCCCTGCCGGGTGGCGAAGCGGACGTTGAGCTGGCCGTCGGTGACCTTCACCGTGTACTGCCTGCTCACCGCCGTGTACGTGCCGGCCTCCAGGGCGAGGTCGAGGGCCGGGATGGCGAGCTGCCCCTCGACCAGCACGTCGAAGACCCGCTTGCCGATGCCCGTCGAGCGGATGTCGGCGAAGCCGAGCTCGACGGTGTAGGTGCCGGCGGGCACGCCGTCGAAGCGGTACTCCAGCATGCCCTCGCGGGCGGTGCGGAACAGCGCCTGGTCGTCGGTGCCCTTGACGGTCTTGGACGTGGACTGGGTGCGGTTGGAGGTGGCGACGTAGCCGTGGCCGCCCTGGGTGTACTTGCGGTCGGGCGTCCAGGCGTCGCCGGCGGCGTCCACCGCGCCCTTGTTCGCGCCCACGTCCACCGCGACCTGGAGCTTGGGCACGACGACCGTCACCTTGACCTCGATGACGGGCTGCCGCCCGCTGGCCGATTTGATGAGCAGCTTGCCGCTGCGCAGCGTGCCGGGCTGGACGCCGGCGCTGGAGGCGGTGACCTTCAGCGTGACCCGCTGTCCCTTGGCCAGGTCGCCGGACGTGGGCGTGACGGCGAGCCAGCCCTGCGCGGGATCGGTGGCGACGGTGTAGGCGGTCGCAGAGCCGAGGTTGGTGAGCTCGAACGTGCGCGTCCGGCTCGCCTCGGCCGGCATCACCACGGTGACCTCTCCCACGGAGGAGCTGACCCGGCCGGTGACCAGCGCGGTGTCGATCCTCGTGGGCGCCGCCGGGCTGATCGTGACGGGCTTGGTGAAGGTGCCGTAGTTCTCCTTGGACACCTCGACCTGGTAGTCGCCGGCGAGCACCTGGCCGTAGAAGGAGCCGTCCGCGCCGGTGGTGAAGGTCGCCACGTCGCCGATCTTGACGGTGGCCCCCGGCAGCGGGTCGCCGTCGTTGGCGTCGGTGACGACGCCGGTGACCAGGCCGTGCCTGCTGGCGGTGAACGTCAGGCTCCGCCCGTCGGCTAGGACCGCCTCCTCGTAGGAGTAGAGCATGCCGTCGGTCCCGGCCGCGTCCTCGATGCCGACGGTCGCGCTGATGCCCTGGTCGCGCTGGCTGTCGACGTCCTTGTACCGGAAGCTCGCGGTGCCGTCCTCGCCGAGCAGGGCGGCGAAGGAGATGCGCTGCGCGGCGTCGTTGTAGTACTTGACGTTGCGCCACTCGATCACGAACTGGCGGTGCGGGGCGGTGCCGGTGACGCCGGTGTAGACGCCGCTGCTCGCGTCCACGACGAGGTCGTCCCAGTACGGGTAGACCGCGTTGTTGGGCGTGCCCACGGTCGGGATCCTGCCGTTGGCGCCGCTGACGACCCGGTCGGCGGCGAAGGTGGCGAAGCCGTTGGTGCTGACCCACGCCTTGGCCTGGCCCGCGCCGTAGAAGGGGACCGGGAAGGGCAGCGTCACCTGCACGGCATCGTCGTCGCCGGTCAGGGCGAGCTTGTCGGTGCCCGCCACGTACGGCTCGGCCCCGGTGCGGCAGGTGTAGCCGAAATTGTCGCCGCGCAGCCCCAGCTCGATGTCCTGGACCGTGTCGCCGGAGAGCGTGACGCCCACGGAGGCGCCGCGGGCGCAGCGGGAGGACGGGGTGACGGTGATGGTGTACTCGCCGTGCGGAAGCGACAGCCGGTAGCGGCCGGCGGCGTCGGTGACGGCGCTGACCGGCGTGCCGGCGGCCTCGACCTTGGCGCCGGGCTCCGGCGTGCCGGCCGTGGTGACCGTGCCGGACACGACGGCGGAGGGCTGCTGGATCAGGGAGACGTCCGCGGTCGCGCGCTGGCCGGCGACGATCGTGGCGGTGGCCTCGCCGTCGGCGTATCCGAACTTCTCGGCCGTGATCCGGTAGTCGCCGGGCAGCAGGCGCGGCACGGCGTACGTGCCGTCCTGGCCGGTCACGGCGGTGCGGGTGACCGGGCCGGTGATGGTGACGGTGGCGCCGGCCACGGGGCCGCCGGTGGTGGTGCCCGTGGTGGAGGTCACGGTCCCGGCCAGGTCGCCGACGCCGTCGCGGGGCGCGGCCTGGACGGCGGCGTAGGCGTCGAGCCGGCCCTCGCCCCAGACGTTGTTGTCGGCGGCGGTGCCGCCGCAGGAGGTGTCGTTCACGTCGATCGCCGTGCCGTCGAGCAGCGGCCGGGTGGCCGCCACGTCACCCTGGAGGGCGGGCGCGGCCGACCAGATGAGCGCCACGGTGGCCGCGACGTGCGGCGAGGCCATGGACGTGCCCGTGTAGGAGTCGTAGCCGCCGCCGGGCACCGAGGAGCGCACGTTCACGGCCGGGGCGGCGATGTTCGGCTTGATCTCGCCGTTCTCGCCCTCGCCCTTGCTGGAGCGGGCGTAGACCGCGTTGTTGACGTCGAAGCCGCCCGCGCTGTAGCTGCTCACGTACTGGCCGGGCGAGCCGCTGGTCCGGCAGGCGGGGCCCTCGTTGCCGTTGGCGAAGGCCGGGAAGATGCCGGCCGCCACCCACGCCTCGACGGTCTCCTTGTACCAGGGGTCGAAGCCGTCGCCGCCCCAGGAGTTGTTGACGATGTCCGGCGCGAGGTCGGGCCGCGGGTTGGCGCCGTTGCGGTCGGTGGGGGCGAGGACCCACTGGCCGGCGGCGAGCAGGGAGGCGTCGGTGCAGGTGTTGACCTCGCAGCCCTTGGCGGCGATCCACTTCGCGCCGGGGGCGACGCCGATGCCGTCGGCGCCGACCATGGTGCCCATCGTGTGGGTGCCGTGGCCGTTGTTGTCGCACGGCGCGGCGGTGGGGCAGATGTGGGCGGGGTCGAACCAGTTGTAGTCGTGGGTGTAGGAGCCGTCGGCGTTGCGCCCCCGGTAGGAGGCGGCCAGCTCGGGGTGGTCGAACTGGGCGCCGGAGTCGATGTGCGCGACGACGATGCCCTCGCCGCGGTCGCCCAGCTCGCTCCACACGCGCGGGGCGCCGATGCGGTCGATGTTCCACTCGACGGCCTTGACCCGCGCCTCCGCCTTGCCCGGGTCCGGCTTGGGCAGCGTCAGCGTGCGGACCGGCTCGATGCCGGTGACCTCGGGCAGCTTGGCGAGCTCGGCGGCCAGCTTCGGCCCGGCGGTGACGCGGACGGCGTTGACGATCCAGTACGAGGTGTAGTCGGCGTCCTGCGACTCCAGGAGCTTGCGCACGCCGGCCTGCGAGGTCTTGGCCTGCTCGGTCTTGGCCTCGAAGACCTGCTCGGCCTTGGCCTCCTTGGTCCTGGCCCGGCGGGCGGCGCTGAGGTCGGCTGCGCCCTTGAGGCGTACCCAGAAGGTGGCCTTGCCGTCGTCGGCCAGCTCGGCCTGGACGGTGGAACTGATCTTGTCCGCGCCGGCACCGGCGGCCGCGGGCGCCGCCAGCGCGGGGGCGCCCAGCGGCAGGATGAGGGTGAGGACGGCGATGATCCCGGTCAGGATCGCACGCCGGCGGGGGGTGTTCGGCACACGCTCTCCTTCACACCCGGCGGGGGCGGGCCCCCGCCGGGGTAGAGCTGATCTTTACGCCTACGGGTCGAGGGTGAAGAGATCGTGTCCGCTTTGCAAGGGGTCCTGCCATAACAAGACCCGAAAGGTCATGAAATGTGATCTGGTCAGGTGGAATGTCAGGAAATAGCGCCGTTTACCGGACGGTGAGGGTGTACTCCTTGGTCACGGGCGTGCTGAGCTTGTCGTAGTCCCTGAGCTGCACGGTGAAGGTGAACGTGCCCGCCTTGGCCGGCGTCCCGGCGAGGGCGCCGGTGAACCGGTCGAGCGTCACTCCCTCGGGCAGCGCGCCGCCCGTGACCTGCCAGTCGTAGAACGGCACGCCGCCCTTGGCCGCCAGCCGCTGCTCGTACGGCCGGCCGGCGGTGGCCCGGCCGAGCGAGCCCGTCTCGATGGACGGCTTGAGGAACGGCGTGAGCTTCCGGTTGAGCTTCCAGCCGGCGTTCTCCGCGATGAGCAGGGACAGCTTGGTCAGCTCCCACCTCCTGGTCGGGAACACGTGCCGCCAGCCGCCGCTCTGCCCGCTCAGCCGGTCCCAGTACGGCTCGTCGCCGGGCACGTGGTAGCTGGAGTCGAGCGGCACCGGGTAGCCCTGGTAGTCGATGACCTCCTGGTCGTCCCGGCCCTTGCTCTCGACGTACTTCGCCATGCCCTCCCAGTCGCTGTGGTAGGCGACGGCGTGGCCGTACTCGTGCATGACCAGCCCGTGGACGTCGATGACCGAGCCGAGGTCGGTCTTGTACCAGTCCTCGTCGCCCAGCGAGGTGAACAGCTTCATGAGCTGCTCGTCGTACTCCAGGATCATGCTGGTCGAGCGGTGGTACGGCGTGGGCTTGCCGTCCTGGGTGTGGAACTTGCCGTTGATCGTCGGGAAGCCCGTCGAGTACGGCGTCTGGATGCCGCGGAAGAAGACGTACATCCCGTTGTACGGCTTGGCGTTGCTCGCCTCCACCTCGTTCTGCCAGTCGTCGCCCGGCAGCCGCGTGACCTCGTCGCCGGCCGGGACGGTGTCGAACGGCTTGAGGTCGAAGAAGGCGAACCAGTTGCGCACGGCCGTCTCGGCGGCCGTGCGGACGCCGGGGTCGGAGAAGTACTTGGTGATCGTGTCGTAGCGGTAGTCGAAGTCGATCGGGATGGTCGGCTCCAGCTTCTTCTTCTCGTCCTGCTGGACCCGGATGGGCATGGTCTGGGTGACCGTCGCGCCGGTCGCGTCGGTCGTCTTCATGATCCACTTGTGCCGCTCGTCCTGGCCGGGACCCTGCTTGGAGTGGATGGCCAGCCGCACCACCTCCCGGTCGGCCGGCCCGGTGAGGGTGAAGGACTTCGTCGCCCCGGTCGCGGTCAGCTCGCTCGGCATGTTGAACATCAGCCGTGACGTGCCCTCGGCCTTGAGGTCCACGGTCAGCGGGTAGGCGATGCCCGGCGTCTTGGGCGCCCGCACGGTCAGCTCGACGTACGGGTTGGCCAGGTAACCCTGCCAGTCGACGAGCTGCACGCCGTAGCCGTTGACGTTGCGGTAGAAGATGTCGAAGACGTCGAGGTTCGGCGCGGCCTGCCGGGCCGCGAGGCCGGGAGCGGGTACCGAGAGGGCACCCAGCAGCCCGGCCAGCGCGGTGACGATGGCGGTCTTCCTCATGAGGTCCTTTCCTAGGTGTTCGCCTTGACTTCGAGCAGTCCCACCGAGCCCTGGCCGCTCTGCAGCACGACCCTGAGCCGGGTCGTGGTCACGCCGGTGAAGGTCACGTGGTTGTAGGCGTCGGCCACGACCGGATAGGTCCCCGGGATGTCCACGTACGCCGAGCCGTTCCACTGCTGGAGCTTCCAGGAGGCTGGCAGGCGCACCCCGTCGGCGTCGTCGAAGAAGTACACGTCGGCGGACCTGAGGGTCTGCGCGGACGGCCAGGTCAGCTCGGCCCACTGCTGGCCGGTGTTCGGCCAGGTGCCCCAGCGGGGGTTGACGGTGTCGTTCGAGCGCGGCGGGTCGATCCCGTCGTTGACGGCCGCGACGCTCTCCCAGGCCGAGGTGTACGAGGCCGACGGGGTCGCGCTGCCGGCCACGTTCACGGACGTGCCGCCGCCTCCGCCGACCGTGAGCTGGAAGGTCTTCGTGACCGGGGTGCCCAGCTTGTCGTAGTCGCGAAGCCGCACGGTGAAGTCGTACGTGCCGGCCGTCGTGGGCGTGCCGCTGATCGCGCCGGTGAAGCGGTCGAGCGACAGGCCCGGCGGCAGCGAGCCGGAGGTGACCTGCCAGTCGTAGAACGGCACGCCGCCCTTGGCGGCCAGCGTCTGCCGGTAGGCCTGGCCGGGCGACGCCTGCGGCAGGGAGGCCGTGACGATCGACGGCTTGAGGAACGGGGTGAGGTTGCGGTTCAGCTTCCAGCCGGCGTTCTCGGCGACCAGCAGGGACAGCTTGGTCATCATCCACCGGCGGGTCGGGAACAGATGGGTCCAGCCGCCGCTCTGGCCGCTGATCCGGTCCCAGTACTTCTGGTCGCCGGGGATGTGGTAGCTGCTGTCCAGCGGCACCGGGTAACCCATGTACTCGACGACGTCCGGGTCGTTCCCGCCGTTCTGGACGTAGGAGCGCATGCCGGCCCAGTCGCTGTGGAAGGCGACGGCGTGGCCGTACTCGTGCATGACCAGGCCGTGGACGTCGAGGACCGAGCCCGCGATCTCGGTCTTGTACCAGTCCTCGTCGGCCAGGGAGGTGAACAGCCGCTTGCCGGCCTCGTCGTACTCGAAGATCATCGCGGTCGAGCGGTGCAGCGGGCCCGGGAGCTGCTGACCGCCCCGGGTGCTGTACTTGCCGTTGGCGGCGGGGTAGCCGGTCGAGTACGGGGACTGGATGCCGCGGAAGAACACGTACATGCCGTTGTAGGCGGAGCCGTTCGTGACGGTGATCGTGTTCTGCCAGTCGTTGCCCGGCAGGTGGTTGGTCTCGGCCCCGGCCGCCACGCTGTCGAACGGCTGGAGGTCGAAGAAGCGGAACCAGTCCTTGACCGCCTCCTCCGCGGCCGTGCGGAAGGCCGGGTCGGAGAAGTAGCCGGTGAGCGTGTCGTAGCGGTAGTCGAAGGTGATGGGGATCGACGGCTCCAGCGCCGTCTTCTCGTCCTGCTGCACCATGATCGGCATGCTCTGCTGGAACGTGGCGCCGCTCGCGTCCCTGACCGACAGCCGCAGCGTGTGCTGCTCGTCGGCGCCGGGCCCGCGCTTGGAGTGGATCGCCAGCTTGAACGTCTTCTGGTCGCTCGCGCTCGCGAAGGTCAGCGTCTTGGTGGAGCCCGTCGCCGTGAGCTGGCTGGGCAGGTCCATCATCAGGCGGGAGGTGCCCTCGGCCTTGAGGTCGATCGTGACCGGGAACCGGGCGTCCTGCGGGGGCTTGACAGTCAGCTCGATGTACGGGTTGGCCAGGTAACCCTGCCAGTCCACGAGCTTGACGCCGTGGTCGTTGACGACCCTGCCGTACATGTCGACGACCTGGGCGGCGGACAGGGCGTGCGCGGTGGGCACGCCGACGCCGAGCGGGACGAGGATCGAGGCGAGGAACAGGACGACGGCGGCGGTTAATCGTTTCATGGGGCCTCTTCTCAGTTCTTGATGCCGGTGAGCGTGACTCCTTCGATGAAGTAGCGCTGCAGGAAGAAGAAGAGCGCGATGATCGGGGCGATGACGGCCGCCGAGGCGGCCATGAGGTAGCCCCACTGCGTGATGAACACGCTCTGGAACGAGGCCAGCCCGAGCGAGAGCGTGTACTTCTCCTCGTCCTGCAGGTAGAGCAGCGGCCCCAGGAAGTCGTTCCAGGTGCCGATGAAGGTGAAGATCGTGACGACCACGATGGCCGGCTTGGACAGCGGCATGACGATCGTCCAGTAGACCCGCCACGGCGAGGCGCCGTCGATGTAGGCGGCCTCGTCCAGCTCGAACGGGATCGTCAGGAAGAACTGCCGCAGCAGGAACACGTTGAACACGCCGCCCCCCGCCCCGGCGAACCAGGCCGGCACGGTGAGCGGGACGAACGTGTCGATCGCCCCCAGCTCCTGCCACATGACGAACGTCGGGATGATCGTCACGGCGTACGGCAGCATCACGCCGGTGAGCAGCAGCGCGAAGACGGCGTTGCGCCCCTTCCAGCGCAGCCGGGCGAAGCTGAAGGCGGCCACCGAGCAGGTGAACACCGTGCCGATCACGCAGACGACGGCGATGATCACGGTGTTGAGCAGGTAGAGGCCGAACGGCTGGGCGGTGAGCGCCTCGCCGAAGTTGGACCACTGGAACGGGCGCGGGATCCACTCCGGCGGGGCGACGAACATCTGGGCGTCGGTCATGAGCGCGCTGCGCACCAGCCACACGAACGGCAGGAGCGTCGGGATCGCGCCGAGGGTCAGCGCCACGTACAGCAGCGCCCTGCCGTACCGGCGCGGCCGGCGCAGCCCGGCGGTCGGCGCGACGCCCCGCGGCCGGGTCTTCTCCGGCGCCGCGAGCGCGGTCATCGGGCGCCCGCCATCTCGTAGTAGACCCAGCGCCGGGCGTTGCGGAACATGAGGAACGTCACCACCATGATGATCATGAACAGCACCCAGGCGAGGGCGCTGGCGTAGCCCATCTCGCTCTCGGTGAAGGCCTTGCGGAAGATGTAGTAGACGTAGAAGAGCGTGGCCTGGTTGGGTCCGCCCTCGGTCATCACGTACGCCTGGGTGAACACCTGGAAGGTGCCGACGACGCCGACCACCAGGTTGTAGAAGATGGTCGGGGTCATCATGGGCAGCGTCACGTGCCAGAAGCGCCGCCACGGCCCGCCGCCGTCGATCGACACGGCCTCGTACAGGTGGCGCGGCACGCCCTGGAGCCCCGCCAGGAAGATCACCATGGTGTTGCCGAAGCCCCACGTGCTCATGATGATCAGCGACGGGACGGCCATCTCCTCGCTGTAGACCCACTGCGAGGTCGGCAGGCCGGCCTCACGCAGCAGCGAGTTGAGCAGCCCGAAGTCCGGGTTGAAGATCCAGATCCAGAGCACCACGTTGGCGATGGCCGGGACCAGCGTCGGCAGGTAGAAGATCGTCCGCCACAGCGGCAGGCCGCGGGCCTTCTGGTTGAGCAGCATGGCGACCGCGAAGCTGACGATCAGCGTGAGCGGCACCGCGCCGAGCGTGTAGTAGGTGGTGGCGCCGAGCGACTTCCAGAACAGCGGGTCGTCGGCGAGGGCCGTGTAGTTGTCCAGCCCCACGTACGTGGGCGTGCCACCGACCTGCCAGTCGGTCAGGCTGAAGAAGAACGACGCGATCATCGGGCCGACCGTGAAGATGACGAACCCGAGGATCGCGGGCAGCGCCATGAGGACGCCCCAGCGCGCCTCGAACCTGCGCATCTAGAGCTCCTGGGTGTGGTGCCAGCCCTGCAGCATCGCGGTGATCTTCGGGGCGGCCTCCTTGAGCACGTCCGCGGCGGGGCGCTTGCCCGACTCGATCTCCTGCAGCGCCGGCGTCAGCACGTCGCTGGAGATGGACGACATGTTCTTGATCCGGTTGCGCATGTCGGGGACCCCGTGCTCGCGGGTGTAGTCGACGACCGCCGTGCGGAACTCGGGCGGGTGAGCCGCGTTCTTCGTCCAGGAGTCCACGGACGCCGCGTCCTCGTAGTACTTCTTCTCCTGCGGCATCCACAGGCCCTGCTGGAACAGGTCCACGTAGCGAGGGTCGTTGTGGAAGGCGAACAGCTCGACCGCCTCCTCCACGTGCTTGCTGCCGGCGAAGACCGCCGACGCGCCCGCCACCTGGGTCGTGGTGAACGGCTCGCCGTACTTGGGCAGCACGCCGATCCCGAAGTTCACCTTGCTCTGGTTCATGTCGAGCAGCGACCAGTGGCCGTCGACGACCATGGCCACCCGCTTGGTCTTGAGCAGCACGTTCGTGCCGGGCACGTCGTCGCCGGTGGCGGCGAGCTGACCGGGGCCGGGCATGACCCGGTGCTTGTAGATGAGGTCCTGGAGGTTCTGGAACACCTTGATCGCCTCGGGCGTGTCCAGCAGGCAGCGCTTGCCGGCCTCGTCGGCGAAGTCGGCGCCGTTGCTGCGCAGGAAGCCGTACCAGGCGGCGCCGTAGGTGATGCTGCTGGAGATGCCGAACTGCCGGATCTGCTTGGGGTCGAACCCGGACTCGTCGGGGTGCTTGCCGTTCTGGTCGACCGTCAGCTTGTAGGCGTTCTGGACGAGCTGGTCCCACGACCAGGCCGAGGCCGCGTCGGCGGGCGGCGGCGCGACGCCGGCCTCGGTCAGGGCGTCCTTGGCGTACCAGAGCAGCATGACCTCGTTGGCGGTGGCCAGCCCGTGCAGCTTGTCCTGGCCGTACCACAGGTAGGCGTCGGGCAGGCAGCCGGCGAGCTGCGGGTACTTCTTCAGGTACGGGAACAGGTTGACCAGCGTGCCCTGCTCGGCCAGCCGGAACGACATGCCCATGGGCACGTAGCCGACGTCGGGCACCCGGCCGCTGGCGACCAGGGTGTTGAGCTTGACGTCGTACTCGTCGGGTGTGAACAGCGCCTTGACGTCGACGCCCGCGTTCTTCTGCTCGTACTGCCGGAGCATCTTCTCCACGGCCGTCTTCTCGAAGGTGGACCCCCAGTACATGAACTGGAGCTGGGTGCTCCCCTTCGAGCCGCCGGCGCCGCCGCCCCCGCAGGCCGCCGCCGCGGCGCCGAGCGCGGCCAGCCCGCCGATCCTGAACAGATCACGTCGATTCATTGGTGGTTCCTTACGCGAGGGGCAGCCAGACCCGCATCGCGCCCGCGCCGCGGTTGTCCCACTGGTAGTAGGGGACGGCGGTGGCGGTGACACGAGTGGGGGGCGTGCTCGTGGGGGGTGTACCGGTGTAGGCAAGGGTGGGCGGGTCGGCCGCGTACGCGCCGGCCTCGATGAGGACGGTCCGGCCGAGGCCCGGCACGTCCTCCTTGTCGATCACGCGCAGCTCGGCCCGCGGGTCGAGCGCGAGGTCGTCCACGTCGGCCTGCTGGTCGATCTGCTCGAAGCAGTAGACGAGCGGGCCGCGCTCGACGGCCGCCGTGCCACGCACGGCGTCGATCCGCCGGTTGGGGTAGGTGAGGCGGGGCGTCAGGTCGAGGTCGAGCTCGACCGTGTCGCCGAGCCGCCACTCGCGGGTGAGGACGGCGTAGCCGCGCTCGTCCGGCTCGGCCGGCACGGTCTCGCCGCCGACGGTGACGGTGGCGGCGCCGGCGCTCCAGGCGGGGACGCGCAGCGCCAGCGACCACGGGCCGGCCGGGGCCCGCTCCACGGTGAAGACCACCTTGCCGTCCCAGGGGTAGCCGGTGGCGACGGCGAGGTCCAGGTCGCCCGAGCGGATCGCGCCCGGCGCGTACTGGTGGACGTGCAGCGCCCGCTCGGCCGTCGTGGCGATGTAGTGGCCGAGCGAGGAGACCGTCCGCATGATGTTGGGCGGGCAGCAGGCGCAGGCGAACCACTCGCGCCGCCGCCCCAGATAGGCGTCCTCGACGGTGTCGTCGCGGCGCTGGAGCGGGTTGACGTAGAAGAAGCGCAGGCCGTCGGCCGAGGTGGAGGCGGCGAAGGCGTTGTGGAGGACGCGCTCGATGAGGTCGGCGTAGCGGCCGTGGCCGGTGGCCAGCAGCAGCCGCCAGTTCCAGTGGATGCTGGCGATGGCCGCGCAGCTCTCGTTGTAGGCGCGGTCCGGCGGCAGCTCGTAGCGCTCGCCGAACGCCTCGCCGTCGTGGCGGGAGCCGACGCCGCCGGTCAGGTACATCTTGGTGGCGACCATGTCCTCCCAGCGGCGGACCGAGCACTCCAGCAGCGACTCGTCGCCGGTCTCCAGGTAGACGTCGACGACGCCGGCCTCCAGGTAGAGCTGGCGCACGGCGTGGCCGACCGGGGTGCCGGCCTCCCTGACCGGCAGGTGGTCCTGGGCGTACAGCGGGCCCATGCCGCTGTCCTTGATCAGGCCCTTGCCGCGGTTGTCGATGAGCTTGCCCGCGAGGTCGAGGTAGGAGCGCTCGCCGGTGACCCGGTAGAGCTCCACCAGGGCGGTCTCGACCTCGGCGTGGCCGTCGATGCCGTCGTCGCCGCCCTTGAGGAACACCTCGACCAGGTGGTCGGCCAGCCTGCGCGCCACCGCCGTCAGCCGCTCGTCGGCGCCCGCCCGCGCCCCGGCCACCGCGGCCTGGAACAGGTGGCCGGCGCAGTACATCTCGTGGCTGTACTCCAGCTCGGCGTAGATCTTGTCGGGCTTGACCACCTGGTAGTGGGAGTTGAGGTAGCCGTCGGCCCGCTGCGCCCGGCCGAGCAGGGCCGCCGACTCGGCGACGAACTCCAGGTAGCCGGACCCGGGCCGGCGGGCCTGCTCCCAGGCCACCGCTTCGAGCTGTTTGTACAGGTCGGAGTCCTGGAACCGGTACCCCTGGTAGGCGCCTTCCGCCTCGCCCGCCGCCAGGCGCAGGTTCGGCACGCTGCCCGCGCGCTCCATCTGCTCCAGGCCGAGCGGGATGCTGGCCTCGCGATTGATCCGCTGCCAGCGGCCCAGCGGCCCGCCGGTGATGTCGACGTCACGGACTCCCAGCGGGCGCCGCACCGCCTTGGCACCCTGGGTGGGCACGGCCGGGCCACAGACCTGAGGGGGGTTGACCATGGAGCTCCTTCACGCGCCTTCGAGCCCGTCGCTCGCCTCGAAGGAAAATAAGGAATAGGTTTTCCTCAGGTGAACGTAGATCCAGCGCGAGGTCAGCGTCAAGAGTCTTATAGTGAGAGTGACTGGAAAGGAAAAGGTTTGTCCTCTGAACAGGCTCATGTCGTCACCATCCGCGAGGTCGCCGCGGCCGCCGGCGTCTCCATCGGCACGGCCTCCAAGGCGCTCAACGGCCGCGGCAAGCTGCGCGAGGAGACCCGGGCCCGGGTGAGCGCCGCGGCGGAGCGCCTCGGGTTCCGCCCGAACCCGCTCGCGCAGGGCCTGCTGGCCGGCCGCACCTACACGGTCGGCCTGGTGACCGGCGACAGCTTCGGCCGGTTCAGCATCCCCGTCATGCTGGGCGCGGAGGACGCGCTCGGCGCGGGGCAGATCTCCGTGTTCATGTGCGACACGCGTGACGACCCGATCCGCGAGCAGCACTACGTGGAGCGGCTGCTGGCGCGGCGGGTGGAGGGCATCATCGTCACCGGCCGGCGCACCGAGCCGCGGCCCAGCATCGGCGCGGACCTGCCGGTGCCGGTGGTCTACGCGATGACCCAGTCCTCCGGCGACGACGACTTCTCGGTCATTCCCGACGACCGGGGCGGAGGGGCGCTCGCGGCCCGCCACCTGCTCGCCACCGGCCGCACCCGGATCGGCCACGTGACGGGCCCGGAGCGGTTCGAGGCGGCCCGGCGGCGGGCGGAGGGCATGACGGGGGCGCTGGCCGAGGCGGGCGCCCGGCCCGCGGGCGAGCCGCTGTTCGGCGAGTGGACCGAGGAGTGGGGGCGGCAGGGGGCCGACATCCTGCTGCGGGCGCACCCGGGCGTGGAGGCGATCTTCTGCGGGAGCGACCAGATCGCGCGGGGGGTGTCGGAGACGTTGCGGGAGCGGGGGCTGCGCATCCCGGACGACGTGGCGGTGGTGGGCTTCGACAACTGGGAGCCCATGGTGGAGGGCAGCCGCCCGCCGTTGACCACCGTGGACATGAACCTGGGCGAGATCGGCCGGATCGCGGCGGAGCACCTGCTGGAGGCGATCGGCGGCGCGCCGCGGGCGCGCGGGGTGCTCACGGTGCCGTGCAGCCTCGTCCTGCGCGAGTCCACCCGCGTCAACCCAGCCTGACCCCTCCCCTGCTCCCTGCCCCCCTGCTCCCTGCCCCCAGGAACGGGTAGCGCCGGGCCTGCGCCTCGAAGCCGAGCAGGAAGTGGTCCTGCTCCTCCGTGACCAGATCGGCCCCGCTGGAGTGCGGGCGGGCGAACTCGGCCAGGACGTCGGGCTTGAGCAGCGGCCCCAAAATTTATAGTCAACATCAGTGACTATCTAGCTGACCGGGACGATCCGGGCCTCCTGGAGGGCGCCGTGTTCGATCGTCAGCAGGCCGACCGTGCCGTGGGGCTGGCGGCGGCGGTCCGTCGGCGAGCCGGGGTTGAAGATGCGCAGGCCGTCGCCCGCCTCGTCCATCGGGATGTGGGAGTGGCCGAAGACCACCAGGTCCGCGCCGGGGAAGCGGCGGCGCAGCCTGGGCAGGCGGCCCTTGGCCGGTCCGCTGTCGTGGATCATGCCGACCCGCAGGCCGTCCAGGGTCAGCTCCAGCGTCTCGGGCGCGGTCACGTCCGGGCCGTCGTTGTTGCCCTTGACGACGTGGACGGGCGCGTACGCCGCCAGCTCGTCGAGCACGGAGGCGACGCACACGTCTCCGGCGTGCAGGATCACGTCGGCGCCGCGCAGGTGCCCGGCCACCCGGGGCGGGCACGAACGCCAGCGACGGGGCGCGTGCGTGTCGGAAAGGACCACCACTCTCACGACTCCCCCCTGCCCGTTTCCCCCGGGAGGGCACCCCCTACGAAAGTCGCCCAGCCCCATCCCGATGACCGATCCGCCGGCAGAGGACCGGGTCATAGTGTCCGATCATGCGCAAAGCCATCCAGGTGACCGGTCTGATCCTGCTGCTCCAGGGCGTCAGCGGCGCCATCGACGAGCTGGCCGTCCAGCCGTTCATGGGCCTGTTCCTGAACTTCTTCAACCGGGTGATCGTGCCCCGGGTGGACCTCCTGGCCGCCCAGCCGCTGTTCGCCAACCTCGCCCTGGCGGTGCTCGGCCTCGTGATGATCATCGCGGTGGCCCGCTCGTAGCGCACAGTCGCGCGCCCGGCGGGCCGGTGACCCGGGGGCGGAAGGCTCAGCCGGAGGAGCCCGCGGCCGGCTCGCCCGCGATGCGCGCGAGCACCCGCCGGCTGAGCACGACGTCGAGCGGGAGCCGCCTGAGCGCGGACGCCTCGACCATGACTCCCTGCCGCTGGGCGATCTGCTGGAGCGAGGCCCAATGGTCTGCTTCCATGTCTTCCCGGGAGCGGCCGCCGCATGGCTCATCGGGCCCGACCACCGTCCGGGCCGTCTCTCGGATGTCTGCTGCCGACGCCGCGGCCCACCCTTGCGACGAGCCCCAACCTCGGTCAGTCAGCAGCGGCACCCGGCTTCCGTCGGCCAGCTCCGCCTCGAGAAGCGCCGACACCGAGACGGTGTCAGCCGCCTGATGGTCGACGTCGACAGTGACCACCAGACGCGTGACAGCTTTCATACACCCTCATCTCGATGCAAGTATCGCGGTTTCGTCGGTCAACGTGCCATGCCGATGAAGAGCTGGATCACCGAGCGGGCCAGGGCCTCGGGATCGTCGCGGGCGGTCTCGGGCAGGGCGCCACTCAACCACAGGCTGGCGAAGCCGTGTGCCAGCGACCAGGCGGCGATGGTGGTCAGGCGGTCCTGCGCCGGGCTCGGTGACAGCCGGCCGGCGCTGACGACGAGCACATGAGCCGCGCGCTCACGCGCCGCTTTCAGGCTGGGGTCGTCCACGCGATACAGCTCCGGCCGGAACATCACCTCGAAGTAGGGCCGATGGCCGGTGGCGAAGCGGACATAGGCGACTCCTACGTCGAGGACGTCCTCGGCCGCTCGTTCCAGGGTGTCGGCGAACACCTCGAACCCCTCGGCGGCCACGGCCGTCAGGAGTCCCGTCTTGTCGCCGAAGTGGTGGGCGGGGGCGGCGTGCGAGACGCCCGCGCGCCTGGCCAGCTCGCGCAGGCTCCATCCTGCGGGACCGAATTCGGTGATGGCCGCGAGAGCGGCGTCGATGATGGCGCGCCGCAGGTTGCCGTGGTGGTAGGCGGTCTGCTTGATCTGCCTCACCTCCGCGCTCTCTGTGATCGACAGGGTCAGACCAACCTTATCTTTACGTTGACAAGATAGCGAGTCCCCTCCAGTCTTTACGATGACAAGATTGGAGGGACGGGATGGTTCCGTTCATCGCCCTGATCGGTGGGTTCGTCGTCCTGCGGCTGCTCGGCCTCGTCGGCATCGACGTCCTGGACGACTGGCAGCAGGCGTTGCGGGGCGCTCTCGCCCTGATGTTCGTCACGACCGGCGTGCCGCATTTCCTGCCCTTGTGGCGCCGTGACTTCGTCGCGATGATCCCTGAGGTGTTCCCGCATCCGGCGCTGCTGGTCACCATCACCGGAGTGCTGGAACTGGCCGGCGCCGCCGGGCTGCTGATCCCGGTCCTGGCGCCGTTCGCCGCGATCGGGCTCGCCCTGCTCATGGTCGCCATGTTCCCGGCCAACGTCTCGGCCGCCCGCCGCGACCTCACCCTGGCCGGGAAGCCGGTGACCCCGCTGCCGGTGCGCACCGCCCTGCAGGTGCTGTTCATCGCCGCCGCCGGCGCCGCGGCCGTGTAGGCCGCGGACCACCCGCACACACCACGACACCGAAGGACCACGAGTGAACGCTTCGCCCAGAACCCCGGACATCGACTACATCGACCACACGGTGCTCATCACCACCGACCTCGCCGCGGCCTCAGCCCGCTTCGAGGCGCTCGGCTTCACGCTCAGCCCGACCTCGCCCCATATGCTCGCCGAACGCCCCGGCGGCCCGCTCCTGCCCACCTGCACCGCCAACCGGTGCGCCTACTTCGGCCACTCGTTCATCGAACTGCTCGGCGTCGTCGACCCCACCGCCCCCGACCCATGGGGCGTCCACCAGTTGCGCGCAACCTACCCCGGCCTGCTGATGACCCTCGGCTCCCGTGACGTGCAGGCCGCCGCCGACCGGCTGCACGCCGCCGGGCTGGCCTCGACCGGTGTGCGCGCGCTGGAGCGAGAGGTGTCCACCCCGGAAGGACCGCGCACCGTCCGCGCCGACAGCGTCCGCATCGACGCGGAGCACACCCCGGAGGGCGCACTCCAGGCCACCCAGCATCACACTCCCGAGTACGTCCACCAGCCGCGCTTCCTCACCCACCCCAACGGCGCCACCGGGCTGCACAGCGTGCTCATGGTCGTGCCCGACGGCGACCTGGACGCCCACGAGGAACGCTACGCCCGGATGCTCGACGCCGACGTGTGGATCGACGGCGCCAAGCGAGTGGTGCCGCTGCGGCACGGCCGCGTGGAGATCGTTCCGCAGTCCGCGCTCGACGAGCTGCTGCCCGGACACACGCCGCCCGCCGTGCCCCTGCTGGCCGCTCACACCATCGCCGTGATCGACCTCGCCGTCGCCCGCAAGCTCATCGAGACCAACGCCATCACGACGCACACCACCCCTGACGGGTTCTACGTCGCCGCCGAGGACGCCAGCGGCGTGCCGCTCGCCTTCACACAGGGCTGACCAACCACGCACGGCCCCGCCGGCTCACACCCATGGCCTGGCTCGCCATCCTGACGACGACTCGCCTCACGATCAACGGGACGGTGCCGTCACGTCCACCGCGACGGCCGGCGGGCTCGACCCGGTGCATCGTGAGCGCAGCCGCTTTCCAGCAGCCCCGCGAGGCGGGTCGCGCTTGCCGGCCGATCTGAATCCCCTGGCTTGCCTACCAAGCGTTTGGTTAAATCCAGGGATGGGCCTCCGCCAGATCACCGACCGGCTGGAGATCATCGACCTGCTGGGCCGCTACGCCCGCGCCGTCGACTCCGGCCAGTGGAACCTCCTCGACGACGTCTTCACCCCCGACGCCGTCATCGACTACCGCTCCGCGGGCGGCATCCGGGGCACCCGCGCCGAGGTCACGGCCTGGCTGGCCGAGGTGCTGTCCGGGTGGCCCGGCCGGCTGCACCTGATCGGCTCCGTCACCATCAGCTTCGACGGGACCGACATGGAAGGACGGGACGAGGCCGCGGTGAGCGCCGCGTTCACCGACACCCTTGCCCCGTCGCGGGAGATGGTCGCGGCAGGCACCCCCGGGCTGCTGCGGGGCGGCGGCTGGTATCACCACCGCATGTGCCGCACCCCGGACGGCTGGCGCAGCCGCGAGCTGGTCGAGGAGCAGTCCTGGCGGACCGTCACCGGCTGAACGGGAGTGATTCACCGAAAGTCGGGGGTGTCGTCGACGGGGTGGAACCGGATGTCATGGTTGTCGGCTTCCGCCGCCGCGAAGCGCAAGAGGCGGGCACCTTCCTCGATCACAGCGGCCTCGTCACCCCTGGGCAGGGGATCGAAGAGCCTGACGGCCAACGTCGCCGTGCTTTTGTGCCGCTTGATGGTCCAGAGCCCGTGCACGAAGCCGTCCACGGTCATCGCCGCCTCGACGATGGTGTGCCTGCGCTGTTCGTCGGTCATGATCCGGGTCCGATCGGCGTGGCCGAGCACCACGTTGTCGAGAGCGGCCAGGAAACGGACGGGCGCCGGCACGTCCGGGTCGGGCCGTGGCGCGTCCGGGAGGTCGAGCAGCTCCCCTCCGGCCTCGTTCCGGAAGACGCGCAACTGGGGCCGGAGTGGTTCGACCACTTCACGCAGCCGGGTCAGTCCGCTCCATGCCTGGATGTCCTTTACCGTGGCCGGACCGAAGGATGCGAGGTAGCGCAGGATCAGTTCGTGTGGTGAGGGGGCGTCGGCCAGCGGCCGGCCGAGCCACCGGTCGGCGAGGGTGAAGGGAGTCGTGCCTCGCCGTCCCCAGGTGCCGTCCGGCGGCGGGTGCACCACCGGCAGCAGACCCTGCGCCGACCGGGCCAGCGCGACGGGGTCGCGTCCGGGCCACCGTTCAGTCAGTGCCCTGCCGAGCTCGGGTCTGGTCAGTGTGTCCTGGTGGAGGGCCGTCCGCGCCGCGGCGGCCAGTTCGGTGAGGTCCAGTCCAGCGGTGAACCTGCCGAATGCCGCCTTCTGCCAGCGATCCAGCATCGGCTGCAACAGCGGCCGAAGCCACAGGTAGTCCTCGGCGGTGACCAGGTGCTGGGTACCCCGGAACAGCGTGGCGCGTACCACCTTCCGCTGGTGCAGCAGCCGGGTCAGATCATCGAGGCGGAAGGCCGCGATCCGGGTCCACAGCCCGATGTACGGCGGGTCGGGATCCTGGGCCTGCAGGCCGACGAGGCGATCGATCACGTCGAGCGCGGGCATGTCCGTCCTGTCCAGGAGCAACTGCCGTTCCAACGTCGCCCGGTTGAGGCTTCGGCGGGTAAGGATTGTCATAACGTCCCCAGGGGAGTCGGCGGGTCACCATCCGGCGGACCCGGAGGGCAGCCGGCGGCAGGTGACCGCTCTGATGCCTTCCGAGCGCTTACGACGGTGTCAGCGCATTCGTGGCGCATGGTGCGGAGGCCGGCCGCTGCACGACCTTGGCACCGATCGCGGACAGTTGCTGACCGCGAACGCTCCTAGCGTCGCCTGCCATGACGCAGGAAGACTTCATGACTGTTCCGGCGACCGGCGACGCCGGCCGTGACGACATCCGCATCGTGGGAGCGCGTGAGCACAACCTCAAGGACGTGTCACTGCGCATACCGAAGAACAAGATCACTGTATTCACCGGGGTCTCCGGCTCGGGCAAGTCCTCCATCGTCTTCGACACCCTGGCCGTCGAAGCGCAGCGCCAGCTGAACGGCACCTTCAGCTGGTTCATCCGGAACCAGCTACCGAAATACCGGCGGCCGCACGCGGACGCCATCGAGAACCTCACGGCGCCGGTCATCGTCGACCAGAAGCCGGTCGGCGGCAACGCCCGCTCGACCGTGGGCACGATGACCGACGTCTACTCGATGATCCGCGTACTGTTCTCCCGCCATGGCAGGCCGTACAACCCGCCCGCCGTGTACTCCTTCAACGACCCGCAGGGCATGTGTCCCGGCTGCGACGGCCTCGGCCAGGAGCGACACGTCGATGTGGAACGGATGCTCGACCGGACGAAGTCACTCGACGACGGAGCGATCCGGTTGCCCACCCACAAGGTCGGAAGCATGGACTGGCAGCAATACGCCAACTCCGGCCACTTCGACACATCGAAACCACTGTGCGACTACAGCGATGCCGAGTGGCACATGCTGCTGCACGGCAGCGGCGGCAAGGTGACAGTGAGCACGGCGAACAGCACGATGACGCTCACGTACGAAGGCATCGTGGACCGTTTCGCCCGGACCAACCTCAAGCGGGACCTGAGCTCGCTGAGCGAACGCGGCCGCGCCAACGTCGAGCGGTTCATCACCCTCGGCGACTGCGCCGCCTGCGAGGGAACTCGACTGAATCCGACCGCACTCGCAACGACGATCGGTGGCCATACCATCGCGGACTGGTCCCGCATGGAGATCAGCGAACTGATCAAGCGCCTCGACGCCGTCGACGACCCGGTGGCGAAGCCGATCGCCGACGGCGTCCGCACCGCACTCGAGCGCATCGACGCGATCGGCCTGGGCTACCTCTCCCTGGACCGCGCGACCATGTCGCTCTCCGGTGGCGAGGCGCAGCGGCTGAAGATGGTGCGCCACCTCGGCAGCAGCCTGATCGGGATGACCCTCATCTTCGACGAGCCGAGCACCGGTCTGCACCCGCGTGACGTGGGCAGGCTCAACGACCTGCTGCGGGAACTGCGGGACAAGGGCAACACGGTACTCGTCGTCGAGCACGACCCGGACGTCATCGAGATCGCCGACCATGTCGTCGACGTCGGCCCACGGGCCGGCGTCCATGGCGGCGAGATCGTCTTCCAGGGGACGTACGAACAGCTGACGAGGGCCGACACGCTCACCGGTGCCGGCCTGCGGCGCACCGGCTCCGTCAAGGACGTCGTCCGCCGGCCGACCGGAAAACTACCGATCGAGGGCGCGAACCTGCACAATCTCAAGAACGTGTCAGTCAGCTTCCCGACCGGAGTGCTCACGGCCGTCACCGGTGTCGCGGGGTCAGGCAAGAGCTCACTGGTCGCCAAGGTGTTCATGAGCACCTACCCGGAGGCGGTCTTCGTCGACCAGTCGGCCATCAGAGCGTCGTCACGCTCCACCCCGGCCGGCTACCTCGAGGTGATGGACCCGATCCGTAAGCTGTTCGCCAGGGCGAGCGGCGCGTCGGCGAGCCTGTTCAGTTTCAACTCCGCAGGCGCCTGCGACGAGTGCAACGGCCGGGGTGAGCTCGTCACCGAGCTGGCGTACATGGACCCGGTGCGGACGCCCTGCGACTCATGTGACGGCCGCAGGTTCAAGGAGGATGTGCTGGCGCACCTGTTGCGCGGCAAGTCCATCGCGGACGTGCTCGAACTGTCCGCCGAAGACGCCGTCGCGTTCTTCACCGAGAGCGAGATCAACGGCAGGCTGGCCGGCCTCGTCGAGGTGGGACTCGACTACCTCACTCTCGGCCAGCCGCTGAGCACGCTGTCCGGCGGTGAACGGCAACGGCTGAAGCTCGCCGGCCGATTGCACCGTTCCGGCTGCGTCTACGTACTCGACGAACCGACCACCGGGCTGCACATGTCGGATGTGGAAACCGTTGTCGGCTTGATGAACAAACTGGTGGATCAGGGCAACACGGTCATCGTCATCGAGCACAACCTCGACGTCGTCCGGCAGGCCGACTGGGTGATCGACCTCGGTCCCGACGGCGGCAAGCACGGCGGGGAGATCGTGTTCACCGGCACGCCGGCGGAGCTGCTCACCGCCGAGGGCTCGGCCACCGGCGAAAGCCTTCGCCGCTGCCGTACAGCCTGAGCCGACAGAACACCCGCGAAGACGTGCCGGGAGCCGCGGTCGATGGCGGACCGAAGCTGACCGCGAGCACTTCTAGTGTCTGTGCCGCGACGAAAGGAATCTCGATGACCATCCTGGTAGCCGGTGCCACCGGCAATGTCGGCCGCCCCCTCGTTGAACAGCTGCTGGCGGCCGGACACCGCGTCCGTGCCCTCACCCGCAACCCGGCGAAGGCGGACCTTCCCGCAGGCGCCGAGGTGGTCGCCGGCAATCTGGCCGTGACCGCGAGCCTGTCCACGGCCTTCTCCGGCGTCAGCGCCGCACACCTGATCAGCTTCGACGGGGAGGACTTCTCGCCGCTGACCAACGGTCCGGAGATCGCCGACCTGGCGAAGAAGGCCGGGGTACGCAAGGTGACGGTGCTCAAGGGGGAGGTGACGAAGAGCCCGCTGGAGGAAGCCGTCGAGGCCAGCGGCCTGGAGTGGACTCACCTGTCTCCGGTGGAGTTCATGTCCAACGCCCTGGAATGGGCGCGATCCGTGAAGACCGAAGGTGTCGTCCGCGAGGCGTTCGCCGACGCCAGGAGCGCGATGATCCACGAGGCGGACATCGCCTCGGTCGCCGCGACCGCGCTGACCGCCGACGGCCACGCCGGCCAGGAGTACTGGCTCACCGGGCCGGAGGCGCTGACCCCGCCGGAGAAGGTGCGCACGATCAGCGACGTCCTCGGTCGCGAAGTGCGCTACATCGAACTCACCAAGGACGAGATCGTCATGCAGTGGCGCCAGACCGGCTACTCCGACGAGGACATCGAGTTCTTCCTGGCCATGCGGACCGACCCGCCACAGGCCGGCTACACCGTGCTGCCCACCGTGGAGAAGGTCACCGGCAGGCCGGCTCGGACCTTCGCCCAGTGGGTACGGGAGAACGCCGCGGCCTTCGGCGCATGACGCCGGACACTGCCGGCTCGGCCTCGTCCGGGTTCTACGCGCGAGTCGCCTCGTAGTCGGGAAGCGTGGCCGGGGTGGTGCGGGTCGGCGGGCGCATCGTCAGGACCAGCAGGGCCGACGCGACGAAGACGACCGCGGCGACGACGCCGATGACGTGCAGACTGGCGGTGAACGCCTCCCGCGCGGCGTGCAGCAGCTCCGCGCCTTGACCGGCGGGAAGGCGCCGGCTGGCGGCGACCGCGCCGGCCAGCGAGTCGGACGTGCCGTCCATGTGGCCGCGGTAGACCACCGCGGCCACCACGCCGAGCAGCGCGAAGCCCAGCGAGCCGCCGAAGTAGTTGCCGGTCTCCGACATCGACGCCGCCGAGCCGGCGCGCTCCGGTGGCACGGAGCCGACGACCAGCCCGGTGCCCAGCGCGAACAGCGGGCCGGTGCCCAGCGCCAGCACGGTGATGCCGATCATGACCAGCGGCAGGGCGCGCGGACCGTCGACGCCGGCCAGCAGCAGGCCGCCCAGCGCCGACCCCACCAGGCCGCCGGCGATCGCGGTCGTGTGCTTCATCCGCCGGGCCAGCGCCGGCGCGGCCATGGTGCCGACCGCCACGCCCAGGCCCATCGGCGCGAACAGCACCGCCGACGCGACCGGCGAGAAGCCCAGCACGCTCTGCAGGTACTGGGTCACCAGCAGGCCCGTGCCGGCCATGGCGATCCCGGCGAGGACCAGCGCGACGAGCACGGCCGTGAACGGGCGGTTGCGGAAGAGCCGCAGGTCCAGCAGCGGCGTGCGCAGCCGCAGTTGCCGGCGTACGAACAGCGACCCGATGGCCGCGCCGGCGACGAGGGCCACCGCGGGCACGACCGGCGCGCTCTCGACGGTCAGCTGCTTGACGCCGTAGACCGTCAGGAGCACCGCGACGAGCGACAGCCCGACGCTGGCCAGGTCCGGCCGGCCGGCGTGGCCGTCGCGGAACTCCGGCAGCAGGAACGGCCCGGCCACCGGCAGCAGCGCCATCGCCGGCACGGCCACCAGGAACACCGATCCCCACCAGAAGTGCTGGAGCAGGAATCCGGCGAGGACGGGGCCGAGCGCGCCGCCGGTGAACTGGCAGGTCGCCCAGATCGCGATGGCCAGCCCGCGCCGGCGTCCGTCGCGGAACATGTTGGTGATCAAGGCGAGCGTGGACGGCGCCAGGGTCGCGCCGGCGACGCCCAGCAGCGCACGCGCGACGATCAGCATCAGCGGGCTGACCGCGAAGGCGGCCACGACCGACAGCACCGCGAACGCCGCTCCACCGATCATCAGCAGCCGCCGGCGGCCGATCCGGTCGCCGAGCGTACCCATCGTGATGACCAGGCCGGCGACCATGAACCCGTAACTGTCGCTGATCCACAGCTGCTGGACGTTGGTGGCCCCCAGCTCGGCGCTCAGCTGGGGGAGCGCGAGGAGCAACGCCGTCATGTCCATCGCGACGAGCAGTGTCGGCAGCATGAGGACGGCCACTCCCAGCCATGCCCTGTCGACTCGCATACCCGGAACTCCTGTTCTCTTGACGTTTCGCCGGTTGGTCGGAGCGACCGGGAGCTTCTTGACATCGGTACGGCGGGAAAACTCATGCGAGCATTCCGGCCGGGGACGTCAAGACGACGGGGGCGGCTCCGACCGACCATCGAAGGGCCCGGCCTGGGCTCGCGAAACCACGAGGAGTACGAGATGAAGTTCCTGATCAGCATGCACATCAACCCGAACGTGCTGGACGCGCTGACCGACGAGGAGAGGGCGGCGATCGGCGACGGCCACGGCAGGTTCATCGAGACGCTGAAGAAGTCCGGCGAGCTGATCACCACGCAGGCGCTGGTCGACCCGTCGCAGGCCGCCGTGGTCTCCGTACGCAACGGCCAGCCGGTGGTGACCGACGGGCCTTTCCTGGAGGCTAAGGAGTATCTGGGCGGCTTCTACCTGATCGACTGCGAGAACAAGGAGCGGGCGATCGAGCTGGCGGCGCAGATCCCGGACGCCGCGATCGAGGGGCTGGGGATCGAGGTGCGGCAGGTGATGTTCGCTGACGGACAATTGGAGGCATGACAGCACCAGCCATCGAGGACCTGCTGCGTGAGCTCACGCCGCAGGTCCTCGGCGCGTTGATCCGCCGGTACGGCCAGTTCGAGGGATGTGAGGACGCGGTCCAGGAGGCCGTCCTCGCCGCCACCGTGCAGTGGCCGGCCGAGGGAGTGCCGGGCAACCCGCGCGGCTGGCTGGTGACTGTCGCGTCCCGGCGGTTCATCGACCAGCTGCGCAGCGACCATGCGCGTCGCGAGCGGGAGTCGGCGACCGCCACCGAGGTCGTGCCCGAGGACGTGCCGGACACCGACGACACGCTCGTCCTGCTGTTCCTGTGCTGCCATCCGACGCTGACCCCCTCCTCCCAGACCGCCCTGACGCTGCGGGCGGTCGGCGGCCTGACCACTGCCGAGATCGCCCGCGCGTTCCTGGTGCCGGAGGCCACGATGGCGGTCAGGATCAGCAGGGCCAAGCAGCGCATCAAGGCCGCCGGCAGCTCGTTCAGCCTGCCGGACGGCGCGGAGCGCGAGGAGCGGCTGCGGGTCGTCCTGCACGTGCTCTACCTGATCTTCAACGAGGGCTACACCGCCTCCTCGGGCAGCGAGCTGCACCGCGCCGACCTCGCGCACGAGGCCATCCGGCTGACCAGGATGGTGCACGCGCAGCTGCCCGAGGACGGCGAGGTGACCGGGCTGCTCGCGTTGATGCTGCTGACCCACGCCCGCCGGGCGGCACGGACGACCGCGGCCGGCGACCTAGTGCCGCTGGACGAGCAGGACCGTACGCAGTGGGACCGCGCGATGATCGAGGAGGGCAGCGAGCTGGTCAAGGCGTCGCTGGCCGGCCCGGAGCTGGGGCCCTACCAGTTGCAGGCCGCCATCGCCGCCACGCACGCCGACGCGGCCACGGCGGAGGAGACGAACTGGCCGCAGGTGCACGCTCTCTACCTCATCCTGGAGCGGATAGCGCCCAACCCGATGGTCACCCTCAACCGGGCGATCGCGCTCGCCGAGATCGAGGGGCCGGCGGCCGGGCTGGCCCTGCTGTCCACGCTGGACGGTGACGACCGGATGGCCGCGCATCACCGGTTGCTGTCCGTACGGGCGCATCTGCTGGAGAAGACCGGTGACACGGCCGGGGCGTACGAGCACTACCGCCGCGCCGCGAAGGCCACCGCCAGCATCGCCGAGCAACGCTACCTGGAGTCCCGAGCCGGCCGGGTGAGACCGTAGCTCCAAGGGACAGCAGGAGCCGGTTCACGGCCTCCTCCCGTCGGGGAACCCGGTCCAGCGCAGCTCGGCCGGGAGGTGGCTCATGTCGTTGAACATCACGATCGTGGGCGGCAGGCCGTCACGGTACTCGATGACCGTCAGCGCGGTGTTGGCGCTGTTCAGTCCGAGCCACCGGGACGGCGGCGCGTCCAGTGCGTGCCGCACCAGCCACGCGATCGGGTAGGCGTGCGTCACCAGGACGTCGTGCGTGTCGGGTTGAGCCCCTCTCGTGGTCGGGTCGGGCGCCTTGGCGAACCGGGCGACCAGGGCCTCGGCGAGCCTGTGGCCCGAGGCCGCCTCGGCGTCGTCGTAGCCGTCGAAGAAGCCGGTCCAGGACGGGGGCGTTTCGGCCGGGCCGGGAACGTAGGGCACGTGGTCGACGAGTTCGGCGGCCTCGGCCACGGGCACGTTCGGCAGATGCCGGGCGAGTTCGTGTGCGCTTGCCACGGCGCGTGGGAGCGGGGAGTGCCACACGGCGTCGATCGGTACGCCGGCGAGCCGTTCGCCCAGCAGGCCCGACTGCCGGCGCCCGATGCCGGTGAGCTCCCCGAACGCGTCGGCCGCGCCGTGGCGTGCCAGGTAGAGGTGTCGTGTTGTCATGAGTGGTCAGGCGCGCGGTGTCCGTGCGGGCCCGCTTCCTTCCCGGTCGTCGTGACGGTGCCGGTGCTGCCGTCGATGGTGACGAGGGTGTCGTCGTGGAGCCTGCGTGTCGCGTCCGGGATGCCGAGGACGGCGGGGATGGCGTGCTCGCGGGCGACGATCGCGGCGTGGGAGAGCACGCCTCCGGTCTCGGTGACGACGCCGGCGGCGATGCGCAGCAGCGGCGTCCAGGCGGGGTCGGTGCAGGGGCAGACGAGGATGTCGCCCGGCCGCACGCGCGCGAAGTCGCCGGGACCGCGGACGATCCTCGCGGCGCCGGTCGCGGTCCCGTGGCTGCCGGGTGTTCCGGTGAGGGACGCGCCCGCGGTCGCCGAGGCTGCGGAAGGTGGGAGCGGTGGGGGTACGGCGGTGACCGGTCGTGCTTGCAGGATCCAGGTGCGGCCGTCGAGGACCGCCCACTCGATGTCCTGCGGTCCGCCCATCACGGCGGCGACCTCCTCGCCCAGCTCGGCGAGCCGTGTGGCGGTCGCGTCGTCGATCGCCGGTTGGTCCCGGGTGCGGGTGGGCACGTCGCTGACGACGAGCCGCGTGCCGCGCCGGTCAAGACGGATCGGTTTCTCCGCGACGGTGCGTGTGACCGACCCGTCCCCGGCGACGCGGTAGGTGTCGGGGGTGACCGTGCCTCCGACGACGGTGGGGCCGAGGCCCCACGACGCCTCGATCCGGGTCGCGTCGTTCGGGCCCGCGGGGGTGAACATGACCCCGGACACCTCGGCGTCCAGATGGCGTTGGACGATGACGGCCATCGCGGGATCACCGGACGGCCGGCCGTCGCGGCCGGAGACAGCCCGGTAGGCGATGGCACGTGGCGAGAACAGCGAGGCCCAGCAGGCACGTACGGCATGGGCGACCTCGCCGGCTCCGTGGACGGCGAGAAAGCTCTCGTGCTGACCGGCCGCCGATGCCTGACCGGTGTCCTCGTCCGCTGCCGACGACCTCACCGCCACGGGCGGGTCGCCGAGCCCGTCGAGTGCGCGTCCCAGCGCGTCGACCACGTCGGCGTGGAGGGGACGGGTCTCGATCCCCTGCCGCACGGCGTCGAGAGCGGACGGCTCGCCGGCGAACCGTCCGAGGTCCAGGTCGCGTACGGCGGCGAGGTAGACGGTGAACGGGACGACGAAGCCGTCGGGAACCGGCAGACCCGCGCGGAGCAGCGCGCCGAGCGCGCCGGCCTTGCCTCCGCAGGTATCGGCGGCAGCCTCGCCGAGGGGTAGAATCATCCCCTGCCCTTCAATAAATTATTGACAATATTTTGTTGAGTATGCACCGGAGGTCGTATGCCACGCAAGCACGACATCGCTCAGCCGCCGCACGCCGACCACGTCCAGGCCCGGCGTGAGCATGAGGCGCGTCAGCGTCTTCTCGGCCTGGGCGCGGACACGCTCGACGCCCGTCCGTGGCGACCCCCGCCCGCCCCGCCGACGGCGGTCGACCTCGCGCAGTTCGCCGTCTGGCGCCACGCCGACCTGGACCCGGAGGACATCCTGAGCACGCTCACCCTCCTGCCCGCCGCACGCGCCGAAGTCGACGGACTCGAATCTGCCCTGCTGTTCATAGCCCGGAGCGCCGGACTGACCTGGGCACAGATGGCGCAGGCGATGGGGTTCAACTCCCCGCAGGCGTGCCAGCAGCACTACAACCGCCTGACGGCACGACAGGACGCCGACTCATGACGCCCGACTCTCCGCCCGCCCTCCTGGCCCTGCACGCCGTGCGCATCACCGGGTTCGCGGACACCCCGGTGATCGCCCAGCGGTACGGCCTCGACGCGGCCGAGACGAAAGAGCTGCTGCTCGACGCAGAGGCGCGTGGCTGGGTGGAGCACACCGCCTTCGCCGGCACCGGAGGCTGGTCGCTGACCGAATCGGGCCGGGCCGAGAACGAGCGCCGGCTCGCGGCCGAGCTCGCCCGCGTCGGCGGCGCCGACGAGGTCCGTGACGCCTACCGCGAGTTCCTGCCGCTGAACGCGCTCCTGCTACGAGCCTGCACCGACTGGCAACTCCGGCCCACCGCCGGCGATCGGCTCGCCGTCAACGATCACTCCGATCCCGCCTGGGACGCCCGGGTCCTCCACGAGCTCACCGGCATCGAACGCGCACTCAGGCCGCTCGCGGACCGGCTCGGGAGCGTCCTCACACGGTTCCGCGGCTACGACACACGATTCACCACAGCCCTGGCACGCGCCCGAGCCGGGGAGAGCGCCTGGGTCGACCGCACCGACGTCGACTCCTGCCATCGAGTCTGGTTCGAGCTCCACGAAGACCTCATCGCCACGCTCGGCCTCGACCGCCACGCGGAACCCTGACCCCACACGCTCGGGCGGCCGGGCGGGGTTCTTCCTACTTGTCGGCCGGCACGTACACCAGCTCGAGGACTCCCGACGGGAAGGCCGTGCTTTTCACCAGGCGCAGGCTCACAGCCTGATCCAGCTCGGGGAACAGCGGCGCGCCCTTGCCGGTGACGGCGGGCAGCACCCACAGCCGGTACTCGTCGACCACGCCGAGCCTGATCAGGGAGTGCATGAACCGGGTGCCGCCGGCGGCGACGAGGTCCTTGCCGGGCTCCGCCTTGAGCTTGGCGATCTCCTCAGCCGTGTCACCGCCGGCGATCCGGGTCACGGGCCAGTCGTCGGCCGATTTCAGGGTGCGGGAGAACACGACCTTGGGGATCTCGTTCATGGCCTTGGCGGACGGGTGGTCGGAGCTGGGCCAGTATCCGGCCATGATCTCGTAGGTGTTGCGGCCCATGAGGAAGGCCCCGGCCTCCCACAGCCGGCTGACGAAGTACTCCTCCTGCTTCGGGTCGTCGATGCTCATCATGACGTCCCGGATTCCGTTGTCCGCGTCGGCGCTCTTGCCGTCGAGCGAGACGTAAAAGCCCAGAATCAACTTCCGCATCCGGTGCCTCCATGTGTTGCTTCCCGCGCCGGGACGGTCCCGGCACGGGCCCGACGCGCCTTGGGGGCGCCTGCATGAGCTCTCACCGATCAGTGTCCACCGCTCGATCAGCTCGTGCTCTGTTGTTGGTCACTCACATCTCAGACCGCCGGTTCCCGCAAAACTCATCGCGCTCCGCGCCATCGCCGTTCTCACAGCCCGATTGTTGCGGCCGTGTTTCGCTCGTTACCCATGTGTGCGCCTTGTTACAGGCGTGCGACACACGTAACCGGAGCACCGCCACGGACCGTCAGAGTGCGTAACCCGCCCTTCCTAGGCTCACAGCCAGAAAGATCGAGCGTAGGAGGAGATGATGGCGCGGTGGCTCGCCGAATGGCACCCCGATGACGAGACCTTCTGGGAGACCAGAGGGAAGAGGATCGCACGGCGGAACCTCATCTTCTCGATCTTCGCCGAGCATCTCGGCTTCACCGTGTGGACGCTCTGGAGCATTGTGGCGACCAAGATGGGCGCCTACGACTTCTCCACCGACCAGCTCTTCTGGCTGGTGGCGCTGCCGAACCTGATCGGCTCGGCGCTGCGGGTGCCCTACACGTTCGGCCCCGCCAGGTTCGGCGGCCGTACCTTCACCACCTTCAGCGCGTTCATGCTGCTCATCCCGGCGGTGCTCCTCGGGGTGGCGGTGAGCGACCCGGGCACGCCGTACTGGCTGTTCCTGGTGATCGCGGCGCTGGCCGGGGTCGGCGGCGGCAACTTCGCCTCCAGCATGGCCAACATCACCTACTTCTACCCCCGCTCCAAGCAGGGCGTCGCGCTCGGCCTCAACGCGGCCGGCGGCAACATCGGCGTCAGCTCCGTGCAGCTCGTCATGCCGCTGGTGATCGGCGGGCTCGGGCTGGCCGCGGCCGGCTGGTTCTGGGTGCCGTTCATCCTGGTGGCCGCCGGCTGCGCCTGGTTCTTCATGGACAACCTGACCAGCGCCAAGGCCAGCCCCCGCGAGCAGCTCGCCGTCGCCGGACGGGCGCAGACCTGGATCATGTCGTTCCTCTACATCGGCACGTTCGGCTCGTTCATCGGCTACTCGACGGCGTTCCCGCTGCTGGCCAAGAGCCTGTTCCCGGACTCGCCGTGGGCGGCGGTGGCCTTCGTCGGGCCGCTGCTCGGCTCCCTCATCCGGCCCGTCGGCGGCTGGCTGGCCGACCGCCTCGGCGGCGCGCCGGTCACGCTGTGGAACTTCGCCGGCATGGGCGCGGGCGTCGCGCTGGTCTGGCTCGCCGTCGACTCGGGCGCGTTCTGGCCGTTCTTCCTGGCCTTCCAGACACTGTTCATCACCGCCGGCATCGGCAACGGCTCGACGTACCGGATGATCCCCGCGATCTTCCAGGCGAAGGCGGTCGCCGAGCGCGGCGAGGGCGAGGAGGCACTCTTGTACGGCAAGCGGCAGGCGTCGGCGGCCATCGGCATCATCTCCGCGGTCGGCGCGCTCGGCGGGTTCCTCATCAACCGGGCGTTCGGCATGTCGTTCGCGCAGACCGGCAGCCCGGCGACGGCGCTGGCCGCCTTCGGCGCCTTCTACGTGTCCTGCTTCGTCCTGACCTGGTGGTGCTACACCCGGACCGTCGGCGTCTCGCGCGTCGCCAGCCTCGCCCACGCCCGGGTCTGAGACATGATCGAGCTTCCCGTGCTGAGCCACTGCCCGTACTGCGCCCTGCAGTGCGGAATGGCGATCACCGCCGAGGCGGTGATCAGTCCCAGGACCGACATCCCCGCCAACGCCGGCGGCGCCCTGTGCCAGAAGGGGTGGACCGCGGCCGAGCTGCTCACCGGCGGCGAGCGCCTGACCAGCCCGCTCCTGCACGGCAGGCCCGTCTCGTGGGAGACCGCCCTCGACCACGTGGCCGGCCGGCTCTCCGAGATCCGCGCCGAGCACGGCCCCGACGGCGTGGCCGTGTTCGGCGGCGGCGGGCTGACCAACGAGAAGGCCTACCAGCTCGGCAAGTTCGCCCGGGTGGTGCTCGGCACCAGCCAGATCGACTACAACGGCCGCTTCTGCATGTCGTCGGCCGCGGCCGCCTCGAACCGGGCGTTCGGCATGGACCGCGGGATGCCGTTCCCGATCACCGACCTCGCGGAGGCCGACGTCGTGCTGCTGGCCGGCGGCAACGTGGCCGAGACCATGCCGCCGTTCGTCCGGCACCTGGACGGGCCGCGGCTCATCGTCATCGACCCGCGCCGCACGGCGACCGCCAAGCTCGCCTGGCTGCACCTGCAGCCCACCCCCGGCACCGACCTCGCGCTGGCGCTCGGCCTGCTGCACCTGGCCATCGCCGACGGGCTCGTGGACGAGGAGTACGTCGCCGCCCGCACCTCCGGCTTCGAGGCGGTGCGCACCTCGCTCGCCTCCTGGTGGCCGGAGCGGGTCGAGCGGATCACCGGTGTGCCGGTGCCCCGCATGCGGCAGGCCGTCCGGGCGCTGGCCTCGGCGGAGCGGGGCGTCGTGCTCACCGGCCGCGGCGCCGAGCAGCACGCCAAGGGCACCGACACCGTCACCGCGTTCATCAACCTGGCGCTCGCGCTCGGCCTGCCCGGCCGGCCCGGCTCCGGGTACGGCTGCCTGACCGGGCAGGGCAACGGCCAGGGCGGCCGCGAGCACGGCCAGAAGGCCGACCAGCTCCCCGGCTACCGCAAGATCGACGACCCGGCGGCCCGCGAGCACGTCGCCCGGGTGTGGGGCGTGTCCCCCGAGGACCTGCCCGGCCCCGGCCGCTCGGCCTACGAGCTGTTGGACGCGCTCGGCACCCCCGAGGGGCCGCGGGCGCTGCTGTTGTTCGGCTCCAACCCGGTGGTGTCGGCGCCCCGCTCCGGGCACGTCACCGACCGGCTGCGCGCCCTCGACCTGCTGGTGGTGGCCGACGTCGTGCTGTCGGAGACCGCCGCCATGGCCGACGTCGTCTTCCCCGTCACGCAGTGGGCGGAGGAGACCGGCACCATGACGAACCTGGAGGGCCGGGTGCTGCTGCGCCGCCAGGCCGTCGCCCCGCCCGACGGGGTCCGCAGCGACCTGGAGCTCCTCCAGGGCCTGGCCAAGCGGTTCGGCCACGCCTACTCCGCCGATCCGCGCGAGGTGTTCGACGAGCTGCGCCGGGCCAGCGCGGGCGGGATCGCCGACTACGCGGGCATCACGTACGAGCGGATCGAGGAGGAGAAGGGCGTCTTCTGGCCCTGCCCCTCCCCCGAGCACCCGGGCACGCCCCGGCCGTTCCTCGACCGGTTCGCCACCCCGGACGGCCGGGCCCGGTTCGTCGCGGTCGAGCACCGCCCGGCCGCCGAGGAGATCGACGAGGACTACCCCCTCTACCTCACGACCGGCCGCGTGCTCGCCCAGTACCAGAGCGGTGCCCAGACCCGGCGCATCGCCCCGCTGGCCGAGGCGGCGCCCGAGCCCTTCGTGGAGCTCCACCCGGACCTCGCCGGCGAGCTGGAGATCAGCGCGGGGGACATGGTGCGGGTCAGCAGCCGGCGGGGCGACAGCCAGGGAGTGGCCAGGATCAGCGACGCGATCAGGCGCGACACGGTGTTCATGCCGTTCCACTGGGAGGGCGCCAACCGCCTGACCAACCCCGCGCTCGATCCCGTGTCCCGGATGCCGGAGTTCAAGGTGTGCGCCGTCAAAGTGGAGAGGGTCGCATGAGACTCGTCGTCGTAGGGAACGGCATGGCCGGCTCACGCCTGGTCAGCGAGGTGCGGGCACGTGACCCGCACATCACGGTCACGGTGCTCGGCGCCGAGACGTCCCAGCCGTACAACAGGGTGCTGCTGTCGAACGTGCTCGCCGGGACCACCCGGCCCGACCAGGTGCGCCTGGTCGACCCGGCGTGGTACGCCGCGCACCGGGTGGACGCGGCGTTCGGCAGCGCCGTCACGTGCGTCGACCGGGACACCCGCTCGGTGATCACCGAGGACGGGCGGCGCGTGCCGTACGACGTGCTCGTGCTGGCCACCGGCAGCGAGGCGATCGTGCCCCGGCTGCCCGGCGTGGAGCGGGCGATCCCGTTCCGCACGCTGGACGACTGCGGGCGCATCCTGGAGGCGGCCGAGCACAGCCGGCGCGCCGTGGTCATCGGCGGCGGGCTGCTCGGCATCGAGGCCGCCCGCGGCCTGGCCGGGCGCGGCCTGCCCGTGACGCTGCTGCACCTGGCCGGCCATCTCATGGAGCGCCAGCTCGACGTGGAGGCCGGCCAGGTTCTCGGCGAGACGCTGGCCGGGCTGGGCGTGGAGATCCGCACCGGCGTGAGCGCCGAGGCGGTGCGCGAGGACGGCGTCGCCCTGGCGGGCGGCGAGCTGGTCGAGGGCGACCTCGTGGTCCTGGCCTGCGGCGTCCGCCCGGTCACCGGCCTGGCCGCCGACGCCGGGCTGGAGGTGCGGCGCGGCGTCGTCGTGGACGACGAGATGCGCACCGACGACCCGTCGATCTTCGCCATCGGCGAGTGCGCCGAGCACGACGGCACCGTGTACGGCCTGGTGGCGCCCGCCTGGGAGCAGGCCACGGTGGCGGCCGAGGTCATCACCGGCGGCAAGGCCCTCTACCGGGGCTCGCGGCTGGTGACCCGGCTGAAGGCCAAGAGCGTGGAGCTGGCCGCGATGGGCGAGACGCAGCTCACCGAGGAGCACGCCGAGGTGGTGCGCTTCAGCCACCGGGCCCGCGGCACCTACCGCAAGCTCGTCATCCGTGACGGGCGGCTGGTGGGCGCGATCCTGCTGGGCGAGAGCGACGCGGTCGGCACGCTGACGCAGCTGTTCGACCGGGGTGGCGCCCTGCCGGGCGATCGGGCGGGGCTGCTGTTCCCCGGCCTGTCGTCGGCGGCGCACGTGGCCGACAGTCCGACGCTGATGCCGGACGCGGCCAAGGTGTGCCAGTGCAACAACGTGACCAAGGGCCAGATCCGGGCGTGCTGGGAAGCCGGCGCGCGGGACGTGGCCGGGATAGCGGCGGCGACGAGGGCCACGACCGGCTGCGGCACCTGCCGCGACGCGGTCGAGGGCATCGTCGGCTGGCTGTGTGAGCAGGAAGGGGTTTCGGCATGACCGGAGTCGTCGTCGCGGGATACGGGCCCACCGCCCACCGGTTCGTCGAGGCGCTGCGCGAGCGGGGCTTCGACGGCAGGATCACGGTCATCGGCGAGGAGCCCCGCCCGGCCTACGACCGGGTGGCGCTGACCTCGTACCTGACCGGGACGAGCATGGAGGAGCTCACCTACGAGGTGCCCGAGGGGGTCGAGACCCGCCTGGGGACCCGCGTCACCGGGATCGACCGGGAGGCGCGCGTGGTCACCACGGCCGACGGCGCGACCGTGCCGTACGAGGTGCTGGTGCTGGCCACCGGGTCAGCGCCGTTCGTGCCGCCGGTGCCGGGCGCGGAGCACGCCTTCGTCTACCGCACCATCGACGACCTCGACGCGATCCGCGCGGCGTCGGAGGGCGCGTCGGAGGGCGTGGTCGTCGGCGGCGGGCTGCTCGGTCTGGAGGCGGCCGACGCGCTGCGCGGCCTCGGCCTGCGCACGCACATCGTCGAGATGAGCCCGTGGCTGATGCCGCGCCAGGTGGACGAGGGCGGCGGCTCGGTGCTGAAGGGCCACATCGAGGGGCTCGGGCTGAGCGTCCACGCCGGGGCGGGCGTCCAGGAGATCGTCACCGACGCCGGCGGGCGGGTCACCGGCCTGCGCAAGCCCGACGGCACGCTGCTCGACGCGCAGATCGTCGTCTTCTCGGCGGGGATCAGGCCGCGCGACGAGCTGGCCCGTGCCAGCGGGCTCGACGTGGGCGAGCGCGGCGGCATCGTGGTCGACGAGGGCATGCGCACCTCCGACCCGGCCATCTACGCGATCGGCGAGTGCGCGCTGGCCGGCGGCCAGGTGTACGGCCTGGTCGGGCCGTGCAACACGATGGCCGAGGTGGCCGCCGACCGCGTGCTCGGCGGGACGGCCGGCTTCGAGGGGGCCGACCTGTCGACCAAGCTCAAGCTGCTGGGCGTCGAGGTGGCGCAGTTCGGCGCGATGAGCGGGGCGCTCGACGTCACCTACATGGACCCGGTGGGCGGCGTCTACAAGAGGCTGTTCATCAGCGACGACGCGCGGACGCTGCTCGGCGGCATCTGCGTCGGCGACGCCTCGCCGTACGCGACGCTGCGGCCGTTCGTCGGCAAGGCCCTGCCCGCCGCGCCCGCCGACCTGCTGTTCACCGGGGCGGGGGCGGCGGGCCTTGACCTGCCCGACGACGCGCAGGTCTGCTCCTGCAACAACGTGAGCGCGGGCGCGGTCCGCATGGCCATCGCCGACAAGGGCGTGACCGACGTCCCCGGCGTCAAGGCGTGCACCCGGGCCGGCACCACGTGCGGAAGCTGCGTGCCGATGCTCAAGCAGCTCCTGGAGAAGTCGGGCGTCGAGATCAGCAAGGCGCTGTGCGAGCACTTCACCTACTCGCGGGCCGAGCTGTTCGACATCATCAAGGTGCGCGGCATCACGACGTTCTCCGAGCTGATCGCCAACCACGGGACCGGCCGCGGCTGCGACATCTGCAAGCCGACGGTCGCCTCGATCCTCGCCTCGCTGCACAACGGGCACGTGCTGGAGGGCGAGCGGGCGGCACTCCAGGACACCAACGACCACTTCCTGGCCAACATCCAGAAGAACGGCACCTACTCGGTCGTGCCGCGCATCCCGGGCGGCGAGATCACGCCGGACAAGCTCATCGTGATCGGCGAGGTGGCCCGCGACTTCGGCCTCTACACCAAGATCACCGGCGGGCAGCGGATCGACCTGTTCGGCGCCCGCGTGGACCAGCTCCCGGAGATCTGGAAGCGGCTCGTCGACGCCGGGTTCGAGTCGGGCCACGCGTACGGCAAGGCGCTGCGCACGGTCAAGTCATGCGTCGGCTCCACCTGGTGCCGCTACGGCGTGCAGGACTCGGTGGGCCTGGCCATCGCCCTGGAGCTGCGTTACCGCGGCCTGCGGGCGCCGCACAAGCTGAAGTCGGCGGTGTCGGGCTGCGCCCGCGAGTGCGCCGAGGCCCGCTCGAAGGACTTCGGCATCATCGCCACCGAGCAGGGCTGGAACCTGTACGTCGGCGGCAACGGCGGCTTCAAGCCCCGCCACGCCGACCTGTTCGCCTCCGACCTGTCCACCGACGAGCTGATCAGGACCATCGACCGGTTCGTCATGTACTACATCCGCACGGCCGACCGGCTCCAGCGCACCGCCGCCTGGATCGAGTCCATCGAGGGCGGTCTCGACCACGTCCGCGACGTGATCGTGAACGACTCGCTGGGGCTGTGCGCCGAGCTGGACGCCCAGATGGCGCACCACGTGACCACGTACGAGGACGAGTGGCGCGCCACCATCGAGGACCCGGAGAAGCTGAGCCGGTTCGTCAGCTTCGTCAACGCCCCCGGCGTCCCCGACCCCTCGATCGTCTTCGACCGCGAACGTGACCAGATCAAGCCGATGGTGGTGACCCCGTGACTGTTCTCATGAACTGGACGACCGTGTGCGACTACCCCGTGCTGCTGCCGGAGCGTGGTGCGTGCGCTCTGGTGGACGGCGAGCAGGTGGCCCTCTTCCGTACCTTCGACGGCGCCGTGTACGCGATCGGCAACCGCGACCCGTTCAGCGGCGCCTGCGTGCTCTCCCGGGGCATCGTCGGCACGCGGGGCGGCGAGCCGACGGTGGCCTCTCCGCTGCACAAGCAGGTGTTCTCCCTCGTCACCGGCCTCTGCCTGGACGAGCCGGGCGTGGCGGTGCCGACGTACCCGGCCCGGGTGGTGGACGGCCGGGTGGAGGTCGGTGTGCGGGCCGGCCTGCCGGAGCAGACCGGCCCGCTCAAGGTGCTGGAGGGGGCGTCAGAGCGCGCTCTCGTTGACGCACCGTAGGACGGGGTGACCGGTCAGGTCGCCAGGGTTCAGCTCCTGACCGGTCGCCACGGTGAACGTGGCCGACTCCCCCGGCAGCAGGGTGACGAGCATGTCGTCCACCGAGGCGGCCGGGTCGAGCCGGTCCGGGAACAGCGCGAGCTCGCGCAGCACCGTCCGGGCGGTGACCGTGACCCGGTAGCCGCCCTCGACCGGCTCGGCGCGCGCCTCGTAGGCGGCCGGGGGGAAGTCGACGGCGGTGTCCTCGGCGAAGAACGCCACGGTGCGCGCCTCACCGAGCCGGGCGACCAGCAACTCGCGCCGCGGGTCGCCGGGGACGGCCACGGCCGGGGGCAGCGGGACCCGCGCGACCGAGCGGGGCGCCACGTCCACCGCGACGGACTCCTTGGCCAGCGGCTCGCCGCCCAGGCCGTGCCGTACGAGCCGCAGCTCACCCCGCCAGGGCCGGTCCGTGTCGTTGACGACGGCGGCCTCGCCGTCCAGCAGGGCCAGCAGCCGGTCGCCGTAGACGCGGCGCAGCGCGTACCACAGGGGCTTGCGCCGGCCGTCGCCGTCCACCGCGGCCCACGAGGTGACCGGCCAGCAGTCGTTGAGCTGCCAGAGGATCGTGCCGGAGCAGTGCGGGGCGAGCGCGCGGAACCGCTCGATGCCGTAGGCGACGGCCCGTGCCTGGTTGAGCTGGGTGAGGTAGTGCCAGGCGTCGAACGTGGCGGGCGTGGGCAGGTGGTCGCCGAGGCCGCGCAGCAGCTTGCCGTTGCCGTCGTCGGCCTTCTGGTGGTGCAGGACGAGCGGGGCGTCGGGGGTCAGCTCGCCGCCGATGGCGCGGCGCATGGTCGCGTACGCCGCCGGGCCCTGGAAGCCGAACTCGGCGACGAAGCGCGGGGTGTAGGCGGCGTAGCGGGTGTAGTCCTCGCGGTTCCACACGTCCCAGATGTGGATGGTGCCGGCCGCCGGGTCGTTGGGCGGCAACTCGGGCGACCCCGAGTAGGGGCTGCCCGGCCAGTACGGGCGGGCAGGGTCGAGCTCGGCGACGATCGACGGCAGCAGGTCGTGGTAGAAGCCGGCCCCCCAGGTGCGGCCCTCCAGGCGCTCGGGCCAGCCCCAGTCGGCGTGGCCCTCCAGGTTCTCGTTGTTGCCGCACCACAGGACGAGGCTGGGATGGGGGGCCAGGCGGGTGACGTTCTCGCGGGCCTCGGCCTCCACCTCGGTGCGGAACGGCTCCTCCTCCGGGTAGGAGGCGCAGGCGAACGGGAAGTCCTGCCACACCATGAGGCCCAGCTCGCCGGCCAGGTCGTAGAAGTCCTCGCTCTCGTACAGGCCGCCGCCCCAGACGCGCAGCAGGTTGACCCCGGCGCCGGTGGCCTGCGCGAACCGCCCGGCCAGGCGGTCGCGGGTGACGCGGGCGGGGAAGCAGTCGTCGGGGATCCAGTTGACGCCGCGCACGAACACCGGCACGCCGTTGACGGACAGCCGGAACGCCTCCCGTTCGAGCTCGACGGTCCGGAACCCGATCTTCCGCCGCCACTCCCCCGCGGCCCGCCCGGACGCGTCGCCCAGGCGGACGGTCAGGTCGTAGCGGTGCTGCGCGCCGTGGCCGCGCGGCCACCACAGCAGCGGCTCGGCCACCGGCACGCGCACGACGGCCCGGCGCCGCCCGGCCGGGACGGGGACCTCCACGGTGGCCCCGGCGACCTCGGCGGTCACCACCAGCGGCGCCTCCGTGGCCCGCTCGACCCGGACGTGGACCTCCACCTCGCCGTGCTCGCCCCGCTCCCTCCGCTCCCCGGCGGGGGCGACGCGGACGACGGGGCGGACCTCGGCCAGGCGGGCGCCGCTCCAGCTCTCCAGCCCAACGGGCCGCCAGATGCCGGCCGTCACGAGGGCCGGGCCCCAGTCCCAGCCGAAGTTGCAGGCCGCCTTGCGCACGAACGGGTACGGCGCCTCGTACGCGCCGGGCCGGTCGCCCAGGGCGGCCCGCCACGCCTCGGCGTAGGCGGGGGCCGGGTCGAAGCGGACCTCCAGCGTGTTGGCGCCCTCGCGCAGCAGGTGCCGCACCGGGAAGCGGTAGGAGCGGTGCTGGTTGGCGGTGGCGCCGAGGCGGACGCCGTTGAGGGTGACGGTGGCGACGGTGTCCAGCCCCTCGCAGACCAGGTCGGTCCGGTCGTGCCCGTCCGGGGTCCAGGTGAAGGTGGTGGCGTAGGTCCAGGTGGTGTCGCCGATCCAGCCGAGGCGGTTCTCGTTGTCGTCGAGGTAGGGGTCGTCGATGAGGCCCGCGGCCAGCAGGTCCGTGTGGACGCAGCCGGGCACGGTGGCGGGTACGGCTCCGGCGCCGGAGACCGCCGGAGGAAGGGAGCCGCCGGTGAGAGCGGGACGCAGGGTCCAGCCGTCGGACAGCGGGTGGTACACGGTCAAGAAAGGTCTCCTTGGCAGTCGCTGAGCCGGGCGCAGGCCACGAAGTGGCCCGGCGTGGCCTCCGCCAGGCCACCCGTGGCGCCTTTCTCGTGGTAGAGGCAGGATCGCACCTCGGGCGCGTCCTCCCACGGGGCGTGCAGCCGGGGCACGGCCGACAGCAGCCGGCGGGTGTAGGGGTGGAGGGGGTCGCCGAACACCTGCTCGGTCGGGCCCCGCTCGACGACCGAGCCGCGCCAGAGCACGACGGTCCGCTCGGCGAGGTAGGTGCCGAGGGCGAGGTCGTGCGTGACGTACAGCACGGCCAGGCCGCGGGCCTTGAGGTCGGCCAGCAGGTTGAGCACGTCGACGCGGGTGGACGCGTCGAGCATGCTGGTGACCTCGTCGGCGACGAGCAGCTTGAGGTCCAGCAGCAGCGCGCGGGCGATGAGCATGCGCTGGAGCTGGCCGCCGCTGAGCTGGTGGGGGTACTTGCCGAGGACCTCCCCGGGGTTGAGCCGGACGTCACGCACCGCCGAGCGGACCCGTTCGGCCCACTCGTCCTCGGGCACGGCCGGATGGTACGTCTCCTTGATCAGCCGGAACACCCGGTCGGCCTTGAAGACCGGGTTGTAGCAGCTGAACGGGTCCTGGAAGACCCCCTGCACGGACCGGTAGTAGTCGCGGCCGGGGGTGACGGGGGTCCCCGCGACGGTGATGGCGCCGCCGGTGACGGAGGTGAGGCCGAGGATCATGCGGCCGATCGTGGACTTGCCGCTGCCGCTCTCGCCGATCAGCGAGACCACCTCGCCGGCCTGGACGTCGAAGCTGACGCGGTCCACGGCGGTCACCGCCTTCCCGCCGAGGGCGCCGACCTTGTAGACCTTGGTGACGTTGTCGAGTGTGAGCATCAGGCCTTCCAGCAGGCCACGTGGTGGCCGGGTTCGACCTCGACGACGGGCGGCTGCTCGGCGCAGCCGTCGTCGGCGAGGGGGCAGCGGTCGCGGAAACGGCAGCCGGGCGGCGGGTCGAGCAGGGAGGGCGGGCTGCCGGCGATGCCGGTCAGCCGCCTGCCGGTGTGGCGGGCGCCCACCTCGGGCAGCGCGTCGATGAGCAGCCGGGTGTACGGGTGGCGCGGCTGCTCGATCATCACCTTGGCCGGCGCCTTCTCGGCGATCCTGCCCGCGTACATCACCATGATCGTGTCGGCGATGTGCGAGGTGAGCGCGAGGTCGTGGGTGATGAAGAGCATGCTGCCGACGTGGCCGCCGTCGCGGAAGCCGAGCAGCGCCCGCGCGACGGCCTTCTGGGTGGAGACGTCGAGCGCGGAGGTGATCTCGTCGGCGACCAGCAGCGACGGGTCGAGCAGGGTCGAGACGACCATGACGACGCGCTGCTTCATGCCGCCGGACAGCTCGATCGGGTAGCGGTCGAGCACCTCGCGCGGCAGCCCGACCAGGTCGAGGCGCGCCTCCAGCCGCTCCCGGTCGAGGGTCTCGCCACGGGAGCGCAGCAGCTCGGCGACCATGCGGCCGATCTTGCGGGTGGGGTTGAGCGCGCTCATCGAGTACTGCGGGATGAGCGACACCTCGCGGAAGCGGAAGGCGTTCATGGCCCGGTCGTCGCCGATGGGCAGCTCCCGGCCGTCCAGCTCGACCGTGCCTCCGGCGTGGCGCATGCGGCTGTCCAGCCGGATGAGGCTCTTGCCCAGCGTGGTCTTGCCGCAGCCGGACTCGCCGGCCAGGCCGAGGATCTCCCCGTCGGCCACGGAGAACGACACGCCGTCGAGGGCGCGCACCTCGCCCCGGAGGGTCTGGTAGGAGACCCGCAGGTCGGTGACCGTCAGGCTCATGTCGTCCTCAGCCTCGGGTTGAAGACCTCGTCGAGGCCGACGTTGGCGACGTACAGAGCGCCGACGACCGCGGTGATCGCCGCGCCGGGCGGCACGAACCACCACCACAGGCCGAGCTGCAGGGCGCTCCACTGGGTGGCGTTCTGCAGCATCAGCCCGAGTGAGACGCCCTCGGTGGGGCCGAGGCCGATGAAGTCGAGCGAGGAGGCGATGAGGATGGAGCCGCCGAACAGCAGGATGAACGTCATGAACAGGTAGGAGCTCATGTTCGGCGCGATCTCCCGCGCGATGATCCGGCCCGTGCGGAGCCCGCTGAGCCGGGCCAGGTCCACGAAGTCGCGGGTGCGCAGGGAGAACGTCTGCGCCCTGATCGCGCGGGCCGCCCACGGCCAGGAGGTGAGCCCGATGAACAGGGCCTGCACGGCGACGCTGCGGATGCCGAGGTAGGCGTTGATGATGAGCAGCACCGCGAGCGTCGGGATGACCAGCACGACGTTGGTGAGCATGGTCAGCGCCTCGTCCAGCAGCCCGCCCCGGTAGCCGGCGGCGAAGCCGACGACCATCGCGATCACCGCGGCGATGCCGCCGCCGAGCGCCCCGACCGCGAAGGTGGTGCGCAGGCCGTGGACGAACTGGGTGAAGACGTCCTGGCCGAAGGTGGTGGTGCCGAACCAGTGCTCCGACGAGGGCGGCAGCATGGGAGCGGCGACGTACTCGTTCGGCGGGGCCGAGCCGAGCAGGAGCGGCCCGAGCAGGCCGGCCAGCAGCAGCACCAGCACGACGGTGAAGCCGGTGACGAGCTTGCCGTTGCGGACGGCGAAGTGCAGGGCCTCGCGCCGCACCACGCGCGGCTCGGACCCGGTCTCGGTGAGGGTCGCCGTCATGCCCGCGCACCCGCCATCCCGGCGCGGGTACGGGGGTCGACGACGACGTAGACGATGTCGATGACGAAGTTGGCCACGAGCACCCCGATCACGATGAACATGAACGTGCCCTGCAGGAGGAAGAAGTCGTGGTTCTGGATGGCCTTGAGGATGAGGCTGCCCAGCCCGGGATAGGAGAAGACGATCTCGGTGACGAGCGCGCCGGCCACGAGCACGCCGAGCTGCAGGGCCAGCCCGGTGATCTGCGGCAGCACGGCGTTGCGGAAGGCGTAGCGGCGGATCAGCCGGGCCGGGGCGCCGAGCGCGGCCAGGTAGGACGCGTAGTCGGACTCCAGCTCGTAGATGATCATGTTGCGCATGCCGATCGCCCAGCCGCCGAGCGCGACGAGGAACAGCGACAGGAACGGCAGCACCCAGTGGTGCAGCAGGTCGAGCAGGAAGCCGGCGGTCAGCGTCGGCTGGAGGGAGAAGCTGTAGCCGCCGGCCACGGGGAACCAGCCGGCGACGACGCCGAGCCCCCAGGCGAGGATCACGGCCAGCCACATGTACGGCGTGGCCGTCAGCACGTACCCGAGGGGCAGGACGGTGTTGTCGAGCAGCCGGCGCCGCGCCGCGAAGGCGCCGAGCCGGTTGCCCGCGACCCAGCTCAGCAGCACGGCCGGCACCATCAGCCCCAGCGTGTACGGCACGGCGCGCAGGATGACCGTGCTGACCGGGGTGGGGAACAGCCAGATGCTGATGCCGAAGTCGCCCCGGAGCAGGGTGCCCCAGAAGCTCGCGTACTGCTGCCACAGCGGCCGGTCCAGGCCGAACAGGTCGGTGTAGTAGACCCGCATGGCCTCGACGGCGGCGGGCTGGGAGACGCCGGCGCGGGCCAGCATGCCGGCCACGGGGTCGCCGGGCATGAAGCGCGGGATCATCCAGTTGACGGTGACGGCGACCACGAAGGTCAGCGCGTAGACGAGCAGTTTCCTGCCGAAGTAACGACGCACGTGGGGGCTCCAAGGGCTCCTCCTCCCGAGGGGGAGGAGGAGCGCGGTCGTGGGGAGGCGGCCGCTAGGAGGCGGCGGGCTGGATCTGGGTGAGGGTCTCGAAGCCGCCGAGCTCCAGCCAGTTGTGCCACATCACGGGCGCCGACTTGGGGGCGCCCGGCTTGGCCGACGGCCAGTTCTTCCACACGCTGGTGCTGGACTGGGCCCACAGGCCGTTGTACCAGAGCGGGATGACCGGCAGCTCCTCCAGGTGGATCTTCTGGAGCTGCGAGGTGATCTTCTTCATGCCGGCGACGTCGTCGGTCCTGACCTGGTCGAGCTGCTGCACGAGCCGCCAGGCCTGCTTGTTCTCGTACCGGCCGAAGTTGACGGTGTTCTGCGTCTTCTGGACGGGGAGCTGGAAGATGTAGTCGTAGTAGGTCCACGGCGTGTTGGACAGCTGCCGCTCGTTGTTGAGCAGCAGGTCGAAGTCGCCCTTGCCGCGCTTCTCCACCAGGGCGTTGAAGTCGGGGAAGTCGGGGGTGACCTCGATGCCGGCGGCCTTGGCGCTGGTGGAGATGGCCCGCGCGGCCTCCATCCAGTCGGTCCAGCCGGTGGGCACGATGAGGGTCAGCTTGATCTTGGAGCCGTCCTTGTTCTCCACCAGCCCGTCGCCGTCGCGGTCGCGGTAGCCGGCGTCGGCGAGCGTCTTCCTGGCCTTGGCGGTGTCGAAGGTGAAGCCGCTCCGGCTCACCACGGACTGGTCCACGAACTGCTCCCACTGCGGCAGCAGCCCGGTCGGGCTGGCGGCCTTCACCAGGTTGCCGTACACGCCCTCGACGATCTTCTTGGTGTCGACGGAGGTGGCGAGGGCCCTGCGGAAGGCCGGGTCGTCCATGGGCTTCTTGCGGGTGTTGGGCACCAGCCAGGCGGTGTTGGCCGACAGCATGTACGGCGGCTGGTCGTAGTAGGTGACGAGGCCGAAGTTGCCCTGGACCAGGTTCGCCACGCCGGGCAGGAAGTTGTTGCTCAGGTCGAGGCCCTTCTGCAGCAGCATGCCCATGGCCACCTCGTTGCTGGGCGAGACCACGTCCACGATGTAGCGGGGCTTGGGCTCGACGTTGAGAGCGCTCTTGCCCCACCAGTCGTCGCGCCGCACCCAGACGACGCGGTCCTGGTCGTGGCTCTGGTAGCGGTAGGCGCCGGTGCCGACGGGGTTGTTGTTGACGCCGTTGAGCACGTCCTCCTCCGTCCGGCCGGACCACAGGTGCTCGGGCACGATGGCGCGGCTGTAGAGGTGGAAGTCCCACTCCTGGTAGTTGGCGGTGGAGAAGGTGAAGCGCACGGTCCGGTCGTCGACGGCCTCGGCGCTCTTCAGCCAGTCCCACAGGTTGTGGTACGGGCTCGTCGCCATCTTGCCGAGGCCGTAGGAGAAGGCGACGTCCTTGGCCGTCAGCGGCTTGCCGTCGGACCACTTCACGCCGGCGCGGATCTTGGTCTCGTACACGGTGGGGCTGGTCCAGGAGCCGCTCTCGGCCAGCCAGGGGACGAGCTTGGCGGCGTTGGGGTCGTAATGGAAGAGGGTCTCGTAGACCAGGCCCTTGGTGCCGGTCGCCTGGTCCCATTCGCGGATGGGGTTGAAGTTGGCGGGCGGTCCCCACTGGGAGCCGGTGGTGTAGAGGGTTTCGTTGCGGGGCAGCGCCCCGGGGTTTCCGGGGTTCGCCGCGGTGGCGCCCTGGGAGCCGGACGTGCCGCCCGTCGGGCCCACCACGGGGCCTCCGCCGGAGCACGCGGCGGAGGCCAGGCCCACCGCCAGGAGCGGAACGAGGATCCGCGCCCGCTTTCGCATTGTCTCTCCTTCCCCCGCCGCGGCGGAGGCTCGACCGTCTGTCTCAGCCCCGAGGTGGCGGCTCAGGAGTCGCCGTGTGGCCGGGCCAGCGGTCGCCAGGAGGGCGGGCACGCGGACGCGGGCACCGTCCGGCCGTTGAGAGCGCTCCCACTGAACCGGGTAAGTAACGCGAACGTAAAGTGGCCCGGCCGCCGCGTCAAGACCCCATCTGTCAATGGCCGTCCGGGTACCGAACCCTGGCCGTGCCAACCCCACGGCGCGGTAGTAAGGTTCGTCTGCACGAGTGGCTAACCGGTTCACTCGGCGGTTCTCCAGGGGGATCGGTGAAGCGACCGACGATCGCCGACATCGCGCGTCGGGCGGGCGTCTCCAAGGTGGCGGTCTCATACGCGCTGAACGACCGGCCGGGGGTGTCGGAGGCCAGGCGCGCGACGATCAAGGCCATCGCCGAGGAGATCGGCTGGCGGCCCAACAGCGCGGCGCGGGCGCTGAGCGGGGCGCGGGCGCACTCGGTGGGGCTGACGCTGTGCCGGCCGGCGCGCGTCCTCGGCGTGGAGCCGTTCTTCATGGAGCTGATCAGCGGCATCGAGGGCGAGCTGGCGGATCGCTCGTACGCGCTGATGCTCCAGGTGGCCGCCACGCCGGAGCAGGAGGCGGAGGTCCACCGGCGCTGGTGGGGCGAGCGGCGGGTGGACGGCGCGATCCTCGTCGACCTGCGCTTCGACGACCCGCGCGTGACGGCGCTGGAGGAGCTGGGCCTGCCCGCCGTGGTGATCGGCCACCCCTCGGAGGCGGGCTCGCTGACGCCGGTCTGGTCCGACGACGCCGCGGCCGTCCGCGAGACCGTCGAGTACCTCGCGGCGCTCGGCCACCGCCGCGTCGCCCGGGTGGCCGGGCTGCCCGAGCTGGTCCACACCGTGCTGCGCGACCAGGCGTTCACCGCGGTGTGCGAGGAGCTGGGGCTGGAGTGCCACGCCGTCGTGCACACCGACTACAGCGGCGGCGAGGGCGCCCGCGCCACGCGCCGCCTCGTCGGCTCGCCCACCCGGCCGACGGCGATCGTCTACGACAACGACATCATGGCGGTCGCCGGCATGTCGGCGGCCCAGGAGATGCGGCTCGACGTGCCCGGCGACCTGTCGATCGTGGCCTGGGACGACTCGCCGCTCTCCCAGATCGTCCGGCCCGCGCTGAGCGCCCTCACCCGCGACATCCCCGCCTACGGCGCCCACGCGGCGCGCGCGCTGCTGTCGCTGATCGCGGGCGAGCTGGTCGAGGACGTACGCGACGAGTCCGCCCGCCTCGTCCCCCGCGGCAGCACCGCCCCTCCCCCACTCCTTGGATAAGTGGACTTATAATAAGTTCACTTATCCAAGGAGGAGGAGCCCTGTGGACAAGCCCGCCGAGATGTTCGACCGCGACTTCGAGTGGGGCGAGCTGACCAGGTTCGCCGGCTACTCCGGCCGAGAGGCCACCTTGGGCGTCGTGTCGGGACGTCGCCGACAAGGAAAGACGTTCCTCCTGGACGGTCTCGCCCGTGCCTCCGGCGGGTTCATGTTCACCGCCACGGAGACCACCGAAGCAGACGCCCTCCGGCAGTTCGGGACAGCCCTCGCAGCGCACCTGGACGAACCCGCTCCCTTTCGTTTCGCCGACTGGGACGAGGCGATCACCCGTCTCCTGCGCATCGCCGTCCACGGCCCGACCATCGCGGTCATCGACGAGTTCCCCTTCCTGGCCAAGGCGTCGCCCGCGCTGCCGTCGATCATCCAGCGCGCGCTCGACCCCGCCGCGCGCCGCGGCCACACCCCCGTGCGACTCCTGCTCTGCGGCTCCGCTCTGTCCTTCATGGGGCGCCTGCTCTCCGGCAACGCCCCGCTACGCGGCCGAGCCGGCCTTGAGCTCGTGGTCCCCACTCTCGACTACCGTCTCGCCGCCCGATTCTGGGACATCACCGACCCGCGCACGGCCATTCTCACCCACGCCATCGTCGGAGGGACTCCCGCCTACCGCCGCGAGTTCACCCAGGGCGACACCCCCACAGGCCCTGACGACTTCGACGACTGGGTCACCCGGGCGGTCCTCAACCCCGGCCGTCCCCTGTTCCGCGAGGCACGCTACCTCCTCGCGGAGGAACCCGAGCTCCACGACACCGCGCTCTACCACTCGGTACTCGCGGCCATCGCCGCCGGCAACGCCGCACGCGGCGGCATCGCGGACTATCTCGGCCGCAAGTCCACCGACCTCGCCCACCCGCTCCACGTCCTCGAGGACATCGGCCTCATCCGGCATGAAGACGACGCCTTCCGCAGGAATCGCTCCGCCTACCGCATCGCCGAGCCGCTCGTCACCTTCTACCACGCCGTCATGCGCCCCAACTGGGGAGATCTCGAACGTCCAGGGCGGGCCGGGGCGGTATGGCGTCGCGCCCGCGCCACCTTCCGGAGCAAAGTCCTGGGGCCGCACTTCGAAGCCCTCTGCCGCGAATGGTCCCGGTGGCACGCGTCGCCCGAGACCTATGGGGGCTATCCTTCCCGCGTCTCCACCGGCACCGTGAACGACCCCGCCGCCAGAACCGGCCACGAGGTCGACGTCGCCGTCTTCGGTCATGACGATCGAGACGGCGAGACCCTCCTGGCCATCGGTGAGGCGAAATGGAACGACACCATGGGACTCGGTCACCTGCGGCGGCTCCAGCACATCCGCGAGCTCCTCCGCGCCCGCGACACCACCGCCGCCGAGCGCGTACGGCTCCTGTGCTTCAGCGGCGCCGGCTTCACCGACGACCTCCGCCGGGCCGCCGGCCGTGACAGCACCGTCCAGCTGGTCGGGCTGGAGCGGCTCTACGGCGGCGAATGACCCGCGGGCGCCGGGGCACCCCATCTCACCTGCGCATTTGAGGTTCGACGGCGCGTTATCGGCAAGTATCACGACGTGACGGAGGACATTCTCCGGGCCGAGGGCCTGCGCAAACAGTTCCCGGGTGTCCTCGCCCTGGACGGGGTGGATCTGAGCCTGCGCGCGGGCGAGGTCCACGTGCTGCTGGGCGAGAACGGCGCCGGCAAGAGCACGCTGATCAAGATCCTGTCGGGCGCCTACCACCCGGACGGCGGCCGGGTCCTGATGGACGGGCGGCCGGTGCGGATCAGGTCGGCCGGTGACGCGCGGGCGCTCGGCATCGCCACCATCTACCAGGAGTTCAACCTGGTCCCCCAGCTCACGGTCGCGGAGAACCTGGCGCTCGGCCGCCCACCCCGCCGCTTCGGCCTCGTGGACACCGCCCGCATGGAGCGGGACGCCGAGGCCCTGCTGGCCCGCGTGGACGTCCGGGTCGATCCGCGCACGCCGGTCGGGCGGCTCGGCATCGCGCGCATGCAGATGGTGGAGATCGCCAAGGCGCTCGCCCTGGACGCGCGCATCCTGATCATGGACGAGCCCACGGCCGTGCTCACCACCGGCGAGGTGGAGAAGCTGTTCGCGATCGTCAGGCAGCTGCGCGACGAGGGCGTGTCGATCGTGTTCATCACCCACCACCTGGAGGAGATCCCCGAGATCGGCGACCGGGTGACCGTGCTGCGCGACGGCCGCTCGGTGGCGGAGGTGCCGGCGAGCACGCCGCACGACGAGCTGGTCCGCCTCATGGTCGGCCGGCCCATCGAGCAGCAGTTCCCGCGCGAGCGGGGCCGGGCCGGCGACCCGCTGCTGAAGGTGGCGGGGCTGACCCGCCGGGGCGTGTTCTCCGACGTGTCGTTCGAGGTGCGCGCGGGCGAGGTGGTCGGCGTCGCCGGGCTCGTGGGGGCGGGCCGTACGGAGGTGGCGCGGGCGCTGTTCGGCGCCGACCGCTACGACGCCGGCCAGGTCACCGTGAACGGCCGGCGGCTGCCGCCCGGCGACGTGCACGCGGCGATGGCGGCCGGGCTCGGGCTCGTCCCGGAGGACCGCAAGGGCCAGGGTCTGGTGCTGGGCGCCGCCGTCGACGAGAACCTCGGCCTGGTCACCCTGCGCGAAGCCACCCGGGCCGGGTTCGTCGACCGCAAGGGCCAGCGCACGGCCGCCGCGAAGGTCGCCGACCAGCTCGCCATCCGCATGACCGGGCTCGACCAGGAGGTGCGCACCCTGTCCGGCGGCAACCAGCAGAAGGTGGTCATCGGCAAGTGGCTGGTGGCCGGGGCGCGCGTGCTCATCCTCGACGAGCCGACCCGGGGCGTGGACGTGGGCGCCCGGGTGGAGATCTACCAGCTCATCAACGCGCTCACCGCCTCCGGCGACGCCGTCCTCATGATCTCCAGCGACCTGCCGGAGGTGCTCGGGATGAGTGACCGGATCCTCGTCATGGCGCGCGGCCGGCTCGTCGGCGAGCTCCCGGCCTCGGAGGCCACGCAGGACGGCGTGATGGCGCTGGCCGTCTCGGAGGTGGAGGGTGGCCGTGTCCGGTAACGTCCTCGTCCAGCGCCGCTCGCCGGCGGCCGTGTGGTTCGCCGAGAACGGCGCGCTGGTCGCGCTCGTCGTGCTCGTCGTCGGGCTGTCGCTGCTGTCGTCCGACTTCCTCAGTGTCACCAACCTGCTCAACGTGGGCGTCCAGGCGGCCGTCACCGCGATCCTCGCGTTCGGCTCGACGTTCGTCATCGTCACCGGCGGCATCGACCTGTCGGTCGGGTCCGTCGCCGCTCTGTCCGCGATCGTGCTCGCCTGGACGGCCACCTCCGCCGGCTGGCCGTGGCCGATCGCCACCGTCGTCGCGCTGGCCGTGGGCGTGGCCTGCGGGCTGGTCAACGCCGTCCTCATCGCGTACGGCAAGCTGCCGCCGTTCATCGCCACGCTGGCCATGCTCGGCATCGCCCGCGGCCTGGCGCTCGTCATCTCGCAGGGCAGCCCGATCGCGCTGCCCGAGACGGTGGCCCACCTCGGCGACACCATCGGCCGCTACCTGCCCGTTCCCGTCATCGTGATGGTCGTCATGGGCGTGATCGCGGCCGTGATCCTCAACCGCACCTACTCCGGCCGCGCCATGTACGCCATCGGGGGCAACGAGGAGGCCGCCCGCCTGTCCGGCATCAAGGTGGACCGGCAGAAGCTCATCACGTACGCACTGTCGGGCGGGTTCGCCGCGGTGGCCGGCATCGTGCTCGCCAGCCGGCTGGCCTCGGCCCAGCCGCAGGCCGCCACCGGCTACGAGCTGGACGCGATCGCGGCCGTGGTCATCGGCGGGGCCAGCCTGTCCGGGGGCAAGGGACGGGCGCTCGGCACGTTCGTCGGCGCGCTCATCCTGGCCGTCCTGCGCAACGGCCTCAACCTGCTGTCGGTCTCGGCCTTCTGGCAGCAGGTGGTGATCGGCGTGGTCATCGCGCTCGCGGTCCTCGTCGACACCCTGCGCCGGAGGGAAACGTCCTAAGGGGGAAGATCATGCGGATCTCCGCGACAGTCCTGGCCACGGCGGCCCTGGTGGCGGGCATGGTGACGGGCGCGGCCGGGTGCGGCTCGTCCGGCTCGTCGGGCGGTGGCTCGTCCGCCGGTGGCGACGTCAAGCTCGGCATGTCGGTCTCGACGCTGAACAACCCGTACTTCGTGCAGTTCAGGGACGGCGCCCAGGCGCAGGCCGCCAAGCTCGGCGCCGCGCTCACCGTCACCGACGCCCAGAACGACGCCTCCCAGCAGGTCAACCAGGTGCAGAACTTCACCAGCCAGAGCATGAAGGCGATCATCATCAACCCGGTCGACTCCGACGCGGCGGCGCCCGCGGTCAAGGCGGCCGATCGCTCCAGCATCCCGGTGATCGCCGCCGACCGCGGCGTCAACGGCGCCGAGGTCGCGCAGACCGTCGCCTCCGACAACGTGGCCGGCGGCAGGATGGCGGCCACGCAGCTCGCCAAGGCGCTGGACAGCACGGGCAAGGTGGTGGTCCTGCAAGGCACGCCGGGCACGTCCGCCTCCCGCGACCGCGGCCAGGGCTTCGCCGACGGCATCAAGGCGTTCACGGGCATCCAGGTGGTCGCCAGGCAGCCGGCCGACTTCGACCGCACCAAGGGCCTGGACGTCATGACGAACCTGCTGCAGTCGCACCCTGACCTGACCGGCGTGTTCGCCGAGAACGACGAGATGGCGCTCGGCGCGATCAAGGCGCTCGGCGCCAAGGCGGGCCAGCAGGTCAAGGTGGTCGGCTTCGACGGCACGCCCGACGGCCTCAAGGCGGTGCAGGCGGGCACCATGACCGCGACCATCGCCCAGCAGCCGAAACTGCTCGGCCAGCAGGCGGTGCAGGCCGCGGTGAAGGCGGCCAGGGGCGAGACGATCCCGAAGACCGTGGCCGTGCCGGTGAAGGTGGCCACGAAGGCGAACGTCTCGGAGTTCGGGACCTCCTGAGGTCAGGCGTTGCCGGTGTTGCCGGGGGCGCACTCGTCGCCCTGGTGGTCGGTGCACGACTCCGGCGAGTAGTAGCGGCGCAGCCAGGCGGCCAGCCCGTCGAGGCCGGGCAGCAGTGCCCGCTCGTTGATGCCGGCCTGGTCGAGCCGCTCCCGCACCTCGGCCTTGACCTCCGGCGGGATGCGCCAGGCCCACCACAGGTCCGGATGGCTCTCCAGCCACTGCTCCACCGAGGACGTCACGTCCGACAGCGCCGACAGCACCGACGACTGGGTGACGATCCGCTCGTCCAGCGACGGGGGCTCGAACAGCGCCATGAACGGCTCCTCGCCCGCGGCGAGCTTGCCGAAGCTGTCCAGGTCGGGCGCCCGCCGGGCGAGCATCTCCGTCGTGAACAGCAGCGCGCCCTCGCGGTCCAGGACCTCGCGCAGCGCCTCCGGCAGCAGCCGGTGGGCCGCCTCGCAGTCGAGCCCGATGAGCATGGCCTCCTCCCGGGGCCAGGACGCCGTGGCGAAGTGCAGGGCGACGAGCGGGGAGAACGTCCAGTCCACCAGCCTCGTGGGCAGCCCGTGGTGCTGGCCCAGCGCCAGCCAGTCCCAGATCGTCGGCCCCGGGGCCTGGCGGTGGGCGTACTTGCGGAAGTTGCGGATGAGATGGCGCTCCACGGCCTGGTAGTCGCCGTCCAGCCGGGCGAGCCCGGACCGGTGCGAGTGCGGGGGTCGTGAGCGGCCGCGGAACACCACCGAGGAGTGCGAGTGCCCGCCGTGCCGGCGTGACCCCCGCGGCCCGCTCACCTCGCTGATCGCGTCGTCCAGCTCCCGCCAGGACGACACGGTGACGACCCTCTCCTCACTGATCCGCGGTGCGCCGCTCCGGTCCGTGCTGATCCCCATAGAGGCCCGCATTCCCCCTGAGGAGCAGGTCACACCACGCACCATCCGGTTGTTTTATCGTTTTTCGATGTTACAGTGACAGAAGCAACTTCATCGAAAAACGATAAAGGAGGCGGCGATGCCCGGCGGCTCGCTCGACGGAGCCCTTTCTCCCGGCGTGCGCGCGCTGGACGTCATGGTCACGGCGACCTTGTACGACCCGGGCCGCGCGCCGCTGCTGGCCGCCCTGCACCTGCTCACGTGGCTGCCCGGCACGCTGGCGATCCTGCTGTCCCTGTTCTGGCTGGTCCGGATCACCACCCGGGGCGTCGCCGGGGACCGCGCGCTGTTCTCCGCCGACACGGTGCGGGACCTGCGCAGGATCGGCGCGGTCCTCACTCTCGGCTCGCTGACGGCCTGCGCCCTGGACTTCGCGGCCAAGACCGCGGCGGCCCGGATGATGACCGTCGACGCCGCCATGCTCGACGACCTCGAAGGCACGATCTGAGTGCCGCCCGGAGAGCTCGACGGGCGCATCGAGATCCGGCTCGACGAGCTGCTGGCCCGGCGCGGCATGACGCTGACCGAGCTGTCCCACCGGGTCGAGGTGACGATCGCCAACCTGTCCATCCTCAAGACCGGCAAGGGCAGGGCCATCAGGTTCTCCACCCTGGCCCGGCTGTGCGAGGTCCTCGACTGCCAGCCCGGGGACCTGCTGAGCTACACGCGGGACCCCGGCGCCGAGGAGTGACCCCGAGGTCCGAAACGTGGCCGGGCGGCGGGGGAAACTCATCGCTATGGACGAGATTCCCCGGCCGGGTCAGGAGGCGCAGGTGTAGCCGGGCGGCGTGGCCGTGTCGCCCGACGGGCGTGACGCCTGGAAGCCGAACGTGGCGGTGGCGCCCGGCGCGAGGGTGCTGTTGTAGGCCAGGCTCTTCGCGGTGACCGTCTGGCCGACGACGGTGAGGGTGGCGTTCCACGCGCCGGTCAGGGCGTGGCCCGGGGGCAGGGTGAAGGTGACGGTCCAGCCGCTCACCGTGGAGGTGCCGGTGTTGGTGACGGTCACGGGCTGCACCACGTAGCCGGTGCTCCACTGGTTCTGCACGGTTCCGACCGCCGAGCAGCCGCCGCCCGTCCCGCCGCCGGTGGCCGTGGTGAAGGTGACGGTACCCGAGGCGGGTGACAGGTTGCCGGCGCCGTCGCGGGCGCGCACGTACACCTGGTACTGCGTGGCGGCGCTCAGCCCGGTGAGCGTGAGCGACGTGCCGGTGCCGCGCCCGAGCTCGGGGTCGGTGGCGCCCTGCTCCCGGTAGACGGTGTAGCCGGCCAGGCCGCTGCCGCCGGAGTCGGTGGAGGCCGTCCAGGTGAGGGTGGCGGTGCTCGCCGTCACGCCGGACGCGGCGGGGGTGCCGGGCGTGGTCGGCGGGGTGGTGTCGGTGACGGTGCCGCCGGCGAGCGCGTCGTGGACGGCGGTGTAGGCGGGCTTGCGCTGGTAGCTCTGGTCGTAGATCAGCGCGGCGCCCTGGCCGGAGAAGGTGTCGGGCACCCAGGAGTACTTGTCGGTGAAGCCCCAGATCGTGACCCCGGCGCAGGCGGTGACGGCCAGGCAGGCGTTGACCACGTCCCGGTAGTAGGTGGCCTGCGTGGCGTCCTTGGTGGTGTCGCGGGGCACCACCATGCGGACGTCCAGCTCGGTGATCCGGACCTGGACTCCCAGGTCGCCGAAGCGCTGGAGGTTCTGCTGCATCTGGCCGGGGAAGCCGTACTGGATGGCCAGGTGGCTCTGGAAGCCGACGCAGTCGACGGGGACGTCCTGCTGGCGCAGGGAGCGCACCAGGTTGTACAGCGCGGTGCTCTTCGCGTTGACGCCCTCGACGTTGTAGTCGTTGATGCACAGCCGCGCGTCGGGGTCGGCGGCGCGGGCGGCGCGGAAGGCGTCGGCGATGTAGCTCTCGCCGAGCGTGTTGTACCAGAACGAGGTGCGCAGGTTGCCGTTGTCGTCGAAGACCTCGTTGACGACGTCCCACGAGACGACGGCGGGGTTGGCGGCGTAGCGGCCGACGACCTGGGTGATGTGGTTGCGCATGGCCGAGCGCATCGCGTCGGCGCCGAGGCCCTGCACCCAGCCGGGGGTCTGGTTGTGCCAGACGAGGGTGTGGCCGTGGACCTGCTGGCCGTTCTGGGCGGCGAAGGAGACGATCGCGTCGGCGCCGCCGAAGCTGAACTGGCCCTGGCTGGGCTCGGTGGCGTCCCACTTCAGCGCGTTCTCGGGGGTGACCTGGTTGAACTCGGCGGCGGCGAGGTCGCGGTAGGCGGTCTCGCTCGCCAGCGGCCCGGTGGCCAGGGCGGCGCCGATGAACTTGCCGCGGGCGGCGGCGTGCTGGCGCAGCGCCGCGGAGGCGCCGGCCGGGGTCGCGTACAGGAGGAGCGTGGCCAGCAACCCGAACAGGGCGGCCAGTGCGAGACTCCGGCGGCTCCTGGAGCGTCGGGGCGAGGACGGGGGCATGGACATCGACCTCCGCGGGGGGTACCGATTCCGAAAGTTTCTGCCTGGCTGGCGGGCCGGGCCACCCGGACGGTAGAGACCATGCACGCGGCGGTCAAACGTCCACGGCGTCCTCGCGGGCTCATGACGGCACTGGCGAGCCGAAATTATCGGGGTAGATGTGAAACTTTCATTGACGCCGGAGGACCTGTTCGCAGGCCAGCAGCAGGACCCCCGCGCTCCAGGCGTGCGACAGCGTCAGGTACATGCCCTTCGGCTGGAAGCACGCCGTCTGGTAGTACCGCTCGGTGATCATGCCGCGGTAGCCGTTGAGGTCGCCGTCGGCCGCCGGGAGGAGCTGGCGGAAGCAGTCCAGCGTCTCGTACGCTCGCTCGGCGTAGAAGGGGTCGCCCAGCGCGCCGGCCAGCTCCAGCAGCTCCGCCGTGCAGACCAGCCCGTAGGCGTGCAGGTGCTGGTTGGACGGCGACGCCTGGTCCCCGCCGCGCGTCGCGAAGCCGTACGCGCCGAGCGGCGTGCGCGGCCCGAAGCGGACGTTGTAGGAGTAGCGGAAGGTGAGCATCCAGTCGGCCGCGCGGCGCGCCAGGTCGAGCCAGCGGGCGTGGCCGGTACGGCGGTGCAGCGCCATGTACGCCATCACCGCGGCGTAGCCGTCCTCCGAGGTGGGCGCCAGGTCCACGTCCTCCGGCGCGCCGTAGATGAACTCGGCGTCCACGAACGAGGTGTAGTAGTCGCCCGCCCGCTCGGCGGCGCGCAGGTAACGGCCGTCGTCGTCCAGGTCCTCCGCCTCGGCCAGGGCGGCCACCCAGGTCAGGCCGGAGGCGCCCGACCACGACAGCACCTCGCCCGTGCGGGCGTCGTGGATCGCGCCGAGGTTGCCGTCGGCGCGCTGGCGGCCCGCCATCACGTCCAGGTTGGAGCGCGCGGCCTCCAGCCACGCCCCGCGGCCGCTCGACCGCCACGCCTCGTGACCGCTCGACCGCCACGCCTCGTGGCACCGCAGCCGCAGCGCCCGCAGCAGGAACAGCGTCGCCTCGCCGAGGGTGCGCGCGTGCAGCCCGTCCTTGAGGTGGGTCCAGCTCTGCGACCAGCCCGAGTCGCGGTACCAGGTGCCCCAGAACGTCCCCGACGGGGACAGCTCGGAGCAGACGAAGTCGATGACCCGCTCCGCGGCGGCGGTCTGGTCGGCGCGGCCGGTGCGCAGGCCGTGCTCCAGCAGCGCCGCCGCGGCGGCCGGTCGGGCGGCAGCGGGCGGGGCGGTCGTGGTGTCGGTCACAGCGGCTCGACCGTCAGGGCGCCCTTGCGCACGCCCAGCTCCAGCAGGTCGGTCTCCACGGTCGCCAGCGGGTCGGCCCGCGGGATGCGGAACGTGCGGATCTGGCACGGACCGAAGTCGGCGACGATCCGCACCCCGGCCAGCGGGACCTCCAGGGAGGCGGTGACCGGCCGGCCGTGCGTCTCCACGGCCCGTACCACCAGGTCGTCCGGCTCGTCCTCGTGGCACTTGACCGCCGTCACCATGACCTGCCCGCCGCCGTCGTCCACGAAGCCGCGCTCCGGCGGCAGGCAGCCGTCGTGGAAGCTCTCCAGCATGGCCCGCACAGGCGAGCCGAGCAGCGCGGCCCGCCGGGTGAGCCCGGCCCCCCGCCAGTCGCCGCCGTGCGGCACCAGCAGGTAACGGAAGTGCTGGACGCCCTGGTCCTGGTAGGAGTAGAAGCCGTCGGGGTCGAGCAGCCGCGGGTCGTGCCAGGCGTAGACCGGGCTGCGCACGGCGGTGATGCCGATGCTGTGGCCGCGGCCCGGCCCGAACGGCGCGACGTCGTAGGCGTGTTTGGCGTTGTTGACCACGGCCAGGCCGGCGGGCACGCCGTCCACGACGCCCGACAGGTCCACCCACGACTGGGCCGGCTCCTCCGCGCCGTCCACCGGCCGCCGCAGGTGCCCGAACGGGATCTCGTACGTGGCGACCGGGCTCTCCACGGCCACCGGGAAGCGCAGCTTCAGCAGGTGGGCCCGCTCGCGCCAGTCGATGCTCACCCGCACCTCGACCGCGTCGGAGTCCTCGCCGAGCAGGAACTCCTCGACCATCGCCGAGCGCCCCCACTCCCGCTCGACCCGTAGGCGGGCACGCAGCGGCCCGCTCTCCCGCAGGACGACCGACGTGGTCGTCATCGGCTCGCCCGGCCAGTCGTAGGAGAGCACGCGGTGACCCCACGTGTCGGTCGGGTCGGCGCAGATCTGCGTGTGCTCGCCCGGCGCGCCGCGGACCAGGTCGACGCCGGTCCGCTTGTCGAGCAGGCTCGTCAGCCAGCCGGACACGGGGTCGATCTCCACCCGTAGCGTGTCGTTCTCCAGGAATGTCGCGCCGGCCGACAGCCGGCTCGGGCGCGGCGCCGGCGCGCCCGGCCGCATCCGGTAGAGCCGGTAGCCCAGCGGCGGCAGCTCGGCCCGGAACACCGTCGCCCCGCGCCCCTGGTCGTCGGTCGTCGCGACCGACTGGGTGCCCTGGGAGGCCACCGCGCCGCCGCCGGCGTCGACGACGTGGACGCCGCCCGGCGCGAGGCCGTACTGCATCTCGACGTCGCAGGTGACCGGCCACGGGTGCGGGTTGAACACCACCACCGGCGAGGTGCCCGTCTCCTCGGGCACCCGGATGTCGCGGGCGATCACGTTCTGCGCCCGCGTGATGATCCGCTTGGAGACGGCCACCGCCTCGCCGAGCTGGTCGCGGGCGTCGTCGTAGGCGGGCTCGATGGCCGAGCCGGGCAGCACGTCGTGGAACTGGTTGAACAGCACCTGCTTCCACGCCCGCTCCAGCTCGGCGCGGGCGTCGTGGCCCGCGACCGCGGCCCACCGCTCGGCCGACAGGACCGCGGCCTGCGCCCGGCGCTGCCACGCCTTGATGCCGGAGTGGGCGGAGTAGCAGCCGGCGGCGTGGTGCTGGAGGTCGTCGCGCCACACCCGGAGCCCGGCCAGGCCCTGCTCGCCGAGGCGCTTGGCCACCTCGTCGAAGTAGCGGCGCGGCGACGACATGACCAGCTCGCCGAACGTGCCCATCCGGTCGTAGCGGTGGATGGACTCGATGTTGGCCTTGGTGGGCCCGCCACCGTGGTTGCCCACGCCGTAGAAGATCATGAGATCGCCGAGGGAGCGGTCGAGCTGGCCGAGGGCCTTCTCGGTCTGCCCGGCCACCTCACCGGGCGGGCTGCAGTACTCGAACGGGATCCGGTAGGCCAGCACCCGGCTGCCGTCGGGCGCCTCCCACCAGAACATCGTGCCGGGCAGGTCGCTCTCGTGCGGCCCCGGCCGCAGGAAGCAGTAGGAGTCCATGCCCTGGCCGCGCAGGATCGCCGGGAGCATGGCGTGGTGGCCGAACGGGTCGACGTTCATGCCGACCGTCGCCATGACGCCGAACTTCTCCCTCAGGTACCGCTGGCCGTACAGGCCCTGGCGGACGAACGACTCGCCGGACGGCATGTTGCAGTCGGGCTCCACCCACCAGCCGCCCGCCAGGTGCCAGCGGCCCTCGGCCACCCGCTCCCTGATCCGGGCGAACAGCTCGGGGTCGGACTCCTCCACCCACGACAGGAGCACCACCTGGTCGCAGGTGAAGACGAAGTCGGGGTACTCGTCCATGCGGTGGATCGCCGACCAGAACGTCGCGCGGGCCTCCTGGTAGCCCTCCTGCCACGGCCACAGCCACACGGGGTCGAGGTGCGCGTTGCCGATCATGTGCAGGGTCCGGCCGGGTGTCGCCGCCGGCCGGGGCGCCCTCGGCAGCCCGTACGGCTGCGCGCCGGAGGGGGCGTTGGCCATGGGGGCGGCGCGCCGGCCGGCCGGCCCGGTCACGTGGCCGCCCAGGCGTCGAGCCGGTCGCTGATCATGTGGAGCATGAGGGTGTGCATCTCCTGGATGCGAGGGGTCTGGGAGCAGGGGGCGAGCAGCAGGTGGTCGGCGTGCCGCGCCGCCGCGCCGCCGTCGCCCCCGCCGAACAGCACGGTCGTCGCGCCGCCCGTCCGGGCGGCCTCGAGGGCGGTGACGATGTTCGGGGAGTTGCCGCTGGTGGTGAACGCGGCCACGACGTCTCCCGGCCGGGCCAGGGCGGTGACCTGCCGGGCGAATACGTCATCGTACCCGTAGTCGTTGGCGATGCAGGTGATCACGGTCGCGTCGGTGGTGAGGGTGACGGCGGGCAGGGGGCGGCGGTCACGCTGGTAGTGGCCGATGAGCTCGCCGGTGAAGTGCTGCGCGTCGGCCGCGCTGCCGCCGTTGCCCATCGTGTAGAGGGTGCCGCCGGCGGTGAACGCCCTCATGAGCAGCTCGCCGACGGCCTCGACGGCCGGGAGCAGCGCCTCGACTGCCCGTGCGGCGGCCACGTGCGCGGCCACCTGCTCGGCGAGCCCGGACACGGCCACGGCCACGGACACGGCCTCGGACACGGCCTTGGACACGGCCGGTGCTGCGCGAACGGCCGGGCTCGCGGACACGGCCGGGCTGGCGGACAGGCTCGCGGGCACGGTCACGCCGGCGGGCACGGTGGTGGAGGCGCTCGCCGGGGTGGCGAGCGGTTCGGTGCGATCAGGCATGGCTCGTTCCAGGGACGGCGGCGATGTCGGCTCCGGGGGCGATGCCGGCCGCGGACGTGATGCCTGCTGCGGACGTGATCCCCGCTGCGGGGGCGGGGGCGGCGAGGAGGTCGTGGGCGACCGCGCCCGCGCCGACCACGCACACCCCGTCGCCCAGCGCGGCCCGCGCGACGCGGGCGGTCCGGGCGGCGGGCGGCATGGCCTCGCGCGCCACCATGGCGGCGACCGGCCCGAGCAGCCGATCGCCCGACCGGGTGACGCCGCCGCCCAGCACGACCAGCTCCGGCTCGAACACGTTGACCAGGTCCGTGACGGCCGAGCCCAGGGCCTGGACCGTCTCGTCCCAGATCTCCACGGCCAGCGGGTCGCCCGCCGCGGCCGCCTCGGAGACGTCCCGGGCGGTCAGGGCCGGCAGCGCGGCGAGGCTGGAGGGCCGGCCGGCGGCCAGGGCCTCGCGGGCGCGCTCGGCGATGGCCGTGCCCGAGGCGTACGCCTCGACGCAGCCGAGCCGCCCGCACGAGCACCGCCGCCCGCCCGGACGCACCAGGACGTGCCCCAGCTCGCCGCCGTTGCCGGCCGCGCCCCGGTGCAGGCGCCCGCCGATGACGGTGCCGCCGCCGACGCCCGTGGAGACGGTCAGGTAGACCATCGTGCTGGTGCCGCGCCCCGCGCCGTGGCGGAACTCGGCCAGCGCCCCCGCCGTCGCGTCGTTCTCCAGGACGGCCGGCACCTCGAACGCCTCGGAGGCGAGGGCGCAGACCGGCACGTCGTTCCAGCCGGGCAGGTGGGGCGGCGACTGGACGACGCCCGCCACCGCGTCGAGCGGCCCGCCGCAGGAGATGCCGACGGCCCCGACGGTGAGCCGCCCGGCCTCGGCGATCGCCTTGCGGCCGAGGTCGAACAGCCGCGTCAGGACGGCGTCGGGCCCCTCCTCGCGGAGGGTCGGCGCGCTCTGCCATCCGTGGATGCGTCCGTCCGCCGTGACGACGCCGACGGCGAGCTTGGTGCCGCCGATGTCGAGCGCGAGGACGGGTGGCGCCTCGGCCGCGGGAAGGTGCGGGTCCATGTGCCTCCGATCGGAAGCCCGTCGATGAGGGAAACCGATATGGCATCGTTCCCACAGTGATCCTAGGAGCGCCCGGCCCGCCGGGTCAATCACAGTCACGCGGAGCCGGGCTTGCGGAAAGGAGGCGTCAGGGGAGGGCCGGGCAGGAGCCCGTGGAGCCGCGGACGACCAGCCGCACGGCGAGGACCGTGGTCAGCGACTCGCCGTCCGGCGCGTCCAGCCGCTCGTGCAGGCGCCGCACCGCGGCGGCGCCCAGCCCCATGGTGTCCTGGGCGACCGCGGTCACCATCGGCGACACCATGCTCATCCACGGCGCGTCGTCGAACGCCACCAGGCTGACGTCCTCCGGGACCCGCAGGCCCAGCTCGGCGATCGCCCGCCAGACGCCCTCGGCCAGGACGTTGTTGGCGGCGAAGACGGCCGTCGGCCGGTCGGGCCGGCGCAGCATGTCGAGCGCCCGCCGGTGGGAGTCGGCCACGTCCCAGCCGGAGGAGACCACCAGCTCGGGCACCACGGCGGCGCCGCCCATGGCGAGCGCCTCGGAGTAGCCCTGGTAGCGCTCGTGGCCCGTGGTCCAGTTGGTCTCGTCGATGAACAGCGCGATGCGGCGGTGGCCGAGCTCCACCAGGTGGGTGGTGGCCTCGCGGGCCCCGACGCGGTTGCCGACGACGACGCCGTCGGTGACGCCGGGCGCGAACTGCCGGTCCACCTCGATGACGGGGATGCCGTGGGCGCCCAGGTAGGTGGACACCTTCGGCGAGTTGGGCGTGACGATGACGCCCGCCACCCGCAGCGCCACGAACGCCTCCGCGGCCTCGCTCTCGGCGTCGGCGGACAGGCTCGTGTCGGCCAGCACCATCGTGTAGCCGCGGCTGCGCGCCTCACCGTTGGCCCCGGCCGCCAGGTCGGCGTAGAAGGAGTTGCGCAGGTCGCTGACGATCACCCCGATCGACCGGCTGATCTGCTGCTTGAGCGTGCGGGCCATCACGTCGGGCACGTACCCGAGCTCCGCCGCCGCCCGCTGGACGCGCTCGCGGACGTCGTCGGCGGCGTAGCCGCTGCCGGTCAGCGCCCGCGACACGGTCGAGCGGGACACTCCCGCGGCCTCCGCGACGTCCTTGATCGTCGGGCGCCGGCCGCGGCTGAGCGGCGAAGCGCCGCGCTCCATGGTCATCGAGTCCCTTCCTGGAAGCTCACGCCTGGACCACGTCCACCAGCGCCTCGGCGTGCTGGCCAAGCCGGAGGTCGCCGATGGTCACGTCGACGGCCAGGCGGACGCGCCGGCGGGGCATGGCGGCGGCGCCGAGACGGAGGTGCACCTGCTCAGTACCCAGCGCCGGCAGCATCACCGGCAACGTTCCCGGCTCACGCCGCCAGCCGGGCGGGACGACGGGCTCCACCCGTGCGGCGACCTTCTCCGGCCAGGGGTTGCGCAGCGTGGCGGTCAGGACGACCTCCTCGCCGGCCCGGACGCGCGTGTGGTACGGGGTCAGGCGGCACAGCACCCCGTCGGCGCCGAGGTCGAACCGGTCGAGGGGCAGCAGCTCATGATGGAGCTCGATGAGCCGTTCGCCTCCTTCGGCCAGCATGGCCAGGTAGTCGTCGTCGACCCACCGGGGTTTCCAGTGGCCGCTGACCATCAGATCCGGGCGCAGGCGCCGGTAGAGCGCCGCGCTCTGCCGGTAGTCCTCGATCCGGAACCGATTCTTGTACTGATAATTAAGGATCTCACGGCGCTCGCCAGGAATGCCTTGTCCGTCCTGCTGATCGCCCGTCACCAGGACCCGATGGCCGTCCACCTGGACCTCGTACGCCGCCGCGTACAGCGTGTGTCCCGGCAGGTCGTGCACCGTGATCTCGTACTCCCGCCAGCGCACGGTCTCCCCCAGCCCCAGCACCCGGTCGGCGGGGATGGGGTCGTACCACTGGCACGGCAGGTCATGGTGCAGCGGCGCGGCGAGCACCGGCTCGATGTGGGAGGGCACCCACAGCTCGGTGCCCTCGACGTCGCGCAGCAGCGGCATGCCCGCCACGTGGTCGTCGTGGTAGTGGGTGGGCATGGCGACCTCGACGTCCGTGACGCCGTGGTGGCGGCGCAGGGCGGGCAGCGAGGCCAGCCAGGGGCGCCGCGCCGCCCGGTCCGTGCTGCCGGGCAGCCCGGTCGTCATGTCGTAGCCGAAGTCGAACAGCAGCGCGGCGCCCGAGTCGGACAGCAGGACGTAGCTGTGGGACAGGCTGCTCCGGTTCATCAGCAGGTGCGGCGTGACCTGGACGTACGGGTTGTCGAGCAGGCCGCGCACGTCCCAGGGATAGGCGCGGCGCGCGTCCACGTAACGCTGCATGGTCTCGGACAGCCGGGCGAGCGCCGCGTCGGGGTCGGGCATCGGCTCGCCGTGCGACGGGCACAGCAGGTCCGGCCGCTCCCCGCGGAGCAGCTCGCAGCTCAGGACGACCATCGCCGGGCCCTCGTTCTCGGTGTACGACCACTGGGTGGCGGCCAGCGACCACACCTTGCCCGGGGCGTAGATGAGGTCGCCGGTGAACGCGACCCGGCCGCCCGCGGTCTCGACGAGGTACGTCACCGAGCCCGTCGTGTGTCCGGGCGTGGGCAGCACGCGCACGTCCACGCCGCCGTAACGGGCCGTGCGGTACTCGGGCACCACGCCGTCCACCCGCACCGGCTCCAGCAGGGAGAACCGGTCGTCGCGCAGGTCGTAGTCGTTGGCCAGGCGCCGGCCCGCCCACATGAGGTCGACCTCGTCGAACAGCTCCCGCTCGACCGGCGGCACATGGATCGCGACGCCCGCCGCGGCCGCCAGCTCCAGCCCCTGCGCCTGGTCGCGGTGGTGGTGGGTCATCAGCACATCGGTGAGGCGGTCGAGCCCCATCTCGGGCAGGAGGTCGAGCACCCGGCCGGAGCCGAAGTCGACGGCGACGCCCGTGCGCGTGCCGTCCTCCTGCGGAGGGGCGGCGACGACGTACACGTGGCAGGTGTCCAGGACCCGGAAGACTCCGGGTGACACCTCGGTGACATGGGGGCTCACGAGAGCGCATGCTATCCGGTATCGTTCCCACAATGGAGACTCCGGAGTGGGTGAACCCGACCCCTCAGAAGGCCTCGATCGGCCTCCCCCACCTGGTGTGTGAGGCGTTCCACATCGACGGCGCCCCCGGCACGGCCACGGCCGTCGCCGCCCTCCTCGACGCCCTTCCCACGGCTGCGGCGAACGCCCTGCGCGTGGACCTACGCGTCGATCCCGCCGCCGGCCTGCCGCCCGAGGGCTACACCCTCACCACCGGCGAGGACGGGGTGCTGATCACCGGCGCCGACCCCGCCGGGGCGTTCTACGGCGCGCAGACCCTGATCTCCCTGGTGATGGCGCCGTGCGCGACCCACGCGCTGTGCGTGCCCGCCGCCGACGTGCGCGACTGGCCCGTCCTGCCGCTGCGGGGCACCATCGAGGGCTTCTACGGCACCCCCTGGTCCCACGCCGACCGCCTGGAGCACCTGCGCTTCTCCGGCCGCAACAAGCTCAACACGTACGTCTACGCCCCCAAGGACGACCCGTTCCACCGGGAGCGCTGGCGCGACCCGTACCCGGAGACCGAGCTGGCCCGGCTGGCCGACCTGGTGGCCGAGGCGGCGGCGCGGCACGTCCGGTTCGTGTTCGCGCTGAGCCCCGGCCTGTCGATGGTCTACAGCGACCCGGCCGAGAGGGCCGCGCTGCGGGCCAAGGCGGCGCAGGTCTGGGAGGCGGGCGTGCGGGAGTACGCCCTGCTGTTCGACGACATCCGGGCCGAGCTGGAGCACGAGCCCGACCGCGCGGCCTTCGGGACCGGCCCCGGGGCGAGCGGGAGCGCGCACGCCGCCGTGTGCCGCGACTTCGCCGAGGAGTTCCTGGCTCCCCGCGGCGCGGAGCGGCCCCTGACGATGGTGCCCACCGACTACGCCGGGACCGGCCGGACCGCCTACCGCGACCGGCTGGCCGAGGAGCTTCCGGCCGGCGTGCTGGTCTGGTGGACCGGCTCGGACGTGGTGGTCGGGTCGATCTCCGCCGACGAGATCGCCGCCGCCGCGGCCTCCTACGGGCACCGCGTGGCGCTGTGGGACAACTTCCCGGTCAACGACTTCGACTTCGCCCGGGTCTTCCTCGGACCGCTGACCGGCCGCGACACCGATCTCGACACCGGTCTCGACACCGGTCTCGACACCATGCCCCTGGCCGGGATCACGGCCAACCCGATGGTGCAGGCCGCCGCCTCGCAGCTCGCGCTCGCCACGGTCGCCGACTACGCCTGGCAGCCCGCGGCCTACGACGCGGCGCGCTCCCACCGGCGGGCGGTGCGGCTCGTGCCGGGGGCGGCCGAGCTGTCGCCGCTGGTGGACGCCTGCTCCTCCTGGCCGCCCGGCGCCGACCAGAGCCCGGCGCTGTCCGGCCTGTGCGCCTCCGCCCTCGCGGGCGACGCCGAGGCCGCCGTACGACTGCGCGGGGAGCTGGAGCGGCTGGCGGCGCTGCCGGAGGCCACGCCGGGACGGATCGGCGAGGAGCTGCGCCGGTGGGCCGCCGCCGCCCGCGACACGGCCACGGCCGCCCTGACGGCCCTCGACCTCCTGGCCGCCCTCCCCGCCACCGAGCACCCGGACCGGCCGGTGCGGGACGCGGCGGCTCCAGGGCCGATGCCGGACCCGGCAGCCTCGGGCGTGGCGGTGCCGGGCGTACCGGTCTCGGGCGTATCGGTCTCGGGCGTAGCGGTGCCGGACGTGGTGGAGGCGCTGGCGCGGGCGGAGGCGCACGAGGCCAACGTGCTGCGCGGCGTCCTCCCGCCGTTCGTGCGCGCCGTCCTCGCCCTCGCCGAGCCCACCTGCCCGCCGCCGGCCACCGGCGTGACACCGGCGCACGCCGCGCCGGCCGGCACGACCACCCCCGCCCCCACCCCCGGGCCGCCGGCCGCTACAGCGCCGGCACCTGCCCCGCGGCCCTGAGCCGTTCCGGAAGGTCCGGCCGCCTGCCAGAACCCGGCGGCCATCCCGCCGAGCACCCGCCGAGCACCCGCGGATCGCCGACGTCGGTGCGGCCGAGGCCGCCGGAGGTCATGCCCCCGACGTGCCGGCCCGGCTCGACCAGGACGGCGTCGAGGCCGAGGCGGGCCGCGGCGACGGCCGCGCGCACCCCGCCCGAAGTGGCGCCGTGGACGACGATCTCGGCCTGCCGGAGAGCGGGGGCGGCCTCGGTCACAGGCCCCACCACTTGGCGACGAGGCGGAGGTCCTCGCCGGTGATCTCCTCCCCGGTGCTGTCGATGGCCTCCACGTAGTACAGCGCGGGCACCCCGTACTCGGGCTGCGCCTGGGCGTAGGCGAGCCAGTCGGCCTTGGTGCGCATCGGCCACTGGTCGGTGTCGACGAGGTGGCCGGGCATGGCGGCGGTGGCGACCGCGTGCCGGAAGCGGAGCTGGTCCACGGCGGGCACGGGACGGCCCCGGGGGTCGGTCTCCAGCACGTCGTTGAGCCGGATCATGTCGGTCACGTCCGCGAACGCGGGGTGCGGCGTGTGGGTGATCATGAGGGCGTCCGGCTTGGCGCGCTTGGCGGCGTCGTACATGGTGGCGAGCATCTCGTGCAGCAGAGAGATGCCCCAGTTCGTCCCGTACGCGCGCAGGTGCGAGCCGCTCGGGAACCACTGCGTGAAGTCGATCTTCAGCCCGTCGGCGCCGAGCCCCGTGAGCATCTCCGTCACGGTGCCGGCCAGGCGGCGCCGGTAGACGGGGTTGGTCGGGTCGGCGGCGACCGGACGGCCGGCGGGGTCGGTGACGCACTCCTCGGCGGGCAGCCCGTGCGGCGCCCAGGCCCGCCACCACAGCAGCACCCGCTGCCCGCGCCCGTGCCTCTCGGCGATCCACTCGCGCATCCGCGGCCACCGCTCGGGGTCGGGCTCCGGCCGGCCGTAGTGGGCCTGCCACCGGTCGTCCACCACGATCGTGCCCGGCGCGATGCCGTGCTCCTCCAGCCGGGCGAGCCACTCGTCGTACAGGTCCTGGCGGGAGAGCTGCATGGGCGTGACGCCGTCGCCGGCCCGCGCGCACTGGGCGCCCCAGCCGCAGAAGATGACCCCGCGCCACCAGTCGTGCGCCGGGTGCGCGGGCCCCTCGGGAGCCAGGCCGTGCGAGACCAGGTCGGCGCGGTGGCGGCCGATCGCCTCCCACGGCGAGGCGGCCGGGTGGATGACGATGGCGGGCGACGTCCAGGCGCCGTGGGTCAGGGTGTGGCCCTCGTAGTCGAGGCGGAGCAGCGCCCCGCCGTCGAGCGGCTCGTACCCGAACTGCGTGAACGTCAGTCCGGCCACGCCGGCGCGGACCGAGACGCCGAGCCACGGCCCGCCGGGCACCCGGGTCGCCCGCCCGGGACGGGTGCCGGCCGGCTCCCTGCCGAAGGCCAGCACCAGCGGCGGCGGCGAGAAGACGGCGTGCAGGCGGCCGGGGTCGGCGTCGCCGATCACGCCGAGCGTCACGGGCTCGCCGGCCGGCCGCACGACCTGGATCGGCTGGGTGGGTGTGGGGTTGAAGACGCTGCGGGCCCGGATGTGCGAGCGGAACGTTCCCGCGGGCCCGGTGTTGAGCACGGCCCGGCCGCCGAGCAGCGTCACGTCGCCGATGGCGGCCTCGCCCTCGACGCTGACCTCCACCGCGACCGCGTCCGGCTCGCACACCAGGCGGACGGTCTTGGCGCCCCACACGGCGGTGCGCTGGGCGATCTCGAAGACCGCCCGCCCCTCCTCCTCGGCGACGAGGACGGGTGGCAGCGTCTCGTACGTCTCGTCGCGCCGGTCGGTGGTGTTGACGCAGGCGAGCAGGCTCAGGGTGCCCCAGCCGTCGAGCTCGGCCCGCGGCGCGGTCCTGGAGACGGTCAGGGTGTAGGTGTCGGCGCGCACGCCGAAGGCGTCGCCGGTGGTGGTGATGTGCATGGGTTACCCGAAGGCCTCGATCCGGGGCGGGGCCGGGGGGCTGGCCGCCCCCGGCGATGAGCATGGCGTGGTAGCGGCCGGAGCCCTTGATGGTGCGGGCGCGACGACGGGGAACGCCATCACTTTCCGCCCGACGTGGCGATGCCCTTGACGAAGTGCTTCTGACCGAAGAAGAACAGGATGATCATCGGGATGGTGGTGATGACGCTGGCGGTCATGACGATCTCCCAGTGCCACTCGCCGCCGAAGCCGAACTGGTCGAGCAGCGCCTTCAGACCGCGCGGCACGGTGAAGGTGGAGGAGTCGCGCAGGTAGATCAGCGGCCGCATCAGGTCGGTCCAGGCGGCCTGGAACTCGAACAGCAGCGTCATCACGATCGCCGGCCGGCACAGCGGCAGCGCCATGCGGGTGAAGATCGTCCAGTTGTTCGCGCCGTCGATCTTCGCCGCCTCGAACGGCTCGCGCGGCAGACCGAGGAAGAACTGGCGCAGCAGGAAGACATAGAAGGCGCTGCCGAACAGGTTCTGCGCCCACAGCGGGGTCAGGGTGTCGACCATGCCGAGCGAGTTCCAGATGAGGAACGTCGGGATCATGGTGACGGCGCCCGGCAGCATCATGGTGCCGAGCAGCACCCCGAACAGCGCCCCCCGGCCGGGGAAGCGGAAGTAGGCGAAGCCCCACGCCACCATGGCGCTGGTGACGGTGACCGTGACCGCCGCGAGGACCGTCACGAACAGGGTGTTGAACATCCACAGCGCGAGCGGCGCCTCGCGCCACACCTGGATGTAGTTGTCGAAGGTGAACGTCTCGGGGATGAGCCGGTGGTCGAACACCTCGCTGCGCGGCTTGAACGACGCGCTCAGCAGCCAGACGAACGGGTAGATGAAGGCGATCGTGAGCAGGCCGAGCGCGGCCCAGGTCAGGATCAGCCCGGCCCTCCTCATGACCCGCCCTCCCCCTCGTAGTGCACGTATCGCCTGGTCAACAGGATCTGCACGGCGGTGATCGCCATGATGACGACGAACAGCAGCCAGGCCAGGGCCGAGGCGTAGCCCATGTGCAGGAACTGGAAGGCCTGCTGGAACAGGTAGATGGCGTAGAACAGCGCGGCGTCGTTGCTGTAGGTGGTGTTGCCCGAGCCGAAGAAGGCGGTGTACGCCTCGGTGAACGACTGCAGGGCGTGGATGCTGTCCACGATGAACAGGAAGAACAGCGTCGGGCTGATCATCGGGACCGTGATGCGCAGTGTGCGCCGCCACCAGCCGGCGCCGTCCACCATCGCCGAGTCGTACAGCTCCTGCGGCACCCCGCGCAGGGCGGCCAGGATGATGATGACCGACGCGCCGACGGTCCACAGACCCATGAGGACCAGCCCGGGCTTGACCCAGTCGGGGTCGGTGGTCCAGGCGGGCCCGTCGATGCCGAAGATCCCGAGCACGCTGTTGATCAGGCCGTTCTGGCCGTTGAACAGCATGAGCAGCAGCACGCCGACGGCCACCGGGGGCGTCATCTTCGGCAGGAAGAAGGCGGTGCGGAAGAAGCCCGTCGGCTTGGCGGCGCTGTTGAGCAGCAGGGCCAGGCCGAGGGCGACGACGAGCTGCGTCGGCACCGACATGACGGCGAACAGGAACGTGTTGCGGATGGCCAGCCCCACCTTGGGGTCCTCGAACAGCGCCACGTAGTTGTCGAAGCCGATGAACGACGGGTCGTTGATGACGTCGTAGTCGGTCAGCGACAGGTAGGCGCTGTAGATGATCGGCCAGGCGGTGAAGATCAGGAACCCGAGCAGCCACGGACTGATGAACAGCAGGGCCGCCCGGGTCTCGATCCACCGCATCGACCGCCACTGGGACGGGCGGTCCGCGTGCTTGCGAGCGGAGAAGGACATGTCAGGTCGCGCGGATCAGTTCGTCTTCTTGGACCAGGTGGCCCACGCCTTGTCCAGCGCCGCCTGCGCTTCCTGCTGGGCCTCGTCGAGGGCCTGCTGCGGCTTGTCCTGGCCGTTGAGCACCCGGTTGACCGCGTCCTGCCAGGCCGTCTTGAACTCGGAGTCGGCCGGGTTGGCCGGCAGGCTGAAGGTGTGCTCGTTGGCCTCGTAGAAGGCCTTCACACCGGAGTCCCACGGCTCGCCGCCCGAGGTGACCATCTTCCTGACCTCCTCGTCGGCGCGGACGTTGCCGGTGAGGATGCCGGTGAACGGCTTGCCGTCCTGCTTTCGCTTGGCCACCCGGGCCTCGGCGGCGGCCTTCCAGCTCTCCACGAGCGTCATGGTCTTGGCGAAGCGGCAGGCGGCCTGCGGGTTCTTGGCGCCCTTGGGGATGGCCCAGGAGGAGCCGGAGGAGTACGCGATCGGCTCGCCCTGCGGGGTGCGGAAGGTGCCGAAGGCCAGGGTGGCCTTGGGCGAGACGTCGTTGAGCACGTTGAGGTACCACTGCTCCATCGGCATGGCGCCCAGCTCGTGCTTGGCGAACTGGTTGCCTTTGCCGAAGAAGTCGGCCGAGTCGCGCGCCGCCTTGACCTTGGCGAAGCCGCCCTGCGCGTCGTAGACCCCGACCGCGAACTCCAGGGCCTTGACCACCTGCGGGCTGTTGAGCTGGGCGGTCCTGCCGTCGGCGGACAGCAGGTCGGCGCCGTTGGCCTTGGCCCACAGGGGCAGGAACTCGGGCAGCTTGCTGTCGAAGCCGATCACCTTGAGCTTGCCGCCGGGCGCCTGGAGGAGCTTCTTGGTCGCGGCGGTGACGGAGTCCCAGTTGGAGCCGTTGACGTCGTTGATCGTCAGCCCGGCCTTCTCCAGTAACGAGGAGTCGGCCATCGTGATCTGGACCTGGTTGAACTCGGGGATGGCGTAGACCTTGCCGCCGAAGGTGACCTGGGCCAGGGCGTTCCTGTTGTACATCGAGGTGTCGATCCGCTCGCCCTTGACGCAGTCCGTCAGGGGGACGATAGCGCCGCGCGAGGCGAAGGTGCCGATCTGGTCGCGGTTGGCGTACACGAGGTCGGGCGCGGAGCCGGCGGCGACCGCGGAGAGGAACTGCTGGATGTCGAGGTCACCCTTGACGATCTTCACCTCCGCCCCGCCGAGGGACGCCTTGGCGCGGTCGACCCGGACCTGGCCGATCTCGTCCTCGCCGCCGAAGCCCATGACCGTCAACGTGCCCTGGAACTTCGCGGACGGGTCGAACGTGGCGGTCTGGGAGGGTTGGGGCCCGCCGCCGGTACCCTTGGCGCACGCGGTGACGGTGAGCGCCAGTGACAGCGGTACGAAGGTCCATCGGCCAAGACGAGATCTCATATGCGGTTCGCCCTTCACGCGCGGGGTCAAGCGGTGCACCCGAGACGTTCTATGGATGGCGACGTGGCGCTGCCCCGTGTGGCAACGTTCACACGCCTGAGAACGTACCCACACGCCGAATCATCGTCAACCAATTCATCACCGACGATTTGCTCAGCCGTTGGCGGGCTTCGGCGGTCCGAAACCCGCCGGACGCGCCTGTCACCGGAGGTTCCGCCGTTCTCTCGCGCTGTGCAATCATGGTGTGTCGGAACGTATGCGCCATAAGCGCACAGTGCAGGACCGCCGGGTCGCGGCGGTGGGAGGGGCCGAAAGACGTGGAACGCGCGGGCGCGAGACGGACCGGCTTCTCCTGGACCTCCGACCGGCACGACGGGGTGACCGTCATCGCGCTGGCCGGCGAGCTCGACATCGCCACGGCGGGAGAGCTGCGCCACGCCGTGGGCGACGCGGTGTCCGGCGGGCCGGACGGGCCGCCGCTGCTGGTGATCGACATGCTGGCCGTCGACTTCTGCGACTCCACCGGGCTGAGCGTCCTGGTGTCCGCGATCAACGGCGCGGCGGGCGCGGGCGGCCGGGCGGTGCTGAGCGGCATCGGGCCGCGCATGGCACGGCTGCTGCACGTGACGGGCCTGGACAAGCGCTTCCAGACGTACGGCACGGTGGACGACGCCGTGCAGGCGCTCCGCACCCCGTAACCGTTCAGCCGTCTCAGGCGCTCCTCCAGCCCGCAACGTTCAGCCGTCCTGGTCCTCCGCAGGGACGCCGAGGCCGGTGAGGAAGGCCGCGGCGGCCGGGGCCGGGCGCAAGCGGCTCCAGGCCAGATACTCCACGCGGCCGGGCGCGTCGCGCACCCGCAGCACGGCCAGGCCCGGCACCTGCGGCACGAACGCGGCGGGCATCATCGCCACGCCGAGCCCCTCCCTGACCAGCCGCGCCATGAAGTCCACCGCGGTCACCTCGAACGCCACCTCGCGCTGGATCCCCGCCGCCTCGAACGCCTCGTCCGACTGGGCGCGCCCGGCCGTGCCCGCCGGGAAGTCGACGAACGTCTCCTCGGCCAGCCGGCGCAGGTCCACGCCGTCCTGACCGGTCAGCGGGTGGCCCGGCGCGACGACCGCAACCAGCTCGCCGCGGGCCAGCTCCCGGGCGCGCACGCCCTTGGGCCGGCCCGCGCGCGGCAGCCCGAGGAACGCCACGTCCAGCCCGCCCTGCCGGACCCGCTCGGTCAGCTCCTCGCTGGTGCCGGTGCGGAGCGTCACCCGCACGCGGGGATGGCGGGCGTGGAAGTCCTTCAGCTCCCGGGGCAGGTCGACGGCGGCCACCGTGGGGATGACGCCGATCGCCAGCCGGCCCCGGATCTCCCCCGCCGCCGCCGCGACCTCGGCGCGGGCCCGGTCGGCGGCGTCGAGCGCCTGGCGGGCGGCGGGCAGGAACGCCTCCCCGGCGGGGGTCAGGCTGACGCGACGGCTGGTCCGGTCGAACAGCCGCGCGCCCAGCTCGCGTTCGAGGCGGGCGATCTGGTGGCTGAGTGCCGACTGGACGACGAGACAGCGCTCGGCGGCGCGGGTGAAGCCACCCGTCTCGGCGACGGCGACGACGTAACGCATCTGCTGGAGGTCCACGGATTCATCGTGACGCACGATGGATCGGATGACGAACATGTGTTGGACTCATCGATGTCGGCTCCGCCACGCTGGACGGCATGACGAAGACCTTCATGGACCGCGGCGACGGGCGTCTGTCGCGGGGACTGCTGCTGCTGATGTCGGCGGCCACCGGGCTCGCGGTGGCGGGCAACTACCTCGCCCATCCGCTGCTGGACCTGATCGGCGGGGAGCTCGGGCTGTCGCCGTCGGTCGCGGCGCTGGTGGTGACGGCCGCGCAGCTCGGGTACGGGCTCGGGCTGATCCTGCTGGTGCCGCTCGGCGACCTGGTGGAGCGCAGGCGGCTGGCGATGATCCTCTACGCGGCGACCTCGGTGTTCCTGCTGGTGTCGGCCACCGCGACGAGCGGCGCGGCCCTCCTGGCGGGCACGGTGCTGGCCGCGCTGACCTCGGTGGGAGCCCAGGTGGTGGTGCCGTTCGCGGCGACACTGGCCCGGCCCGCCGAGCGCGGCCGGGTGGTCGGCACCGTGATGACCGGCCTGGTGCTGGGGCTGCTGCTGGCGCGGACCGCGTCGGGGACGCTGGCGGACCTGGGCGGCTGGCGGACCGCGTACTGGGTGCAGGCCGGGCTGATGGCGCTGATGGCCGTGCTGCTGCGGGTGTTCCTGCCGCGGCTGCGCACCTCGGCGGGGCTGAGCTATCCGGCCCTGCTGCGCTCCACGCTCGGGCTGCTGCGCTCGGAGCCGGTGCTGCGGTGGCGGGCCGGGATCGCCGCCATGGCGCTGGCCTCGTTCAGCGTGCTGTGGACGGCGCTGACGTTCCTGCTGGCCGGGCCGGCGTACGGGTGGACGGAGTCGGCGATCGGCCTGTTCGGGCTGGCCGCGGCGGCGGGCGCGCTGGCGGCGTCGGTGGCGGGACGGCTGGCGGACCGCGGCCACGTGCAGAAGATCACGGCGGCCGGGGCGGCGCTGATGCTGGCGTCGTGGCTGCCGATCGGCCTGGGCGGGCGGTCCCTGCTCTGGCTGGTCGTGGGCGTGGTGGTGCTGGACCTCGCCCAGCAGGCCGTGCTCAACAGCAACCAGAACGTCGTGTACGCGCTGCGCCCCGAGGCGCGCAACCGGGTCAACTCCGCGTTCATGACGTCCTACTTCGCCGGAGGGGCGGCGGGCTCGGCGCTGACCTCGCTGGTCTGGGCGCACGCCGGATGGTCCGGGGTGAGCGTGCTGGGGGCCGTGCTGTCGGCGGGGGCACTCGCGCTCTGGGCCGGCGAGCGGCTCACCGTGGGGCGGTCCCGCACCTCCTCCGCCCATCCGGCGCCCGCCGCGGCGGCTGTCACCAGGTGATGGCCGAACGACCGTCGAGACGCCACGAGCCGGCCCCTCGCCTTCTTCAGGCGCGGGACCGGCTCGCTCAGGTCGTGCCTCAGGCCCGGGCGGAACGCGCCGGGCGGGGAGGCGTCACCCCGGGAAGGGTCAGGCGGGGGTGATGTTCTCCGCCTGCGGGCCCTTCTGGCCCTGGGTGATGTCGAAGCTGACCTTCTGGCCCTCGTGCAGCTCGCGGAAGCCGCGGCCGGCGATGTTCGAGTAGTGAGCGAAGACGTCGGCGCCGCCGCCGTCCTGCTCGATGAAGCCGAAGCCCTTTTCAGCGTTGAACCACTTCACGGTACCGGTCGCCATGTCAATCTCCTTCGATAGGCGCAGAGCCGGGACTCGCACCTCACGAGCCCCACGTCGCCGCGATGTCCCGTCCGGAAATGACCGGCAAACAAAATGCGCCCGATGGGTCGGATCCCGTCAGGCGCACACACGTTCATGGGTACCACACTGCAACTTCGATGAGCCTACCACATACCACACCCGCTCTGACAACCACCGGAGCATCGGCGTTTCCCCAGGTCAGCGCGGGTATTCGAGGAAGGTCATCAGGCATGTGCCGCGGCCTCGACGGCCTGCTTCATCTCCCGCGCGCCGTGTTCGACACGCACGCGGACCTCGGCGGCCCGCGCGTGAGGCAGCACGTCGGTGGTCCAGACGAGCCGGCCCGCCCGATCGCCCTCCGGGTGGACCTCGAAGGAGGCGTGGTGGTGCTCCAGCGGCGGCCTCGCGCCGTCGACGACGGAGTAGGCCAGGCGGCGGGCGTCGTCGTCGATCGCGACGATCAGCTCCCGGATGACGTGTCCGTCGGGAAAGGTCAGGAACCGCTGGTCGCCGTCGAGCCGGGTGCCGGCGACCCGGCCCGGCAGCAGGCGCTCGTGCACGGCTCCGACGTCGCGCAGCACGTCCCAGATGTGCTCGGGCGACGCGTCGATGACGATCTCGTGGCGAATGGTGGCCATGACGCCGGGTAGCTCCTCTCAGGACGAACGGTGGAAGGGTGGATGCGGTCTCTCACGGCTCGATCCGGGGGTCATGACTCCTGTGCGTTCCGCTGGAGGCGGTCGGCGAGGCGTCGCTGATTGGCGGCCAGCCGGAGGCACAGGTCGCGGAGGACGGCCAGCTCCTCGGGGCCGAAGCCGTGGAACATCGCCCGCATGGCGAGCTGCGCCGGCTTGCGGAACGCCTCGATCCAGGCCCGCCCGGCGGGGGTGATCTGGGCCAGGACCGAGCGCCGGTCCCCCGGATCGGGCACCCGGCGGACCAGCCCGTTCTGCTCCAGCGTGTCGACCAGTCCGGTGACGTTGCGGGAGCTGACCCCGGCGGCCCTGGCCAGCTCGCCGATGCTGACGCCCCGCTCGCCGTCGTTCAGGCGGACCAGCAGGTCGAGCGCGCCCGCGCTCAGCCCCCGGCCCTGGGCGCCGTGGGCGCGCATGCGCTCGACGGCGTGGTGGGCGGTGCGGACGGCGGTGGCCGCCTCGAACGCCGGCAGGTCGCCGTCGCCGTCGGCGAACTGGGCCATCGCGGCCCTGACGCGGGGGTCATAGAGGGAGCCGTCCGGGTCGCGCCGGTAAATATCTACGTCCTTCATAGTAAAGAAGGAGAATAGTACGTACTTCCTGAATCCACCAGACGCCTACCGGGCGAAGCGGCGCAGAAGTTTCTCGGCGGCGGCGAAGCCGGCGACCACGTCGGCCGCCGTGCGGCGCTCCCGCACCAGGCCGACCCCCTGGCCCACGTAGACGAAGGCGGTGTCGAAGTCCTCGTCCCGCCGGGCCGCCTCCAGGGCGGCGCGCGCGTCCTCGTCGGCGGCGAGCTCGTCCTCCCGGCCCGCCCACCGCTCGAAGAAGGCGTTGCGCAGGGCCCGCCCGCCGTACTCGACCGGCCAGTCGAGCCGCTGCGCCACGTCGAACACCCGCCCGTAGGCGGTGTCGGTCTCCCCCGCCTCCAGCAGGCGCCGCGTGGCCGCCTCCGAGATCGTCGTCTCGGCGCAGCCCATGAACGCGGTGCCCGTCCAGGCCCCCTCGGCGCCGGCCGCCAGCACGGCGGCGAGCCCACGGGCCGTGGCGATGCCCCCGGCGGCGAGGACCGGTATCCGCACCGCGTCGAGCACCCCCTCCAGGAGCGGCAGCGTGGCCACCTCGCCGCGTCCGTGGCCGCCGCCCTCGCCACCGCGGGCCACCACGGCGTCCACCCCGGCCTGCTCGGCGGCGCGCGCCTCCTGGGTGGTGCCGGCCTGGGTGACGACCGTGATGCCGGCCTCCCGCAGCTCGCCGACGTAGCGCTCGTACGGGCCGAAGCTCACCGACACGATCGCGGGCCGCGCGTCGAGGACGGCCTGGAACTGGCCGGGCTTGCCGGGCAGCGCCCACGCCAGGAGCCCGATCCCGTACGGCCGGCCGCCCGCCGCGGCGACGGCCGCCTGCTCCGCGATCCACTCGGGCCCGGCGGCGGAGGGCACGCCGAACATGCCGAGCGCCCCGGCGGCGGACACGGCCGCGGCCAGCCGGCCCCCTCCCACCCCGGCCATGGGCGCCCCGACCAGGGGAACGGCCAGATCGAACCGTTCGGTGAGCCACGTGCGCATCAGGATCTCCTCGTCCGTTCCCCGCCCACGGAGGGCCTTCTACGGCCACCATGCCACGGCCCGCCAGGCCCGGAACCGAGGCATGCCGCAGCCCCGTCAGTCGCTTGCGAAGAGGGCGTTGACCTGCTGGTTGGCCGTGGTCAGGGCGGTGCGGGCGTCCTTCTGGCCGAGCCAGACCTCCTCCAGCGCCGTGAGCACGATCTGGTTGATCTCGTCGGCGTGGTCGCTGACCGGCAGCAGGAACGTCTCGCCGGGCGCGTCGGCCACCGTGGTGAAGGCGCTGATGTCCCGGTGCGCCGCCTTGTGCGCCGCGATCGCGCGCTGGGTGGACGAGGAGATGGCGGGGAAGACCACGGCGCTGTCCGCGATGATGTCCTGGCAGCCGGTGGAGCCGAGGAACTTCACCCACTTCCAGGCCGCCTCGGGGTGCTTGGTGCCCGCGTAGATGCTGTCAGCCAGGCCGTTGAAGGCGGACTTGCGGCCCTGGGGGCCGGTCGGCAGCGGGGCGAAGGCGAACTTCTGCTCCGTGGACTCCAGGTACGACTTGATCGTCCAGGAGCCGGTGATGCCGAGCGCCGCCTTGCCGGAGCCGAGCACCGCGTCGGGGCCGAGCGAGCTGACCTTGTCGTACGGCGCCGCGTACCCCTTGTCCATCAGCCCCTTGAACCAGGTGATGGTCTCGGCCAGCTTGGGGTCGTCGTAGAAGTAGCGGGTGCCGAACGGGTTCTTGTCGATGTAGGAGAAGCCGTTGGAGACGGCCAGGTCGCCCCAGCCGTTCTGGCCCAGGCCGTCGTCCTTGAGCTCCGGGGTGATGCCGTACACGGCGACCTTGGACTTGTCGAACCCGGGCTCGTCGCCGTGGCGGCCGGAGGTGTCGACGGTGAGCTTGGCGATGGCCTTCTCGAAGGTGCCGCCGTCCTGGGGGTTCCAGGTGAGGTCGCTCAGGTCGAGCTTGGCCTTCTTGGCGAGGGTGGCGTTGTAGATGATCGCGATCGTGTCCCAGTCCTTGGGCAGGCCGTACCTCTTGCCGTCCTTGAGCCACAGCTCGGCCAGGCCGGGCCGGTACTGGCCGAGGTCCACCTTGTCGGCCCGCACCATGGGCTCGATGTCGAGGAGCTGGCCGTTCTTGACGAACTGCGGATAGTACGACGCCTGCATGGTGATCACGTCGGGGGCGCTGCCGGAGACCATCTGGGTGGTGAGGTTCTGCCAGTACTGGTCCCACGCGGCCTGCGTGATCTTGATGGTGATCCCGGGGTTCGCCTGCTGGAAGGCGTCGGCGCACCGCTGGTAGCCGGCCTGCTGGGCGTCGTCGAAGAGAGCGTACGAGAGCGTGACCGGACCGTCCGCCGAGCCGGAGCCGCCCGAGCCGCCGCCGCAGGCCGCCGTGAGCAGCAGCAGCGCGCCCGCCGCCAGATGCGCCTTTTTCATCGCTAACCTTTCATGCCGGAGAACTGGATGGAGTCCACGAGCCGGCGGCCGAAGAAGACCACGAGCAGCAGCACGGGGATGATCGACAGGGCGGAGCCGGCCATGAGGCCGGTCCAGTCCGGCGCGGTGTTCGGTGACTGCTTGAGGAAGATGCCGAGCGCCGCCGTCAGCACCCGGGTCTCCTCGCCGGGGGCCACCAGCAGCGGCCACAGGTAGTCGTTCCAGGTCCAGACCGCGGTGGTGAGGGCCAGGGTGAGCAGCGGCCCACGGCTCATCGGCAGCACCACCCGCCAGAAGATGAGGCCCTTGCCCGCGCCGTCGATGAGGGCGGCCTGCTCGACGTCGCGCGGCACGCCGAGGAAGAACTGGCGCAGGAAGAACACCGCGAACGGCGTCATGAGCATGCTGGGCGCGACGAGACCCTGGAAGGTGTCGAGCCAGCCGAGCTCCTTGACGAGCACGAAGTTGGGCAGCAGCGTGAAGATCGGCGGCACCATGAGGGCCGCGACGAACACCCCGAACAGCAGATCCCGGCCGGGGAAGCGGAGCCGGGCGAAGGCGTAGCCGGCCATCGCGCACAGGATGGTCTGCACGGCGGTGATGAGCCCGGTGTAGAGGACGGAGTTGCGCAGGTAGAGGAAGAAGTCGAGGTCGGCGCCGGAGCCGCCGGCCGCCCGCGCCTCCTCCCGGTCGGCCAGGCCGAGCACCCGCTGGAAGTTGAACAGCGTGGGGTGCCGGGGCAGCAGCCCGGCGGTGTCCCCGGTCAGCTCGCGGCCCGGGGTGATCGCCGTGCGGAGCATCCAGTAGAGCGGGAAGAGGGAGATCACGATGGCGAGGATCAGGCAGGCCCAGGCGATCGGGCGGCCGATCCGGCCCCGGAGAGGTCTGTTCACGCGAGGTCCGAGGTGGAGGCGCGCAGCAGGCGCATCTGGACGAAGGTCAGCACGCCGAGGACGAGCACGAGGCTCAGCGCCAGCGCGGAGGCGTAGCCCATCTTGAAGTGGGTGAACGCCTGCTCGTAGATGTAGTAGTAGACGACACGGGTGGCGTTGACGGGGCCGCCCTTGGTGGTGACGGCGACGGCGTCGAAGAGCTGGAACGAGTCGATGAGCGACACCACGAGCACGAACGCGAGGATGGGCCGCATCAGCGGCAGCGTGACGCGGAAGAAGGTGCGGACCTCGCCGGAGCCGTCGAGGGCCGCCGCCTCGTAGATGTGCCGGGGCACCAGCAGCATCCCCGCGTACAGCAGCAGCGCCGTGTAGCCGGTGCCGCTCCACGAGGTGATGACGGCCACGCTGGGCAGCGCCAGGTCCGGGGAGGTGAGGAAGCCCTGGTTGGGCAGGCCGACGGAGGTCAGCAGGTGGTTGACGAAGCCGAGGTTGGCGTCGAGCAGCCACATCCACAGTAGGCCGGTGGTCACGCTGGGCACCAGCCAGGGGACGAGGAGCAGGGAGCGGAGCGCCAGGGAGCGGGTCAGCCGGTGCAGCAGCGTGGCGAGGCCGAGGCCGGCGAGGAGCTGAATGCCGAGGTTGAGGATGACGTACCCTGCGGTGACCTTGAGCGAGTTCCAGAACAACGGGTCCTGGACGAGCCGGGCGTAGTTGTCGAGGCCGACGAAGCGCGCTGGTGACAGCAGGTTCCAGTCGGTCATCGAGTACCAGGCGCCGCGCAGCGCCGGATACAGGTAGAACAGGCCGAATCCGAGCAGCACGGGCGCGAGGAAGGCGGCGGCGAGCCGTCCGTCTCCGCGCGTGCCGGGCGCTCGCCGGTGACCCGATCCAGCGGAGGCGGGTCCAGCGGAGCCGGGCCCGTGACGGGCCGGCGCCGGGCCGGCGGCGGGTCCCGGAGGTGGACCGGTGCCGCCCGCCGGTGGGACCCCGGCGGGCGCGGTGCGGGCGCCCGGTCGTCGCAGCATCTCCGAACCTCCTGGGGGCGGGGCGGGCCGGTGGAGCGGCCGTGGTTCAGCCCATCATGGCGTCTTTCGAAAGCTTGTCAATACCTTCGCCTGATCCTCCGTTAGTCGGCAATACCGGGTGCATTTCGAAAGTATTGACAAGAGAACGAAGGTCCTGGGACTGTCCTCCTCATGGCCCTCTCGGACTTCGATCTACTCGTCGTCGGCGACGCCAACCCGGACGTGATCGTCTCGGGGGCGCCCCGCCGCCCCGCCTTCGGCCAGCGCGAGGAGCTGGTGGACGCCGGCGACCTGGTGCTCGGCGGCTCCGGCGCGATCACCGCGTGCGGCGCCGCCCGGCTCGGCCTGCGGGTCGCCTTCGCCGGCCGGGTGGGCGACGACCCGGCCGGCGCGTTCGTGCTCGACACGCTCAGACGCCGCGGGGTGGACGTCTCCGCCTGTGTGGTCGAGCCCGGCGCGGCGACCGCGCTCACCGTCGTCCTGGCCGACGGGCAGGACCGGGCGATCCTGACCGCGCCCGGCTGCCTCGGCCGGACGTCCGCCGGCGACGTGCCGCCCGAGCTCCTCGCGCGCGTGGCGCACGTGCACGTCTCCTCGTTCTACCTCCAGCCGCGCCTGGCCGAGGGGGTGCCGGACCTGTTCCGGGCGGCCCGCGCCGCCAGCGCCACCACCTCGCTCGACACCAACGACGACCCGTCCGGCCGCTGGGACGGGCTGGAGGAGGTGCTGCCGCTGACCGGCGTCCTGCTGCCCAACGAGCGCGAGGCCCTGGCCATCGCGGGCGTGTCCGAACTCGGGCATGCGCTGCGCGAGCTGGCCGCGCGGGGCACGACGCCGGTGGTCAAGTGCGGGGCCGAGGGCGCCCTGACGATCGTGGACGGCGAGCCGCTCCGCGTTCCGGCCCCGCCGCCGCAGGCTCACCCCGGCCCGGCCGTGGTCGTGGACACGGTCGGCGCGGGAGACAGCTTCGACGCGGGCCTGATCGCGTCCCGTCTGCGTGGCCTGCCCGTACGGCGGAGCCTTGAGGTGGCCGTGGCCTGCGGCACCCTCTCCACCCGAGCCGCGGGGGGCACAGCGGCGCAGCCGACCTGGGAGGAAGCCACCTCATGAGAAACCCGAAGATCGTCTTCATCGGCGCGGGCAGCGTCGTGTTCACGCACGGCCTGATCGCCGACCTGCTCGCCTATCCGGAGCTGCGGGAGGTCCGGATCGCGCTGCACGACATCGACCCGGAGCGGCTGGAGGTGGCCGAGGCGGTGGCCCACCGCATCGCCGCCGCCCGCGGCGCCCGACCCGAGATCACCGCGAGCCTCGACCGGCGGGCCGCGCTCGACGGCGCCGACTTCGTGATCAACATGATCCAGGTAGGCGGGCACGACGCGACCGTCACCGACTTCGAGATCCCCGCCCGCTACGGCCTGCGCCAGACGATCGCCGACACGATCGGCGTGGGCGGCGTCTTCCGCGCCCTGCGCACGTTCCCCGTGCTGGACGCGCTGGCCACCGACATCGGCGCCGTCTGCCCGGACGCCCTGCTGCTCAACTACACCAACCCGATGGCCATGAACGTCTGGTACCTGGCGAGCAGGGTGCGGCGCGTGGTCGGCCTCTGCCACTCGGTGTACTGGACGATGCACGACCTGGCCGAGCTGCTGAAGGTGCCGTACGAGGAGATCACCTACCTGGCGGCGGGCGTCAACCACCAGGCGTGGGTGCTGCGGTTCGAGCACGAGGGCGCCGACCTGTACCGGCGGCTCGACGCGGCGGTGGAGGCCGATCCGCAGCTGCGCCGGCGGGTCCGGGTGGAGATGTACCGGCGGCTCGGGCACTACCCGACCGAGACCAGCGAGCACTCCTCCGAGTACGTGCCGTGGCTGCTGCACCACGACGCCGAGATCGACCGGCTGCGCATCCCGGTCGGCGCGTACGTCGGCATCAGCGAGGAGAACATCCGCGAGTACCAGCGCACCCGCGACACCGTGCGGCACGGCGGGGAGCTGTCCGTCGAGGGCACCGGCGAGTACGCGCCGCAGATCATCCACAGCCTGGTGACCGGCGTGCCGCGCGTGGTGTACGGCAACGTGGTCAACGACGGCCTCATCTCGAACCTGCCGCCCGGCTGCGTGGTCGAGGTGCCCTGCGCCGTGGACGCCTCGGGGGTCATGCCGACCCGGGTGGGCGCGCTGCCGCCGCAGTGCGCGGCCCTCAACCGGTCGTACGTGAACGTCAACGAGCTGACCGTGCGGGCGGCGGAGGAGGGGCGGCCCGAGCACGTGCGGCACGCGGTGATGGCCGACCCGAACGCCTCGGCCACGCTGTCGCTGGACGCGATCTGGCGGATGTGCGACGACCTGACGCTCGCCCACGGCGACCTGCTGCCGGAGGCCCTGCGCGTCACTCTCGCGGACTGACGCCACCCCGCCCGGCCACGCCCGCCCAGCCCCGCGAACGCCCGCCCGGACGACCGGGCGGGCGTTCGCGCGTCAGCCGACGAGGTCGACCTTGAGGCCGCGCTCGCGCAGGACCGCCACCGCCGACGCGTCGGCGGACTCGCCGGTGATGAGCAGGTCCACCTCGGACAGCGGGCAGACCGGCGCCATCTCCACCTTGCCGAGCTTGGAGGAGTCGGCGACCACCACGCGGCGGCCGGCCGCGCGCAGCATTCGCTGCTTCATCTCGGCGTCGGGCAGGTTGACGTTCGTGATGCCGGCCTCCGGGTGGACGCCGCCGCAGCCCAGGAACACCGTGTCGGCCCTGATGCCCTCCAGGATGCGGGTGCCGAGCGGGTCGACCAGGGAGTGCTGCTGGCGGCGGAGGCTGCCGCCGGTGACGACGACGGCGAAGCGGGGCAGCGCGGGCTCCAGCTCCAGGGCCGTGCGCAGCCCGTTGGTGAAGATCGTGACCTCGGTGAGGTCGGCGCGGGCGACCAGCTCCCTGGCCACGTACGCGGTGGTGGTGCCGGCCCCCATGAGCACGCTCTCGCCCGAGGCGACCAGCCGCGCCGCCGCCTTGCCGATCAGTGCCTTCTCCACGGCGGCGGTGCCGAGCGACAGCTCGAACGACGGCTCGACGCGCGGCGGCGACCCGGCCGCCACCGCTCCCCCGCGCACCCGGCGCACCCGGCCCTGCTCCTCCAGCGCGTCGAGGTCGGCCCGGACGGTCACGGTGGACACGCCGAACGCCTCGGCGAGCTCGGCCACCCGGGCGAACTCCTGCTCCATGAGCATGCCGAGCATGCGCTCACGGCGGACCTCGGTCGGCATCGACTCCATCATCGGCGGATCGCCTCCGGCAGCAACTCCCCGTGCGCGTCGATCAGCTCGTCGCACATCGCCTCGATGGCGGGCAGCGGCAGGGTCGCCGCGGTGTTCGGGTCGAGCATCGCCGCGTGGTGGACGTGCCGCCGGTCGCCGTCGAGCACGGCGCGCACGGTCAGCTCCACGACGTTGAGGAACGTCCGGTGCAGCGCCACGAGCTGGATCGGCAGGTCGCCCACCGGCCGGGGGTGGATGCCCGTGGCGTCGACCGTGGCGGGCACCTCGACGCAGCAGTCCTCCGGCAGGTTGCCGATCAGGCCGCGGTTGCGGACGTTGACGTAGACCTCCTTCTCCCGGCCGGTCAGCGTGGCGAGGATCGCGGCGGCGGCCGGCTCCTGGTGCTGCCACCTGATCAGCTGCGGACGGCCGGCCGACAGCGCGCGGCGCGTCTCCTCGTACGTGTGCATGTCCTGACCGAGGCGGCGCAGGTACTCCTCCATCTGCACGCCCAGGCGCTCGGTCTCCTCGGCGTGCCGCATGAACCACGGGACGTACTCGGCGGCGTGCTCGCTGGACTGCGTCGGGAAGTGGCCGAAGCGGCGGTACATCTCGGTCCGGACATGCCGCCCCAGGTCGGGGTCGGCGGCCAGCAGCGCGTCGAGCTCCGGGTAGAGCGAGCGGCCCCCGGCCTCGAACCGCAGCACGAACGACTGGTGGTTGAGGCCGGCGCTGAGGAACGTCACCTCGTCGAGGTCGCGGCCGACGAGGTCGGCCAGGTAGGCGTGGGTGTCGCAGACGGCGTGACACACCCCGGCGAAACGCTCGAACTTCGTGGCCTCCTCCACCGCCCAGCCGATCATGGCCATGGGGTCGCTGCAGCTCAGCAGCCACGCCTCCGGGCACAGCTCGGCCATCTCGCGGCCCAGCTCGACGAAGAAGGGGATGGCGCGCAGGCCGCGGAAGATGCCGCCGACGCCGATGGTGTCGCCGATCGTCTGGCGCAGGCCGTACCTGCGGGGGATCTCGAAGTCGCGCAGCGAGGCCGTGAACCCGCCCCGGTCGACGTAGCTGATCACGAAGTCGGCGCCGTCGAGGGCGCGCCGCCGGTCGGGGCAGGCGGTGACCACGGCCGCCGAGCCGGCCTCGGCGTCGAGCGCGCGCACCAGCGCCTCGGACGTGGCCAGGTGGGCGGGGTCGTCGTCGTGCAGCACGATCTCCAGGCGGCCCCGCAGCGAGGAGGCGAGGAACAGGTCGGAGAGCACCCTGCGCACGAGTTCGACGTGACCGGCGCCGACGAAGACGATGCGCGCCATCCTCACCTCCCGCCCGCTCGTGCGCGAAGTCCTGCGAGGACCCGCGAAGACCGAAGACCCGCGAAGTCCGAGGACCCGCGAAGACCGAAGACCCGCGAACACTACGGCACACCGCGCGGACGCGCACACCACACCTTACGGGCTCCCGCCGAGCCCGAAGCCGCTCTCGCGGGCCGCGTGTTCTCGCTCACATGGGATGATCGCCTGCCCAGGGCCCCGGAGGGCCGGTTTCGGTGGCGGAACCGGGCCTCACACGTCCTCTACCAGGCACAAGAGCGACCCGGAATGTGAATGGTCTGTTTCCGAGACGTTATCGCACACCGTTGACAGGCAAATTGTTAGCGATAACACTCATGGCCTTAGGCACGTTGTCCTCAACGGCGATCAACGCAGGTGGGGTGTCACGAAATGCCACAAACCGGGCTTATCCTACCGCAGGTCGGTCCACGGCACGTGGGTTTCGGACCATTCCATCGGAGCGTCCATCAGGACGCTCCCGTGCCGGGGACACGACGACCCACCGCTCCCGCCGCGCCACTCGCGGGAGAGGTACCCCCCGCTGTGGCCGGAGGTCCGGCGGCCCCTTCGCGTACGCGCAACCTCGCAAGGAGACACACACATGAGATTCGGACGGATCGCGACGGTCGTCTCAGCCCTCGCACTCACCGCCACCGTCGCGGCGTGCGGATCGAGTGAGAAGACCGTCGACAAGCAGGCGTCCTCCGGCACCACCAGCGGCGCCCTGATCGGCGTGACCATGCCGACCAGGTCCTCCGAGCGGTGGATCCACGACGGGGACAACGTCAAGTCCAGCCTGGAGAAGCTCGGCTACAAGGTCGACCTCCAGTACGCGGAGAACGACATCCCCACCCAGGTCAACCAGATCGAGAACCAGATCACCAAGGGCGCCAAGCTCCTGATCATCGCCTCGATCGACGGCACCGCCCTGACCACGCAGCTCCAGCAGGCCGCCGACAACAAGATCCCGGTCATCTCCTACGACCGCCTGATCCGCAACAGCCCGAACGTCGACTACTACACGACCTTCGACAACTTCAAGGTCGGCGTCCAGCAGGCCACCTCCCTGCTCGTCGGCCTCAAGGTGCTCAACGCCGACGGCTCCGAGGGCAGCGCCAAGGGCCCGTTCAACGTCGAGCTGTTCGCCGGCTCCCCCGACGACAACAACGCCACGTTCTTCTTCAACGGCGCCATGTCCGTGCTCAAGCCGTACATCGACAAGGGCACGATCAAGGTCAAGAGCGGCCAGACCGACTTCAAGACCGTCGCCATCCTGCGCTGGGACCCGGCCACCGCGCAGAAGCGCATGGAGGACATCCTCACCAAGACCTACTCCGGTGACAGCAAGGTCGACGGCGTGCTCTCCCCGTACGACGGCCTGTCCATCGGCATCCTGTCGGCGCTCAAGAGCAACGGCTACGGCACCGCCGGCCAGCCCTACCCGATCGTGACCGGCCAGGACGCCGAGCTGGCCTCCGTCAAGTCGATCATCGCGGGCGAGCAGTACTCCACCATCTTCAAGGACACCCGCGAGCTGGCCAAGATCACGGTCACCATGGCCGACACGGTCCTCAAGGGCGGCAAGCCCGCGGTCAACAACACCAAGGACTACGACAACGGCAACAAGGTCGTCCCGGCCCAGCTCCTCGACCCGATGATCGTCGACAAGAGCAACTACCAGAAGGCCCTGGTGGACACGGGCTACTACACCGCCGCCCAGCTCGGCTGACCTCCACCGGGAAGGACCTTTGATGACCGATGACATCCTGCACATGCGGGGCATCACCAAGACGTTTCCCGGAGTGCGCGCACTCCACGAGGTGAGCCTCTCCGTCCGCCGGGGCGAGATCCACGCCATCTGCGGCGAGAACGGCGCCGGCAAGTCGACGCTGATGAAGGTGCTGTCCGGGGTCTACCCGTTCGGCAGCTACGAGGGGCGGATCGAGTTCGACGGCGAGCTGTGCCGGTTCGGCGGAATCAAGGACAGCGAGGACGCCGGCATCGTCATCATCCACCAGGAGCTGGCGCTGTGCCCGCAGCTGTCCATCGCCGAGAACATCTTCCTCGGCAACGAGCGGGCCAGCCGCGGACTCGTCGACTGGAACCGCACCAACCACCAGGCCGGCGAGCTGCTGCGGCGCGTCGGCCTGGCGGAGAACCCGGTCACGCAGGTGGCCGACATCGGCGTGGGCAAGCAGCAGCTCGTGGAGATCGCCAAGGCGCTGTCGAAGGAGGTGAAGCTGCTCATCCTGGACGAGCCCACCGCGGCGCTCAACGACCAGGACTCGGCCCACCTCCTCGACCTGCTGCGCGGCCTGCGCGACGAGGGCATCACCTGCGTGATCATCTCGCACAAGCTGAACGAGATCATCGACATCGCCGACTCGATCACGATCATCCGTGACGGGCAGACGATCGAGACCCTGGAGATGGCGAGCGGCCAGGTGACCGAGGACCGGATCATCTCCGGCATGGTCGGCCGCGACCTGGACAACCGCTTCCCGCCGCACGAGCCGCACATCGGCGAGGAGGTCCTGCGGGTGGAGGACTGGACGGTGCACAGCCCGTCGCAGCCCGACCGGCAGGTCGTCTCCAAGGCCAGCCTCACGCTGCGCCGGGGCGAGATCGTCGGCCTGGCCGGGCTCATGGGCGCCGGCCGTACCGAGCTGGCGATGAGCCTGTTCGGCCGCACCTACGGCGTCGGCATCTCCGGCCGCGTCTACAAGGAGGGCCGCGAGGTGCACATCCGCAACGTGCAGGACGCGGTGCGGCTCGGCATCGCGTACGCCACGGAGGACCGCAAGCGGTACGGTCTCAACCTCATCGAGGACATCAGGCGGAACATCTCCTCGGCCAGCCTCGGCAGCCGGCTCAGCAAGCACGGCTGGGTCAACGAGAACGAGGAGTACAAGGTCGCCGAGGAGTTCCGCCGCAGCATGAACATCAAGGCGCCCAGCGTGCAGAGCATCGTGGGCAAGCTGAGCGGCGGCAACCAGCAGAAGGTCGTGCTGTCGAAGTGGATCTACACGGATCCCGACGTGCTCATCCTCGACGAGCCCACCCGCGGCATCGACGTCGGCGCCAAGTACGAGATCTACACGATCATCAACCAGCTCGCCGACGAGGGGAAGGCGGTGCTCGTCATCTCCTCGGAGCTGCCGGAGCTGCTCGGCCTGTGCGACCGCATCTACACGCTGTCGCAGGGCCGGGTCACCGGTGAGCTGCCCCGCGAGGAGGCGACGCAGGAACGCCTGATGCATCACATGACCATGGGACAGGAGTAAGTCCGGATGAGCAGCAGTACGACCCCCGCCGACCTCAAGGCGGGTGCGGGACGGGACGACAAGGGCGAGCAGAGCCCGCCCGGGCGGCTGAAGCTCGGCGGCCTGTCCGTCAACATCCGCCAGAGCGGCATCTACATCGCGTTCGCGCTGATCGTGGTGCTGTTCTCGGTGCTGACCGACGGCGCCCTGCTCCAGCCGCAGAACATCTCCAACATCGTCGTCCAGAACTCCTACATCCTGATCCTGGCCATCGGCATGATCCTGATCATCATCGCCGGGCACATCGACCTGTCGGTCGGCTCGGTGGTGGCGGTCACGGGCGCCGTGTCGGCCGTGCTGATGGTGAACTACGGTGTCCCCTGGCCGATCGCGCTGGTGCTCACCCTGGTGGTGGGCGGCCTGATCGGGGCCTGGCAGGGCTACTGGATCGCCTACTTCGGCATCCCGTCGTTCATCGTGACGCTCGCCGGCATGCTGCTGTTCCGGGCGCTCACGCTGACCGTGCTCGGCAACCAGGGCATCGGCCCGTTTCCCGACGCGGTGCGGACCCTGTCCAACGGCTTCACCGACAGCTACCTGGGCAACGTCGGGCTCGGCCCGCTGGGCGGCGCCGACCTGTTCAGTCTGCTGATCGGCGTGCTGGCGATCGTCGGCATGGCCACCGCCCAGTGGCGCACCCGCACCGCCCGCGCCGGCTACGGCCAGAGCGTCGACCCGCTGCCGGTCTTCGCCCTGAAGATCGTCGCCGCGGCGGTGCTCATCATGGCCGTGGTGGTGCAGCTCGCGCGCTTCCGCAACCTGCCGTGGGTGCTGGTGCTGCTGGCCCTGCTGGTGCTCGGCTACTCGCTGCTGGCCAACCGGTCGGTCTTCGGCCGCCGGATCTACGCGGTGGGCGGCAACCTCCAGGCGGCGGTCCTGTCGGGCATCAAGGTCAAGTCCGTGGTGTTCTGGATCTTCGTCAACATGGGCGTGCTGGCGGCCGTGGCCGGCATCATCTTCGCCGGCCGGCTCAACCAGGCCGGTCCGACGGCCGGCAACTCGTTCGAGCTGGACGCCATCGCCGCGGCCTTCATCGGCGGCGCGGCCGTCCAGGGCGGCGTCGGCAAGGTCGTCGGCGCCATCACCGGCGGCCTGATCATGGGTGTGATCAACAACGGCATGTCGCTCATCGGCTCGCCGAGCGAGCGCGTCATGCTGGTCAAGGGCATCGTCCTGCTCGCGGCGGTCGCCTTCGACGTGTGGACGAAGCGGCGGGCAGGCGCGGCCGCGCGCTGACCTGTCGCACCGGGCGAGGGGCGGGCCGGACGGCCCGCCCTTTCCCATGCGCGCCGTCACCTGACCGCCGCCACTTGCCCGCCGTCACTTGACCGCCGCCACCTGACCGCCGTCACCTGACCGCCGTCACTTGACCGCGCCGCCGGTGATGCCGGAGATGATGCGCCGCTGGGCCACCGCGAACACCACCAGCAGGGGCAGGCTCATGAGGATGATGTACGCGAAGATCAGGTGCCAGTTGTTGAGGTAGAGGCCGGCGTTGGCCACCTGGAACAGGTTCAGCGGCAGCGTGTCGAGCCGGCCGCCGACGACGAAGAAGGCGTAGAAGACGTCGTTCCAGACGTACAGGCAGATGAGGATCGTCGCGGTCGCGAGCACGGGCCGCAGCATCGGCAGGATGACGGAGAAGAACACGCGCGCCGGGCCCGCCCCGTCCATGCGGGCCGCCTCCTCGATCGACAGCGGCACCGTGCGCACGAACCCGGTGACGAAGAAGATCACCGTGGACAGGTAGATGCCGACGTAGACGCCGACCATGCCGACGGCGCTGCCGGCCAGGCCGAGCTGCCGCAGCAGCAGCACGATCGTCACCACGGCCGGGGGCAGCACGATGCCGCTGATCGCGAACGCGTACAGGACGGCGTTGAGGCGGGTGGCCCGCCGGGCCAGCACCCACGACGCCATGGAGCCGAACGTCAGCACCAGCACGACCGACGGCGCGACGACCAGCACGCTGCCGAGGAAGGCCTTCGGCACGTCGCCCTGCTGCCACACCTGCGCCAGGTTCTCCCAGAGCAGCCACCGGGACGGCAGGGACAGGTCCGGCGACAGGGCCTCGCTCTGGGACTTGGCCGCCGTCACGACGATCAGCCACAGCGGCAGGCCCATGACGAGCACGACGAGGGCGACGACGACCAGCGGCCGCAGCCGCGCCGCCACGCCCCGGGCGGGGGATGTCACAGGATCTCCTCCCTCTTGCGCAGGCCGCGGATGACCGGGAAGGCCAGCAGCGCGACCATGAGGAACAGCACCAGGCTCATCGTGGTGGCCTGCGCGAACAGGCCCTGGCCGAAGGTGCGGTAGATGAAGATGTTCAGGATCTCGGTGCTGCGGGCCGGGCCGCCGCCGGTCGTGGCCTGGACGATGTCGAAGCCGTTCATGGAGCCCAGCAGCGCGGTGGCCACGTTGAAGGTGACCGCCGGTGCCAGCAGCGGGAAGCGGATCGACCAGAACGCCTGCCGGCCGGTGGCGCCGTCGATGCGGGCCGCCTCCGTGACGTCCTCGGGGATCGTCTTCAGCCCGGCCAGGTAGATGAGCATGGACAGGCCCATCCACTTCCAGGCGTGGATGACCGCGACGACGACCAGCGTCCAGGTGGTGTCGCCCAGCCACGGGATCGTCACCGGCGTGCCGAGCAGGCCGCCGAGCAGGTCGTTCAGGCTGCCGTCGGGCTTGAGCAGCGCCTGGAAGACGTAGCCGACCGCCAGCGCCGACATGAGCACCGGGATGAGGAACACCAGGCGCGCTGCCCGGTTGAGCCAGGTGTCGCGCTCCAGCAGGACGGCCAGGCCGAAGCCGAACAGGTTCTGGAACACCGCGACCAGGACGGCGTAGACCAGCGTGACGCGCAGCGCGCCCCACATGGTGCCGTCGGACAGCAGGTCGGCGAAGTTGTCCCAGCCGACCGGGCGGATGTCGCTCTTGAAGCTGGACCAGTCGGTGAAGGCGTAGACGAAGTTGAACAGGGTGGGCAGGAAGAAGAAGACGAACAGGATCGCGAAGGCGGGCGCCAGGAACCACATGGGGTGGGTACGGCGTCCCGCTCCGGCGGGGGTGGCCCGCCGGCTCGGGCGCGCCTGGCGGGCGGGCACGGGCCGGGCGGCGGTGTCGGGTGCGCGCGTCTCGGTCGGCACGGGTCGCTCCTCGCCTGGGGGATGGGGGTCAGAAGCCGGAGGCGCCGGCCGCCTTGGCGAGCTGGGCGAACTGCTTCTGCGTGGCCGCCGCCACCTGCTCGGGCGTGAGGCTGCCGGTGATCATGTCGGCCAGGTTGAGGTACAGGTCGGGGTTGGCCACGGCGAGCGCCTGCATCGAGCCGACCGCGCCGCCCAGCGACTTGTGCACGTCGAGCAGCGCCTGCGGCACCCCGGCCGGGGTGGGCACGTCGGTCTCCAGCGACACGGTCTTGCGCGCCGTGACGAACTCCTGGTAGCCGGGCCCCATCCAGTACGCGAGGAGCTGGCGGGCGGCGGCCTCGCGCTTGGCGTCGCCGGTCCTGAAGGCGACCAGGGCGTTGGACTGGTCGGGGATGAAGGTGCCGACGTTGCCGGACGGGGAGATCGGGAAGAAGCCGATCTTCTTGTCCAGCGTCGCCGTGTCGGCCTTGGCCTGGAGCTGGCCGAAGAACGAGTTGACCTGGACGGCCATGGCCGCCTTGCCCGACAGCAGCGCCTCGCCCTGGTCCTCGAACGTGGCGGTCTTGATGTCGGAGTTGAACAGCCCCTCGCCGATCAGCGCCTTGTACTTCTTGATCGCGTCCAGGATGGTCTTGTCCTCGAACGTCTCCTTGCCGGAGTTGACCCGGTCCCAGAGGCCGTCGCGGGCGGCGTCGGCGAGCTGCACCTGCACCCACCACTGGGTCGCCCACTTGTCGCCGGCCATCTCGAAGAAGGGGGTGACGCCCTTGCCCTTGAGCGTGCGCGCGACCTGGAGCATCTCGTCGAAGTTCTTCGGCGTCCCCTTGACGCCGGCCGCGGCGAAGACCTCCTTGTTGTAGTAGACGCCCTCGACGGCCGGGCTGGTGACGAGCGCGGCGTAGCGGGTCTTGTCCAGCAGTCCCGTGATGTCGCGCAGTTCGGGCGACAGCGACGACAGCCAGGGGGCGTCGTCGAGGGGCTGGAGGTTGGCGCGGGCGTTCAGGGCGGTCAGCATGGACGCGGTGGGCTGCCAGAAGGCCAGGTCGGGCTTGTCGCCGGTGGCCACCTTGGTCTGCACGCCCTGCTCGTACGGGTCGGGGATGGTGACGACGTCGACCTTGGCGCCGGTGGCCTTGGAGAAGGCGGCCGTCACCTGCTCGGGCACGGTGGTGCTGTTCTGCGCGGCCCAGATGGTGAGGGTGACCCCGTCGAGCCGCCCCGTCGGGGACGGCCAGGCCGCGGCGGTCGCGCCCGGCGCCGCGGGCGCGGGCCCGGAGGCGGGATCGCTGCACGCGGTGAGGGCGAGCAGTGCGGTGGCCGCGACGGTGGCGGCGGTGGTGACGCGCGGTGCCAGTTTCACGGTGTGGTTCCTTTGTCCGTGTCCGCCACTATCGTGCCGGACAGTCCCATTGGGGGGCAGATGGGGTGTTACTGAAGCGGGAGCTCGCGGAGTTGGAGGACGCGGGCGGTCGGGGCGGCGACGGCGCAGGCCAGGGTCAGCTCGCCGGTCACGGGGTTCCAGGAGTGCTCCCAGCCCGTCGCCTGTCGGGGGTAGGCGATCCGTACCTCGACCTGGCGGCCGGCGAGGTGCGGGAACGACAGGACGGCGTCCTCGTCCGCGCCGGGCCGCCGCCAGACGCCGACATGCGTGACGTCGCCCGCGCGCAGGCCCAGCGCCAGCCACGGGTCGTCCCAGCCGGGCAGCCCGAGCGGCCAGCAGGGCGCCGACGCGACCAGGTCGGCCCGCAGCGCCTGGTGCAGCCGCACTCCCTCGCGCACGAGCGCCAGCCGCTCCGGGCTCATCGCGTCCAGGTGGCCCGACAGGTAGAGCCGGCCGAGGATGCCGGTGCACATCGTGAACGCGACCTCCTCGTCCGTCATGTCCGGCTGCGGGTACGCCCAGTTGGCGGCCTGCTCGGGCGTCATCGCCAGCGGCGCGGCCACGGCGATCGGCGGGTAGCGCAGGAAGTCCTCCTGGTCGCTGGTGGACTGGAGGTTCAGCCGCGACAGCATCGCGAAGTCCATCCGCATCGCACCCGACGCGCAGTTCTCCAGCACCAGCCCCGGATGCCGGTCCAGGACGCCGTCGATCCAGGCCAGGTGGGCGCGGTTGTGGGCGAGCAGGCCCGCGCCGGCGCTGGTGGCGTCCACGTCGGTGCCCGCACCCGGGTTGATGTTGTAGTCGAGCTTGAAGTAGCCGACGCCCAGCTCCCCCACCAGCCGGTCCACCACGCCGTCGAGGTGCTCGACGGCGGCGGGGTGGCGCAGGTCCAGGTGGTAGCGGCCGTGCTCGGCCAGCCGCTCGCCGCCGCGCTGCAGGAACGCCTCCTTGGGCAGCTCGTCGGCCATCGGGCTGCGCACGCCGATCACCTCCGGCTCCAGCCACAGGCCGGGCGTCATGCCGTGGGCCCTGATGTGCCCGAGCACCTCCTCGACGCCGCCCGGGAACCGGGTCCGGGACGGCCGCCAGGCGCCGACGCTGTCCCACCAGCCGCCGTCCTCGTCGTACCAGCCGGCGTCCACGCAGAAGACCTCGGCCCCGGCGGAGGCGGCGGCCTCGACCAGCGGGAGCAGCCTGGCGGTGGTCGGGTCGCCCATGAGGGTGTTCATGTAGTCGTTGAAGACGACGGGCAGCGTGTCGCGGTCGGGGTGCGGGCGGCGCAGCGCGCGGCGGTGCGCGGTCAGCGCGGCGACCGCCTCCTCCAGCCCGTCCCGCTCCTCCAGGCCGGCGCCGCTCCCCGCCGCGACGGCCACCGAGACGGGGACCGTGGTGAACGACTCGCCGGGGGCCAGGCTCTGGCTCCACTGGTGGTCGAGGTCGGTGGGCCCGCTCACGGCGACGTACACGCCGTCCTGCCGCGCGCCCGTCTCCCAGCGCCACGCGCCGTTGTGCTCGATCTGCCACACCCATGTCTCGCCGGTGACCCGGTCCACCAGGCCGCCCATCGGCACGTGCCGGCCGCTCGACCAGGTGCCCGAGCTGGTCAGCGCGAACGCGCCCCGGCCGTGCTGCCCATGGCCCTCCAGTCCCAGGGCCGGGACCAGCTCGCCGAGGGGCCGCCGGGTCCAGCGGCTCTCCCCCAGCCACTCGCTGTCGGCGTACAGGACGTCGAGGTCGCCGGCGTGGCGGCCCAGGAAACCCGCCGCGAACGAGGTGACGGCCAGCAGCAGCACCGGGGCCGTCCCCTGGTTGGTCACCCGGACCTGGGCCCGGCAGGCGGACACGCCCTCGTACGAGCGGAGCGTCAGCTCGGCGGCCAGGCCGGAGGCGTCGTCGCGCATCGCGAGCCGCAGCACGTGCCAGCCGCCCTCGCGGGACTGCTCGGCCCCCGCGTACCTCAGGCGGCAGCCCACGGCGGTCTCCGACAACCGCTGCGACGCCCGCGCCCGGCCTGTGCCCGGGAGCAGCACCTCCACCAGCGGCTGCGCCGGAGCCCCCGCGGGCCCGGCCGCTCCGCCCGGCGCCAGCCGCCGCAACGCCACCGCCCGGTCGGGGTGGATCTCCACCACCACCGTCAGGGCGTCATGGCCCCAGCGCAAGGTCTGGATCACGTCAGCGGGCATCACACATCTCCTCGGATACGATCCATGTGACCGGTCACATCACTCCGTGGCGTAAGTGTGAGCGGTAACACGGACAAAGAGGAACCCTTCTTTGCCGGATTGTTACCACCGCGTTTCCGGGGAGCCCCGCGGTGGGGACGCCGCCTGCCGGGACCGCCGGTTCCGCCGGTGACGCGACGGCGGGACCGGCGGATCTCGTTCTTTCCGTCCGCTGCGGTGTCAGCGTTCGATCATGCGCATCTGCTGCTCGTTGTGGTGGTCGCCGGCCGCCGGGGGCAGGGCGTCGAGCCTGGCGAGCTGCTCGGCGGTCAGCTCGACGCCGTCGGCGGCGATGTTCTCCTCCACCCGGGAGACCCGCTTGGTGCCGGGGATCGGGGCGATGTGCTCGCCCTTGGCCAGCAGCCAGGCCAGCGCGACCAGCTCGATCAGCGTTCGGTCGTACGGGTCTCGGCCCGCGGTCGCGGGTGGGCGGCTATCCGCGGGACGGGCGTGGAGGGGCTGTGGACTCGCGGATGATCAGGCGGGGCGGGGTCAGGGTGAGGGTCGGCTGGGGTTGGACCAGGAGCTCGGCCACCGCGGCGCGGAGGCACGCCTTGCCCAGCCCCGCGAAGTCCATCCGCACCGTCGTCAGCGCCGGCGTCCAGAAGGCCGAGCCGGGGATGTCGTCGAAGCCGACGATGCTCACGTCACCGGGCACGTCCCTGCCCGCGTCGTACAGGGCCCGGCGTACGCCCTGGGCGATGTCGTCGTTGCCGCACAGCACGGCCGTGACCTCGGGGTCGGCGGCCAGGCGCCGTCCGGCCTGGTATGCGGCGGCGATGTCCCAGCCGCAGTCGATCACGTCCGGCACCGGCGCGCCCGCCCGCCGCAGCGCGTCGTGCCAGCCGGTGTGCCGCCCGCCGGAGCGGCCCTCCGAGGGGATCGCGACGTGGTGGACGGTACGGTGCCCGAGCCCGAGCAGGTGGCCGGTGGCGTCGGCGGCGGCGCCGCGATCGTCCAGGGCGATGGCGACGCGGCCCGTGTCGGGGGCGGTCGGCTCGGTGGCGGCGACCGCGGGGACGTGCCGGGGCAGCGCCTCCAGCACGGCGGCTCCGGACGGGTCGAACGCGATGACCACCACGGCCCCCGCGCTGGGATCGCTGACGTAGTCGACGGTCTGCTTGACGTCGCCGGGCGCCTCCGACTCGACCACGCGCACTCCCACGGCCATGCCCTCCACCCGGGCCGCCTCCTCGATGCCCTGGAGCGTCGAGGCGTAGCCGTACAGCATGGTGTTGGACATGACGACGGTCACGCCGTGGGCGCGGCCGAGGCCGAGGGCGCGCGCGGCGCGGTTGGGTCGGAACCCGAGCCGGTCGATGGCCGCGAGCACGGTGGCGCGGGTCTCGGCGCTCACCCGGGGCGAGTCGTTGAGGACCCGGGAGACGGTCTGGTGGGACACGCCCGCGGCGGCGGCGACGTCGCGGATGCTGGGGACGGCGCCGCCGCGGGAGGCCGCGCGTGCCTCACGCCGGGTGCTGGTCACGATCACATCGTAGGCCGCCCCGCACCGCGCCTCCGACCGCCCCCGCCGTCACTTTCGCCCCTTCCGTCCAACCAATATCTGAAACTTCATGACATGACTGTCAGATGCCGACAGAATGCGGAGTCCATCCAGCCTTACCGCAAAACTGGAGGGAAGCCCCATATGCGTAGACCCCTAGGGGTACTCGCCGGCCTCGTCAGCGTCGCGGCCCTGTCCGCGCCCGTGGCCACCGCTCACGCCGAGTCGGCGACCCTGGCCGCCTGCCGGCTGACCGTGAACCAGCCCGCCCTCACCTCCGCCGGCCGGATCCAGGCGTCCGCCGCCCGGCTGGAGTGCACCCGTCCCGGGCTGGTCCGCGTCCGCATCCTGCGCGCCGTGCCGGGAGACGACCGGGTCGTCAAGAGCGCCGCCGCGCGGGGCCGGGTCAGCCGCGTCACCGTCGCGATGCCGTGCGTGCCCGGCACCTACTACGCCACGGCCACCGACTACCGCGGCAACGCCGGCAAGTCCAAGGCGGTCAAGCTGACCTGCTCCCCCGGCGCGACGGCGACCCCGACGCCCACCGCCACCTCCTCGACCAAGCCGACCCCGACCCCGACCTCGACCTCGGTGCCGACGACGAGCACCACGCCGTCCCCGAGGCCCACCCCGACCTCCACCAGGACCTCCACCCCGACCCCCACCTCCACCGCGACGTCCGGCACGGTCGGCACCGCGGACGAGAACGAGGTCGTCCGGCTGACCAACGCCGAGCGGGCCAAGGGCGGCTGCCAGCCGCTCAAGCACGACCCGCAGCTGCGCAAGGCCGCGTTCGGCCACTCGGCCGACATGGCGGAGCAGGACTACTTCAGCCACACCTCCAAGGACGGCCGCAGCTTCATGGACCGCATCCGCGGCGCCGGCTTCACCGGCGGCTCGGGCTGGGCGGAGAACATCGCCATGGGCCAGCCGACCCCGGCCTCGGTGGTCCAGGCGTGGATGAACAGCTCCGGCCACAAGGCCAACATCATGAACTGCAAGTACACGCTCATCGGTGTCGGCGCCGCCAAGAACTCCAAGGGCCAGATCTACTGGACCCAGGACTTCGCCGCCCGCTGACGCCCGCCGGCCGCCGTGCCCTCCCCGGAGGGACGGTCCTTCCCCCGCGCTCGGGCCTGGGCGCGTGAACGCCCCGCGACGGACTCCCGTCGCGGGGCGTTCCCCTTTCACGGCGGCTCCGCGGGGCGTTTGCCCTGGACCGCCGGGGGCAGCATCACCTGCGGAAACGTGAGGGACGGGGGTCTCATGGCGGCAGCTTTCGACGCCTCCGCCTACGGGCGGAGCATCGCCGACATCTACGACGCCACCGCCCGGGACCTGCCGACCGAGGCCGCCGTCGAGCGGCTGTACCGGCTGGCCGGTGGCGGGCCGGTGCTGGAGTTCGGCATCGGCACGGGCCGCATCGCGCTGCCCCTGGCGGGCCGCGGGCTGACGGTGGCCGGGATCGACGGGTCGCCGGAGATGGTCGCGGAGCTGAGACGCAAGCCCGGGGGCGACCGGATCCCCGTGGCCGTCGGCGACTTCTCCGCCACACAGGTCGAGGGCCGGTTCAGCCTGGTGGCCCTCACCACGAACACGATCTTCGCGCTGCCGTCCCAGGACGCGCAGGTGGAGTGTTTCCGCAACGCGGCCGGGCACCTGGAGCCGGGCGGCAGGTTCGTCGTGGAGGCGTGGGTGCCGGACCTGACCGGCTTTTCCGACGGGTCGGCGCTGCGGCTGCTGTCCCTGTCGGAGGAGGCCGTCACAGCCGAGGCGGCCCGCCTGTCGCCCGCCACGCAGATGATGCACACGACCCGCGTCCGCATGACGGCCGAGGGGCTGCGGCTGCTGCCGGCCAACCATCGCTACGCGTGGCCCGCCGAGCTGGACCTGATGGGCCGCCTGGCCGGCATGACGCTGGAGTCGCGCTGGGCGGACTGGGAGGGCACGCCGTTCGGCGACGGCAGCCGGGGGCATGTGTCGGTCTACCGGCTGACCGGGGAGTCGTGATGCGCCTGCCCCGCGCCCGCGGACCTCTGACCGCGGCCCTGTTCGCCCGCCTCGCCGCGCCGCCGGTAGACCAGGACCGCTTCCGGGGCGCGCCGGCGGCGGGCCACGACCGCTTTCCCGCCGTCCCGCACCGGCCGGCGGGTGCCGACCTGGCCGACGGCGACCTCCAGCTCGCCCTGTTCGCCTGCTACGAGCTGCACTACCAGGGCTTCGACGACGTCGATCCGCGCTGGGAGTGGGAGCCGTCCCTGCTCGCCTTCCGGGCCGCCCTCGAACGGCGCTTCGAGCAGGCGCTGGCCGGGGCGGTGCCCCGGCCAGTGGCCGTGCCGCCCGGGAAGGTGCGGGCGGCGCTGGCCGAGCTGACCGCTCCCGGCTCGGGGCCGTCGCTGTCGGCGCACCTGCGGCGTCACGCCGGGCTGGCGCAGTTCAGGGAGTTCGTGGCGCACCGGTCCGTCTACCACCTCAAGGAGGCCGACCCGCACACGTGGGCGATCCCGCGACTGCGCGGCGGCCCCAAGGCGGCGCTGGTGGAGATCCAGGCCGACGAGTACGGCGGCGGCCGGACGGAGCGCATGCACGCGGAGCTCTTCCGGGCCACCATGCGCGGTCTCGGCCTGGACGACTCCTACGGCGCCTACCTCGGCCGGGTGCCGGGCGTCACGCTGGCGGTGTCCAACGCCATGTCGCTGTTCGGCCTGCACCGCAGGCTGCGGGGCGCGGCGGCCGGTCACCTGGCGGCGCTGGAGATGACGTCCTCGCTGCCCAACCGGCACTACGCCGACGGTCTGCGACGGCTCGGCGGGGACGCCACGGCCGCCCGGTTCTACGACGAGCACGTGCAGGCGGACGCCGTTCACGAGCAGATCGCCGCGCACGACCTGTGCGCGGGACTGGCGGCGCAGGACCCGGCGCTGTCCGGGGACATCCTGTTCGGCGCGGCGTGCGCGCTGGAGCTGGACCGGCTGTGGGCGGAGCACGTCATGGCGTGCTGGCGGCGCGGGGCGTCGTCACTGGACCCGCCCGTACCCCACGAACAGAGCACGACGAGCACGAGAAGCACGGAGACCACGGAGAGCACGGACAGCGCGGGGAGCGCGGTGGCGAGCACCGCATGACGCGCCCGACCGGCACGATCGGCCCGGCGTCGCGGCCGGTGCTCGACTACGTGCTCCCCCTGCGATGGGACGACGACTCCGGCCTGGACGAGCTGACCGGCTACCTGCGCGAGCTGTCGCGGCACGCGCGGGTGATCGTGGTGGACGGCAGCCGCGACGAGTTGTTCGAGCGGCACGCGGAGCGCTGGCGCGCGCTGGTGACGCATGTGCGCCCCGATCCCGGGCTGCGGTTCGCCAACGGCAAGGTGAACGGCGTGACGACGGGCCTGCGGCTGGCCCGGGCGGCGCACGTGGTGATCGCCGACGACGACGTCCGCTACGACGCCTCGGCGCTGGCCGGGATGGACGCCCTGCTCGCCGGGGCCGACCTGGTCAGGCCGCAGAATCACTTCGACCCGCTCCCCTGGCACGCCCGCTGGGACACCGCGCGGACGCTGCTGAACCGGGCCGTCGGCGCCGACTACCCGGGCACGTTCGGGCTGCGGCGGTCCTTCTTCTGGGAGATGGGCGGCTACGACGGCGACGTGCTGTTCGAGAACCTGGAGCTGATCCGCACCGTCCGCGCCCACGGCGGGGTGGAGTACCACGCGCCCGGCCTGTACGTGCGCCGCCTGCCGCCGGACGTCGCCCGGTTCTGGTCCCAGCGGGTCCGGCAGGCGTACGACGACCTGGCGCAGCCCGTGCGGCTGACGGTGTTCCTGTCGGTGCTGCCGGCGGTGGCCGCCGGGCTGGCCCGGCGCCGGTTCGGCACGCTGGCCGTGGCGGCCGGGCTGGTGGTGGGCCTGGCGGAGGTGGGCCGGCGCAGGGCCGGGGGCCGCCGGGTGTTCCCGTGGAGCGCGTCCTTGTTCGCCCCGGTGTGGGTGCTGGAGCGGGCCACGTGCGCCTGGCTCGCGGTGGCGGCCGCGCTGGGCGGCGGAGTGCCGTACGCGGGACACCGGCTGAGGCTCGCGGCGCACAGCGTGCGACGGCTGCGGTCGCGGCCCGGCCGCCGGCCGGAGGACCTCGCCCCCGGCCGGGGCGACTACGCGGACGTCACCTGGTGAGGACGCGGCGGCGCGCCAGCAGGAAGCCGAGCGCGATCATGGCGACGCCGAGGATGAAGTGCAGCCAGTCGTCGGCCGTGTTCAGCGGGACGAAGTTGGCGGCACTGTCCTTGGCGATGAGCAGCCCGTAGATCCACAGCAGCAGGTAGATGACGCCGCCGCCGATCAGGTAGCCCCGCGCGCCGCTCCAGGTGCGGGCGAGCAGGATCCCGGCGATGCCGAAGAGCAGGTGGACGATGTTGTGCAGGATCGACACCTGGAACACGCCCAGCAGCATCGCGTTCGAGTGGCCGGCGAACGCCATCTCGTCGTAGTTCGTGGTGATGCCGGGGATGAAGCCGAGAACGCCGACCAGCAGGAACACCGCACCCACGACGAGGGCGGCGAGCTGGACCGGTGTGCGGTCCGCTTTCATACTCGGGGTGTTCATGAAGGGCCTCCCAGAAAGGGCGGGGCACTGTCACCGTCCGGCTACCCTCCAGAATCGCGCTCAGTCACCACGGTCCGGACAACCGAGATGAGCGGGTCATGTGAGCGGCCCGAGCCGCCGGTCGAGGGGCGCGTGACCGACTGCCGACGCGGCCGTGGGATTGCCTCCGGGGGTCCCGGGTAGGCCGGGCGTACTCATGCGTCGACAGCGGGGGAGCTCGACCACATGACCTTCAACCCGCTGCGGGAGCGCGGCATCCCGCTGGACAGGCAGCTCCGCAACTGGCGTGAGCTCAACGTCACCCCGATCGACCCTGACCACTCCGATCCCTACACCCGGTGCCGCATCATCACGATGAACGGCATCGAGGTCGAGGCGATCATGTTCAGCCACCAGCTCGCCCGGCACTGCCCGGACCTGGAGCTCAAGCAGCAGCTCGCCCGGGTCCGCTACATCGAGGCGCAGCAGCAGAAGGCGGTGAACTGGCTGCTGCCCGGTCTCGCCTCGGTGCTGGAGACCACGATCGCGTACGAGCAGGTGGCGGTGGACCTGACCGCCTGGGTGGCCCGGATGGAGCCGGACCCGTACCTGAAGCAGGCCTACCAGTTCGGCGTGCTGGAGGACTTCGACCACCTCTACCGGTACGCGAACCTGTACGAGATGATCGAGCACCGCAGGGCGGAGAAGATCGTCGACCAGCTCACCGAGGTCATGCCGGGCCGCCCGACGTACCTGCACCACCGGGACCCGGTCGACAACGTGCGCGAGCCGTACGACCGAAGCTCCACGGCGCCGCTCTCGAAGCTGCACGCGCTGACCATCATGTCGGCCGAGCAGCAGACCATGAACTTCTACATGAACGTCGGCCCCACCTACATGGAGCCGATCGCCCGCCGGCTCTACCAGGAGATCGGGCTGATCGAGGAGGAGCACGTCACCCACTACGAGTCGCTGGTCGACCCCGGCGAGACCTGGTGGGAGATGCTGCTCAACCACGAGTACAACGAGTGCTACCTGTACCACTCGTTCATGGAGACCGAGTCGGACCCGAAGGTGAAGGCCATCTGGGAGCTCCACCTCAGCATGGAGCTGGAGCACCTGCGCCTGGCCGCGGAGCTGTTCAAGCGGCACGACGGCCGGGACCCCGAGGAGGTCGTGGCGCCGGCCCTGCCCGCGCCGGTCACGTTCGAGCCGAACAAGTCCTACCTGCGTGAGCTGATCGCCACGCAGATCGACTACACCACGCTCGGCACCGGGTACGTCCAGGACGCCCACGAGCGGTTCGAGAAGATGCAGGAGGCCCTGATGGGGCGCGAGAAGCCGCCGTCGGAGGAGGTCATCCGGGAGAACGCCGACAAGTCGGGCCGTGAGTACCGGCTGGAGACCGAGGGCCCCCACCCGGTGGGCAGCCTGCGCGCCGACCGCTGAGCCGCCAGCCCCGCCCGTTCCCGTGCGGGGACCCGATCCAGGGGCCCGATCCAGGGACACGTCCCGGCGGGAACGGGCGCCGTCAGTGGCGGGCGGGCTCCGGGGAGTCCGACGAGAAGGTCACGCGGCCCACGGCGGCGTCGATGCGGACGGCCGGGACGCCTTCCAGCAGCGGGATCGGCGGTTCGTACTCGTCGTCGTCCGGGATCCGCCACTCGTGGACCGGCGCCAGGCCAGGACCGATGAGCTCGAAGCCCTCGGCCAGCCGCAGCACCTGCTCGCGCGTGCGGAACACCGACTGCGCCGGGGTGCCGGCCGTCGCGGTGCTGAGCTGGGCGACGGCCTCCGGGGCGCTGTCGGCCATGGCGTGGGTGAGGACCAGGTGACTGCCCGGCGCCATCCACTTGCGGAAGTCGGCGATGATCCCGGCGGGGTTCTCGCTGTCGAGGATGAAGTGCAGGATGCCGACCATGAGCACGCCGACCGGCTGCGAGAAGTCGATCAGGCGGGTGACGCGCGGGTCGCCGAGAATGGCGCCGGGCTCGCGCAGGTCGGCCTGGACGGCCTCCACGCCGGGCGAGCTGGCCAGCAGCACCTCGCTGTGGAGCCGTACGACGGGGTCGTAGTCGACGTAGACGACCCGGCAGTCGGGCACGATCTCGCGGGCGACCTCGTGGACGCTGGGCGAGGTGGGGATGCCGGTGCCGAGGTCGAGGAACTGCCGCACGCCCCGCCGGGCCAGATGGCGCACGGCGCGGACGAGGAAGAGCCGGTTGGCCCGGGCGACCTGGCGCGTCTCGGGGGCGACGGCCAGCAGCTTGTCGGCGAAGGCGCGGTCCACCGCGAGGTGGTCCTTGCCGCCGAGCAGGTAGTCGTAGACGCGGGCGACACTCGGGACGCGGGGGTCGACACCGGGCGGCACTCGCTCCAGCTCGCTCACGGGGGCGCCTCCTTCGATCCGAACGCCGTACGGGTCGCGTCCGGACGCCATCCTACTGCGGCCCGCCGACAGGAAGATCGGCTTTCTGGGCCCCCGCCGTAATCGGCGCAAAGTCCACACAACACGACGGATTCTCCCCATACACCACAGAACCCGACGAAATCAGCATGTAGTCCCTCCCCGCACAGCAGGCGGGCGGTCAGGCGCGGATGCGGACCACGGCGAGCGGGCAGGGCGCGTGGTGCAGCATGCCCTGGCTCACCGAGCCGAGCATCATGCCCGTGAACGTGCCGTACCCGTGGGAGCCCACGACCAGGAGGTCGGCCCCGGCGGCGGCCTGCCGGAGCACGGCGACCGGATGCCCGTGGACGACCTCCTCGACCACCGAGACCTCCGGGAAGCGCTCCCGGCGGGCGGCGAAGCCCTCCTTCAGCGCGGCCAGCTCGTCCCGCTCGCTCTCCTGGTCGGCCGGGTCGAAGCCGCCGGCCCGCGGCCAGACCCAGGCGTGGACGGCCCGCAGACTCGCCCCGCGCAGCCGCGCCTCGGCGAAGGCGACGTCGAGCACCCGGGCGGTCGCCGACGACCCGTCCACGCCCACCACCACCTCGCCGCGCGGCGCCACCGGCAGGTCGCGGACCACGACCACGTCGCACGGCGCGTGCCCGGCGACGCCGTACGCCACGGACCCCAGGAGCATGCCGCGCACGCCGCCGAGACCGTGGCCGCCGATGACCAGCAGCTCGGCGCCGGCCGCCGCCCGCACCAGGGCGGCGCGGGGGTCGCCGGGCAGCAGCTCGGTCTCGACGGCGACCTTCGGCTGCTCGCGCCGGGCGCGCTCCCCGGCCGCGGCCAGCACGGTCCGGCCGCCCTCGTGCATCCACCGGGCCACCTCGGCGTACCGGCCGGGGCGGGGCTCGCACGCCCACGACGGCACGACGTGGACGATCTTCAGCGGCACCTCCCGCAGGGCCGCCTCGGCGGCCGCCCAACCGGTGGCCTCCAGCCCGGCCCGCGATCCGTCCACCCCAGCAATGATCATGGTTCCTCCCCTCAGGACCCTCCCCCGGCCCGCGCTCGTGGTCCTTCCCGCCCGTGCCGGCCGCCACGCGAGGGGACGCGCGCGGAGGCCGACGCGACACGCGGGGGGAGCGCAAGTGGCAGCAACGACAGAGGGCCACGATCAGGGACCTTCTGCCCTACCGGAAGCCGGAGCCACCGGTTAGCGTCGGAGCCATGATTCGTGTGTTCCTCGTCGATGATCATGAGGTGGTCCGGCGCGGCGTGGCCGCCCTGCTGGAGTCCGAAGACGACATCGAGGTGATCGGCGAGGCCGGCACCGCCGAATCGGCGATCGCCCGCATCCCCGCGCTCAAGCCCGACGTGGCGGTGCTGGACGTGCGCCTGCCCGACGGCAGCGGGGTGGACGTGTGCCGGGAGGTGCGCTCCCGGATGCCGGGGCTGGCGTGCCTGATGCTCACCTCGTACGCCGACGACGACGCGCTGTTCGACGCCGTCATGGCCGGCGCGGCCGGCTACGTGCTCAAGCAGATCCACGGCTCCGACCTGGTCGGCGCGGTGCGCACGGTGGCCTCCGGGCAGTCGCTGCTCGACCCCCAGACGACCGCGACGATGCTCCGGCGGCTGCGCGACCAGGCCACCCGCCAGGACCCGCTGGCCACGCTCTCGGACCAGGAGCGCCACATCCTCGACCTCATCGGCGAGGGCCTGACCAACCGGCAGATCGGCGAGCGGCTGTTCCTCGCCGAGAAGACCGTCAAGAACTACGTGTCCAACCTGCTGGCCAAGCTCCACATGCAGCGCCGCACCCAGGCCGCCGCGCTCTCCGCCCGCCTGCGGGCCGGCAGGCACGACTGACCGCCGCGGGCCGCCCCGGGCCGGTGCCGATCGACGCCGATCGGCGTCGAGGAAGGGACCTTCGACCCTAAAAGACGGCGGCTCCCGCGACTGATTCTGGAGTCATGCAGACCTTCGACACGTCCGGACTGCGGGTGCTCACGCGCGAGGAGTGCCTGTGCCTGCTGTCCCGCGCACCGATCGGGCGGATCGTGTTCACCGACCGCGCCCTGCCCGCGGTGCAGCCGGTCACCTTCCACCTCGACGGGGAGAGGGTGGTGATCCGCACCAGCCCGGGCTCGAAGCTGGCCGCCGCCACGCGGCGCGCCGTGGTGGCCTTCGAGGCAGACGAGTTCGACGTGGACCGGCGTACGGGATGGTCGGTGACCGCCGTGGGGCACGCCCGCGCCGTGCAGGACCCGGCCGAGATCGAGCGGCTCTCGCGGCTGCGGCTGACCTCCTGGGCGCCGGGTGAGCGCAACCACTACATCGTGGTGGAGGTGGAGCAGGTGACGGGCCGTCAGATCACCCGTGGCGGGGAGGCCGCCGGCCCGCAGGTCACCGGCACACAGGTCATACGGGGACGCTCCAACGGAGACGGGCGCCGCCGCCCGCCGGAGAACTGACCTCGAAGAAGCCGCCCAGGCCGGCGGCGCGCTCCTCCATGTTGCGCAGGCCGCTGCGCCGCCCGCCGTCCATGATCCCCACCCCGTTGTCGGCGACCCTGAGCGTCAGCCGGTCGTCCGCCACCTCCACCGACACGTCCACCCGGGACGCCTTGGCGTGACGCACCACGTTGGACAGCGCCTCGCGCAGCACGGCCAGCAGGTGGTCGGCGACCTCGTCGGGCACGCGATGGTCGAGCTGGCCCTCCATCCGCAGGCCCGGCATGAAGCCGAGATGGCCGCGCGCCGACTCCACCAGGTCCACCACGCGGGCGCGCAGGCTCGGGGCGGCCACGTCGGGAGCGTTCTGCAGGGCGAAGATGGTCGAGCGGATCTGCCGGATCGTCTCGTCCAGCTCGTCGATGGCGTGCTGGAGCCGCCCCGACGCCTCGGGGCGGTCCACCAGGCGCACGGTGCTCATCAGCGTCATGGCGATGGCGAACAGCCGCTGGATGACCACATCGTGCAGGTCCTTGGCGATGCGGTCGCGATCCTCCAGCAGCGCCAGGCGCTCGGCGTCGCGGCGCGCCTCGGCCAGCTCCAGCGCGATCGCCGCCTGCCCGCCGAACGCCTCCAGCATGCGCAGCTCGGAGGCGCTGAACGGCAGCCGCCCCGACCGCTTGGCCAGGGCCAGCACGCCGCGCACGGCCTGCCCGCCGCCCAACGGCATGAGCAGCTCGGGGCCGAAGCCCAGCTCGCGCAGCGGCGACTCGTCGTCGAGCAGGTCGCCCGCGGTGATCGCCCGGCCGCTGGTGAACACCTCTCCGGCGGCGGTGGCGGTCAGCTCGAAGCTCAGCTCCGCCGCGCCGGCCGGCAGGTCGCCCTCGACGAACTCGGGCCGCAGCGTGCGGGCGTCGTCGTTGGGCAGCAGGATCTGCACCAGGTCGGCGTCGGTCATCTGCCGGGCCCGCGCGGCCACCATGGCGAGCACCTGACGCGGGTCCGTCCCTGACAGCAGGCTCGTGGTCACTTCGGACGACGCCTCCAGCCACGTCTCTCGTCGCCGTGACTCCTCGTACAGGCGGGCGTTCTCGATGGCGACGCCGGCGGCGGTGGCCAGCGCGATGACGATGGCCTCGTCCTCCTCGTCGAAGTCGCCGCCGCCGCGCTTCTCGGTCAGGTAGAGGTTGCCGAACACCTCGTCGCGCACTCGTACGGGCACGCCGAGGAACGTGCCCATCGGCGGATGGCCCGGCGGGAACCCGTAGGACTCGGGGTGGTCGGAGATGCGGCCGAGCCGCAGCGGCCTGGCGTCCTTGATGAGCAGGCCCAGCAGGCCGAGCCCGTGGGGCCAGTGCTCGATCTTGGCGATCTCCTCCTCGGTCAGCCCGACGGGGATGAACTGGAGCAGGGTGCTCTGCTCGCCGACGATCCCGAGCGCGCCGTAGCTGGCGTCGACCAGGTTGGTGGCGGTCTCGACGATGCGCCGCAGCACGGTCTCCAGGTCGAGGTCGCTGCCGACGGACACGACGGCCTCGAGCAGGGTGTGGACCCGGTCGCGGGTGCTCAGCACCGCGTCCAGCCGCACCTGGAGCTCGGCGAGGAGCTCGTCCAGGCGCATGTTCGGCATCAGCGGCCGGTGCTCCGCGCGCGTCATACGATCAGTTTCGCACCCCGACGCGCGTACGCCCACCCCGGGCGGGCCGGCCCGGCCCTCACTGCAGCATCTCGGGCAGCGACCGGCGGACGCTCTCCTTGTCGTCGAACGTGATGCCCAGCCGCATGATCATCTGCGGGTACTCGCCGGAGCACAGCTCGTGCCTCAGGAACTCGCGCAGGTGGTACGCCTCCAGCGCCTGCGTGTGGAAGGCCGCGCTGACGCCGTGCGCGCAGGCGTGCAGCAGCACGCGCTGCAGGGCCTGCCCGGCCGCGATCCACTCCTCGCGGGTGTCGCCCGTCGTGGTGAGCAGCGCCACCTGGCCGACGGAGCTGGAGCGGCTGAGATCGGCCTGGCTGCCCCACTCGTGCCGCCAGGCGTAGTCGCGCTGCGGGAAGTCGGGATCCGTGGGCGGCGCCGTGCGCGGGTAGCCCTCGGCGGGCACGCCGTCCCTGCGGGAGCTGCCCGGCGGGCGGGCCCACCGGATGACCTCCAGGGTGAGGACGCGGTCCTGCGAGTGCGCGCCCTGGGCGGCCTGGGTGAGGGCGGCGAGGATGGCCACCGCGACCGGGGCGCGGACCGGTGTGAGCTTGGCCCCCTCGTCCCGCGCCTCCCGGACCAGGCCCTCCAGCAGCCGCTCGGGTACCGGCAGGTCGGTGAACCCGGCCCGGTGGGTGCGCCGCCGCTCGATCTGCCGCCCCATCGCGCGCACGCGCTCGTCGGGCTCGGCCGGCTCCCCCAGGGTGATCGTGGCGATCAGCGAGGGGCGGTCGGGGTCCGGCAGGACGCGTACGACGGGCTCGACGCCCTCGCAGCGCAGCGCCGTACGGATGGTGAACAGGGCGGCGCCGCAGCTGATGAGCAGCTCGCGGCCGGACGGATCGCCCAGGCGCAGCTTGCGGTCCACGTCGGCGCGCAGGCTGATCTCGTTCCCGGAGACGGCGAAGCTCCAGGGCTGGGTGTTGTGCACGGACGGTGCCCAGCGGGCCGCTTCGAGCGCTCCCTGGATGGCGCGCTCCCTGTGCTCTGCCGTACTGATGATCATGGCGATACCTCCCGCTGGTGATGAGACCAGCGCATCACGGGACGGGACCCGCGGGGCAGGGCCGAAGGTCCCGGAGGCGGGGGCCGTGCGCCCCGCCGCCGGGGCCGGCCGGACCGGTGCCGGCAGGCGCCCGGCCTACCCGGCCTCCGGCTCGGACCCGGCGGGCACGTACTGGAGCAGGACCGTGCGGCCGTCGAGCGTGCGCGTCCCGGTCAGGCGCAGGCCGGCCCGATCCCCGTGCGTGGGGAGCAGCCGCCGGCCGCCGCCGAGCACGACGGGGTGCACCACGACGTGGTACTCGTCGATCAGGCCCAGCCGCGCCAGCTCGCCCGCCAGCCCCGAACCGCCGAGGAGCAGCAGGTCCTTGCCGGGCTGCCGCTTGAGCGCGGTGACCTCCTCGGCGAGGTTCGCGCTGACGATCCGGGTGTTCCAGTCGGCCTTGTCCAGCGTGGTGGAGAAGACGACCTTCGGCATCGCCCTCCAGAGCGGGGCGAACTTCACGTCGTGCTCGTCGTCGGAGTGCTGTTCGGCGTCGGGCCAGTAGCCGGACATGACCTCCCACACCCCGCGCCCGTACAGGAAGGTGTCGACGCGGGCGGTCAGCTCGTCGGAGAAGCCGAACAGCTCCGGCCCCACGGCCGGCCAGTCGAACTCACCGTTGGGGCCGTCGATGTGGCCGTCGAGCGAGGTGTGGACGAAGTAGAGGATCTTCCGCATGGCGCTGGCTCCTTGCTGCCGGTGTGGTCGCCGGCCGGTGTGCCGCCGGCCGGCCTTTCACCGCTTGGTCGGAGCCGTCCGCGGGTTCTCGACATCCCCGCGACCCTGTTTCCAGGATTCTTCTCGTACGCCGCCGGGGCAGGTCAGAAGAGCGGCGGCACGATGAGGACGTCCTCCTGGTCGTGCTCCACCTCGCAGACGACGTCCACCACGCCCTCGACGCCGCGGATGGTCTCGGCCAGCGCGATGGCCTGCGACCTGCGCCGGCACCTGCCGCGCACGGTGACCACGCCGCCCTCGATCTCGATCGCGTACGACGAAAGGTCCGGCACCTGGGCCCTGATCCCGGCCAGCAGCTCGTCCGCCGGGCGGGTGAAGACGCGCAGCACGTCGCGCTGGTGCAGGGTGCCGGCGACGCGCCCGCTGACCGGGTCGATCACCGGGAGCTGCTTGACGCGCCGGTCGCGCATGAGCCGCGCCGCCTCCCGCAGGGGCATGCCCGGGGTGACGACGATCGCCGGGGAGCTCATGAGCTGGGCCGCCGTGACCCCGGCCGCCTTGTGGTGGTCGCGGCGCTGCCCGCGCGACTCGAACATCGAGACGCTGTGCCGCAGCGGGTCGCTCTCCTTCAGCAGCAGGTCGTCCTCCGACACCACGCCCACGGGCCGCCGCTCGCCGTCGATCACGGTGACCGCCCCGACGGCGAACCGCTTCATGGCGCCGATGATCTCGCTGAACGACGCGTCCTCCAGGACGGCGATGGCCACGCGGCCCATGACGTCCTTCACTTCCATTGCCATGCTGCCCACCTCTCTTCCTCCTCCCACGCTCCTCCCCTCCCCCGCCACCGGTCAGCGGCGAACGTCCCGCCGCACCGGACCGAAGGTCCCCGGCGCCCCGGCCCGGCGGGCGGTGGATGTCTCAGGCGCCGGGTGGCGGGGTACCGTCCCCGGCACGGCCGCCGCGCGTACGGCGAGGGGCGCGGGCTCGCGTGGTGACTGACAGGGGGGACGGCCATGACCGGCGATCTCGGACGCCGCATCATCTACTACCGCGAGCGGCGTGGGCTGACACGCGAGCAGCTCGCCGAGCGCGCCGGGATGGCGCCCGGCTACGTCGAGTACGTCGAGCTGCATCCCGACACCATCGGCACCGGCGCACTGACCCGGCTGGCCGGGGCCCTGGGCGTCACCTCCAGCGACCTGCTGGGCGGCGAGGCGGACCGGCCGCCCGGCCATGGCCTCGCCCTGGCCTCACCCACGCTGGAGAAGCTCGGCCGCGACGAGTGCCTGCGCCTGATCGCGTCGGGCGGCATCGGCCGGGTGGCCTTCAGCGGCCCGGAGGGGCCGACCGTGCTGCCGGTCAACTTCCGGCTGCTGGAGGGCGCCGTCGTGTTCCGCACGACCCACGGCGGCGCGATGGACCATGCGGTGCGCACGGGTGTGGAGGGGGCGGAGGTCACGATCGGGTTCGAGGTGGACCAGATCGACGAGGCGCGGCGCGAGGGGTGGAGCGTGCTGGTGCAGGGCCCCGCCCACCCCGTCACGGAGGAGGAGCTGCCCGCGGTCACGGGGACGGGGGTCACGCCGTGGGCGGGCGGCCGGCGCGACCTGTACATCCGCATCGTCCCGCACCAGCTCACGGGCCGCCGCATCCACGGCATCTGACCCTCCCCGGCCCCGCCGATCACCTTTGGCGGGAGATCTCCGATGTCGGCGGGAGCCGGGCGACGGCCTCGCGGGCGCGCTTCTCCTCGCCCGGGTTGTTCAGCTCCACGGCCAGACGGAGGGCGGCGGTGTGCAGGCGTACGGCCCGGCCCAGGTCACCCAAGGTCGCCGCGATCTCGGCCAGGCTGTTGAGTGCCTTGGCCTCGCCCCGCCGGTAGCCGAAGCGTCGATACAGCTCCAGCGCCTGCTCGTGATGGTCGCGGGCCTCGGCGTGCCGGCCCAGCCGGGTGCAGGCCGCCCCGAGGTTGTCCAGGGCGTCGGCCTCACCGCCTCGGCTGCCGATGTCCCGGAACAGGTTCAGCGCCTGGCGGTGCAGGTCTGCCGCCTGCGCGTACTGACCCAGCCGCTCGTGGACGACGCCGAGGTAGTCGAGCGTCACCGCTTCGCCGAACAGGTCGCCGATGTCGCGGAACAGCTCAAGGGCGCGCAGGTGCGCCTCCCTGGCCGGCTCGTGGTCGCCTTCGTCCGTGCACACCCTGCCCAAGCCGATCAGCGCCCGAGCCTGACCTCGCCGGTCTTCAGCCGTACGGCAGGCAGCCAGAGCCCGATCGAAGTGCTCACGGGCGATGTCATTGCTGCCCAGCACCTGATGCACCCAGCCGAGATCGGTCAGCGCCCGCCCTTCGCCGGCCGGATCCTCACGGCATCGGGCGGCCCGCAGTGCCTTGCCGTACAGGGCGAGAGCGTCGTCGTGGTGGGCGTGGTCGTAGAGATAGCGGTAGAGCGTGGTGGCCAGCAGGCCGGTGTGCGCCATGTCGCGATCGGCGGCCAGCACCAGGTTGGCTCGTTCGGCGTCCAGCCAGGCCTGCGCCTGTGACACGTCATGGAGGGGTACCGGCGGGGGCGGGAGCTGCTTGACGCGTGGTCGCCGGTGGGCGCTGTCGGGGTAGAGCACGTCCATGGCGGCCGACGCCGTGGACAGCTGGTGGCCGAGCAGCCGGGTCAGCGCCGCGTGCCTGGCATCCGGCGGCTCCTGCTCGGCCACCAGCTGCGCGGCGTACTGACGGAGCAGATCGTGGAAGACGTAGCGGCCGAAGGCGCGTTGCTGGAGCATGTGCGCGTCCAGCAGGTCCTCCAGCAGGTCCTCGGCGCGCTCCACGGGGAGTTCGGCGAGCGCGGCGGCCGCATGGGGTTCGATGTCGCGGCCGGGATGAAGCCCGAGCAGGCGGAAGAGCCGCTGCTGATCGGCGGTGAGCTGGCGATACGACAGGGTGAACGCCGCCGCCACGCTGCGTTCCGACCGGGCCAGCTCGGTGAGCCTGCGGCGCTCGTCCCGCAGGCGTTCGGCAAGATGGGCCACACTCCAGCGAGGGCGGTGCCGCAGGCGGGTGGCGGCGATGCGGACGGCCAGCGGCAGGAACCCACACAGCAGCAGGACCTCCCTGACCGCCTCGGGCTCGGCGTCCGCGCGCTCGCCCACGATGCCGGTGAAGAGCACGACGGCGTCGGGCAGAGGCAGCACGTCCATGGACAGGGCCCGCGAGCCGTCCAGGTCGGTGAGCCGCTGGCGGCTGGTGATGAGCACCAGGCTGCTCGAAGCACCCGGCAGGAGGGGCCGGACCTGGGCGGCGTCGGCGGCGTTGTCCAGCACCAGCAGCACCCGGCGGCCGGCCAGCTCGGCTCGCCACAGCGCGGCCCTTTCCACCATGGACGCGGGGATGCGCTCGGTCGGCACACCGAGCTGCCGCAGCAGCACTTCCAGCGCCTCCGCGGGCTCGAGTGGCCGCTGGCCCGCTGTATGAGCGTGCAGGTCGATGAAGAGCTGCCCGTCGGGGTAGCGCTCAGCGAGCCGGTGGGCGACATGGACGGCCAGCGCCGTCTTGCCGATGCCGGCCATGCCGTCGATCGCCGCGATCGTCACCACCCGGGAGGCGGGCTCGCACAGTTCCTCCACCTGGACCGAGCGGCCGGCGAAGTCGGCGATGTCGTAGGGCAGGAAAGCCGCCGCGGGCTTGGCCATGGCGGCGGGCGGCTCGGCCTCCGCGGGAGGGATCACGGCTGCCGCGGGTCGCTCACCGCGCACGACGGTCTTCTCCACGGCCAGGAAGGCGTGGCCCGGATCCAGCCCCTGCTCGTCGGCCAGTCTGCGGCGGTACTCACGGCCGGCGGCCAGGGCGTCGGCCTGGCGCCCGGCGCGGTGCAGGGCCAGCATCAGCTGTCCGGCCAGCCGTTCACGCAGGGGATGCGCGGTCAGCTCGGCGGCCAGCTGATCGATGAGCTCCGCGTGCCTTCCGGCGGCGAGTTCGAGCTCCACCAGTCGCTCGATCGCGGTCAGCCGCCGATCCTCCAGCCGTGCCCTGGCGCCCTCGGCGAAATGGGCCTGGACGTCGGCGAAGGCGGGTCCGCGCCACAAGGCGAGTGCTTCGCGCAGCGCCCGTACGGCCCGAGCCGGCGCTGACTCCGCCTCGGCCACCAGCGTGGCGAACTCCTGCAGGTCGAGCCGGCCCGGCTCCGGAGTGATCACATAGCCCGCCGGACGGGTCTCCACCAGGTGGGCCGCGTCCGCCGCGCGCAGCGTGCGCCGGATCACCGTCAGCGCGGCGTGCACCTGCGCCCTGGCCGTGTCGGGCGGCGTCGGCCCCCACATCGCCTGACTCAGTCGTTCGACGCTCAGCACCGTGCCCGAGTGCAACAACAGGTACCCCAGAAACGCGCGGTGACGCGGGGCGAGAGAGGGAAGCTCCAGGCCCTCAGCAGACACCTCCACCGCGCCCAGGATCGAAAACCGCACCTTCCCGACGAGCACCCGCAGGAGTCTATATCCACGACGAATCACCGCATCGTGGATGCATCGCCGACGCATCAACCGCCTCCGCGATCCTGGTCGTACAGCGCGGCGGTCACCTTTCCCCGCTCGCCTTCGTCACATGAGCGATGACGATCAGAACCCTCCAGGAGACAACCCCATGCAAGCACGTATGAAGAACCCTGCCCTCGTCCTCCCCGGCGCCATGCAGGCGCTCATGAACCTCCAGAAGGCCACCGACCAGGCCGGGCTGCCCAAGGCCACGTCCGACCTGGTGCTGCTGCGGGCCAGCCAGATCAACGGGTGCAGCGTCTGCGTCGACATGCACGCCAAGGACCTGCGCAAGCAGGGCGAGAGCGACGAGCGGCTCTTCGCCGTGGCCGCCTGGCGGGAGGCCCCGTACTTCACCGACGCGGAGCGCGCCGCGCTGGCGCTGGCCGAGGCGGTCACCCGGCTCGCCGACGGCGGCGAGGTCGGCGACGACGTGTGGGACGAGGCCGCCGACCACTACTCCGAGACCGAGCTCGCCGCGTTGATCATGACGGTCTCCACCGTCAACCTGTGGAACCGGCTGAACGCCACCACCCGGCAGATCGCGGGCGCGGCGTGGTAGCGGTCGCCCTCGTCACCGGCGCGAACAAGGGCATCGGATCGGAAGTCGCGCGCCAGCTCGGCGACCGGGGCATCACGGCGATCATCGGGGCCCGCGACGAGGAGCGGGGACGTGCCGCCGCCGAGCGGCTCGGCCTGCCGTACGTGCGGCTCGACGTCACCGATGCGGCCGGCGTCCGGGCCGCGGCGACGTGGATCGAGCAGGAGTACGGCAGGCTCGACATCCTGGTCAACAACGCCGGGATCATCTTCGACGACGGTCCGCCCAGCCGGACCACCACCGCGGAGGCCCGCAAGATCTTCGAGACGAACGTGTTCGGCGTCATCGAGGTCACCAACGCGATGCTGCCGCTGCTGCGCCGCTCACCGGCGGGACGCATCGTGAACGTCTCCAGCGAACGCGGCTCGATCGGGCGCACCCTGGACCAGGACCATCCGCTGTGGCCGATGCTCAACCTGGCCTACTGCTCCTCCAAGGCCGCCCTCAACATGATCACCGCGTCCTACGCCAAGGAGCTGTGGGACACCCCGATCAAGGTCAACGCGGTCGACCCGGGCTGGGTCAAGACCGACATCAACCACAACGAAGGCATCAAGACCCCTGAAGAGGGCGCCGCGCCGATCGTGGCCATGGCGCTGCTGGACGCCGACGGCCCCACCGCCGGCTTCGTCCAGCACGAAGGCACTCTTCCCTGGTAACCCCCGCTCATCCCTGAAGGAGACGACAGTATGGATCTACGTCATGCGGTCCGGGGGCGTGTGCTGCTCCCCGGCGAGGACGGGTTCGACGAGGCGGCCCGCCCGTGGGCGGTAGGCGTCCACCAGCCGGTGTCCGCCGTCGTGGAGGCCGAGGACGCCGCGGATGTGGCGGCGCTGGTGCGGTATGCCCGCGAGGCCGGGCTGACGGTCACCGCCCAGCCATCGGGCCATGGCGCCTCGGGCGATGTGCAGGGCGTGGTCCTGCTGCGCACCGGCCGCCTGGACCGGGTGGAGGTCGACGCGCGGGCGCGCATCGCCCGGGTCGGCGCCGGAGTGCGGTGGGGCCGGTTGCTGGCCGAGACCGGCAGGCACGGCCTCACGGGGCCGGCGGGCAGCAGCCCGGCCGTGACGGTCGCCGGGTTCGTCGCCGGCGGCGGCATCTCGTGGTTCGGCCGCAGGTACGGCTGGGCCGCCGACTCGGTGCGCGCCTTCGAGGTCGTCGACGCCGACGGCGAGCAGGTGCGGGTCACCGACGAATCCGACCCTGAGCTGTTCTGGGCGCTGCGCGGTGGTGGCGGCGACTACGCGCTGATCACCTCGGTCGAGCTGGCGCTGTACCCGGCGCCCGGCGTGTACGGCGGGCGGATCGTCTGGCCGGCGGCACGCACCGGCGAAGTGTTCGACGCCTTCCGCCGGATCACCGCGAACGCGCCACGCGAGCTTTCGGTGTGGATCAACCGGATGGCCCCGCCGCCGCCCGCGCCGCCGATGGTCGGCGTGGACGTGACCTACCTCGGCGACGATGCCGAGGCCAAGGAGCTCCTGGCCGCCTTCGACGAGATCGGCGGCAGCCTCTCCGACAGCCGCGGCCTGATGGACCTCGCCGACCTGGGCACGATCGCGGCCGAGCCGATCGAGCCCAGCCCCATGCTGGCCCGCACCCAGTTGCTGACCCGTCTGGACGAGGCAACGCTGGAGACGCTCGCCACCGCCGAACTCGCGCCCCTGCTGAACCTTCAGGTCCGGCATCTGGGCGGAGCGCTGGCCGCGGCCGATCCCGGCGGCGGGGCGGGCGGCGCGCTGGCCGAGCCGTACCTGCTCTACCTGCTCGGCCTGCGGCTGCCCCACCTGGTCGATGCGGTGCAGGCCAAGCAGGCAGCCCTGGTCGAGGCGCTGGGCCAGGTGGTCAGCGGCCGCAAGCCGTACACCTTCCTCGCACCGGCGGAGAGCGCCGCCCAAGCCTTCCCTGCCGACACCCTGACCCGGCTGCGCGAGATCAAGCGCCGGCGCGATCCCTATGGCATCTTCCGCGCCAACTTCCCGGTCTTGGACTGAAAGGAGCGACAACCTGGTGAGCGACTGTCGCCGCACTGATCCGCCCTGACAACGGAGCCGGCACCTACCGTCACGGCGGGGGCGGGAGGACCGGCTCCAGGCGGAACAGCCCGGTGAAGACCTCGCCCGGCGCGGCCGAGGCGTCGGTACGGCCGGCGACGGCGTTCAGCACGTCCCGGGCCGTGATGAGGCCGACGAGGCCGCGGGCCGACACCACCGGCACCGCGTCGGAGCACGCGTCCACCATGAGCCCGGCGACCCGCGCCAGCGTGTCGCCCGGGCCGACCCGGGGCCGGGGCTCGCGGCCCAGCATCGAGCCGACCTGGCGTACGGACTGTTCGGACGGCCCGCCGGACCAGGAGGCGGCCAGGTGCTCGCGCGACAGGACGCCGAGCACGTGCCGCCCGTCCACGATCGGCAGGTGGTGGACGCCGGCCCGGCGCATCAACTCCCAGGCCATCAGGGGCGACTCCTCGGGCGTGATGGTGACGAGCACGCGGCCCATCACCTGCTCGGCCGTGAGCGATGCGATGTCCCGCTCGGTGGTCAGGTCCCGGTCGGTGGTCATGTCCGTTCCCTCCATGTCCGCTCCTTGCGCGGCCGTACCACCGCGACCGGGCATGCCACGTGGTGCAGCACGCCGTGGCTGACGGACCCGAGCACGGCGGCGACGAACCCGCCCAGCCCGCGCGAGCCGATCACCACGAGGTCGGCGGTGAGCGCCGCCTTCATCAGGGCCGACACCGGGTGCTCGCACACCTGGTCGTCGACGATCCGTACGTCGGGGTTCTTCTCCCGCCAGGGCACGACCCGCTCGGCGGCCATGCGCACCTCCTGCTGGTAGGCGTCCTGGATCAGGCCGCCGTATCCGGTGGCGTACGGGGAGAAGACCGGCATCTGCCAGGCGTAGACCACGTGCAGCTGCGCGATGCGCGCGCGGGCCTGCTCGACGGCGTACTCCATGGCGGCCTGCGAGTGCTCCGACCCGTCGTAGCCCACCACGACCTGGCCGTGCTGGACGACGGAGGCGCCGCGCACGACCACGACCGGGCCGGCGGCGTGGCCGGCGACGGCCATGCTCACGGAGCCGAGCACCATCCCGGCGAACCCGCCGAGGCCCCGGCTGCCCAGCACCACGCTCTCCGCCAGGATCGACTCGCCGACGAGCGCGTCGATCACACCGCCGCTCAGCATGCCGGTGCTCACGTCGGTGTCCGGCGCGAGAGCCCGCGCCCGGTCAGCGGCGGCCTCCAGCATCGCGGAGCAGTACTCCGTGCTGCCCGCGGGCGGCCCCCACTGCTGGCACACGTGCACGACGCGGAGCGCGAGCCCGCGGCGCCGCGCGTCGACGGCGGCCCATTCCACCGCCGCCGTCGCCGGCGCGGACCCGTCCACGCCGATCACGATCCGTCCGGCCATGGCCCATCGCCTCCCGTCGGGACACTCACCTCCAGCCTGGTCGCGGCCACGGGAAAGCGCCCGGGGACGAAGTCACCGATGCGAGGGCCATTGGTCCCATGCGGTCAGCCGGCCCAGCCGCGGCGCGCCCGGCGCGTCCCCGCGACGTCGTCGCGGGAGCGGTAGACGATGTACGGCCGCGTCAGGTAGCCGACCGGCGCGGTGAGCATGTGCACCAGCCGGGTGAACGGCCAGATGGCGAACAGGACGAGGGCACTCAGCGCGTGCAGCCGGAACAGCGGCGGCGCGCCCGCCATCAGCTCGGGCCGCGGGCCGAGCGTGAAGATCGACCGGAACCACGGCGAGATGGTGGTGCGGTAGTCGTAGCCGCCTCCGACGGCGTTGGCCACGACCGTCGCGGCCAGACCGAGCACGATGGTCAGGGTGAGGACGGCGTACATGAGCTTGTCGTTGCGGGTCGTGGCGGAGAAGACCGGCCCCACGGTGCGGCGGCGGTAGACCAGGATCGCCAGGCCCGCGAGCGTGCAGAAGCCGGCGACCGTGCCCAGCGCGACGGCCGTGACGTGGTAGGCCGCCTCGCTGACGCCCAGTGCCTCCGTCCACGACTTGGGGATCACCAGGCCGCCGACGTGGCCGAGGATGACGACCAGGATGCCGAAGTGGAACAGCGGGCTGCCGACCCGCAGCAGCCGCGACTCGTACATCTGCGACGAGCGCGTGGTCCAGCCGAACTTGTCGTAGCGGTAACGCCAGACGTGCCCGGCCACGAACACGGTGGCCGCGACGTACGGGAGGACGGCCCACAGCAGCAGGTCCAGCGGGCTCACCGTGACTCTCCCACCGCGTAGGGCTCCAGGCCGACCTGCTCCCCCGGCGGGCCCTCCTGCGCCAGCCGCAGGGCGGCGGCCCGCTCGCGCTCGGTCGCGGGCGGCAGGGTGGCCAGCACGGCGGCGACGACGTCGGCGTACGGCGAGCGCTCGTCCAGCAGCGCCCGGTGCAGCGTCTCCACGCCGGCGCGGTGCTCGCGCAGCAGCCGGCCGGCCTCGCGCACGCCGCCCCGCGCGGACAGCTCGCACACCACGGCGAGGTGGTCGGGCAGCTCGGCGCCGGCGGGCTCGAACCCCGCCTCGCGGAAGGCGTGCTTGAAGCGCAGCAGCGCCATGCCGCGCTTCCGCGTGTCACCGTAGGTGTAGTACGTCAGATAGGGGCAGCAGCGGCGCTTCAGGTCGAACGTCGCCACGTAGTGCTCGGCCAGCCGCGGCAGCGGCGTCGTGGCCAGGTGGACGAGGAAGGCCCGCAGGCGGGCGGCGGCCTCTCCGGCGGGCAGCCTGTCCACGGTCATGGTGAGCAGCGGCAGCGCCTCGATCAGCTCCTGGTCCGGATAGCCGAGCAGCACCGACGCGGTCATGTGGATGGCACGCTCACTCACGAGTCCTCCTTGCGCTTGGGGAACAGCCCGTCGGGCAGGCCCTTGCCGTCCCAGTTGAGCAGGTTGACGCGGCCGGCCCGGTCGGCCGGATCGACGAGGCCGCCGGTCTCCTGACGGTCCTTGAGCGCGTGGAAGTTCTCCACCGCCACCGGGGCCGGCGTGCCGGACGCCTCACCGAACGGTCCTCCCATGCCGGGACCGCCCGCGTAGTCGAGGCTGCAGCCGGTCGCCGTCTCCTCCAGCGCCCTGCCCTGCTCGGCGTGGGCCTTGGGGATGACGTAGCGCTCGGCGTACGGGGCGAGGGCGAGCAGCCGGTGCATGCCCTCCACCTGGGAGCCGCTCAGGCCGGCGGCGGCGGCGATCGACTCGTCGGCCTCCTGGCCCAGGTTGAGGCGGCGCATGTAGGAGCGCATGGCGGCCAGGCGGCGCAGCGCGGCCCGCACCGGCCCGGGGTCGCCGGCGGTGAACAGCTCGGCGAGGTAGCCGACCGGGATGCGCAGGGCGTCGATCGCGCCGAACAGGTTGCCGGCGTCCTCGCCGTCGTGACCGGTGCCCGCCAGTACGTCCACCACGGGCGACAACGGCGGGATGTACCAGACCATCGGCATCGTGCGGTACTCCGGGTGCAGCGGCAGCGCCACGCCGTACTCGAAGATCAGCTTGTGGATCGGTGAGCGGCGGGCCGCCTCCAGCCAGTCCTCCGGGATGCCCGCGGCGCGGGCGGCCGCGACCACCTCGGGGTCGTGCGGGTCCAGCAGGACGCTCTTCTGCGCTTCCAACAGGTCCTTCTCGTCGGGTACGGCGGCGGCCTCGGCGACCCGGTCGGCGTCGTAGAGCAGCAGGCCGAGGTAGCGCAGGCGGCCCACGCAGGTCTCCGAGCAGACGGTCGGGATGCCGACCTCCACCCGGGGGTAGCAGAACGTGCACTTCTCGGCCTTGCCGGTGCGGTGGTTGAAGTACACCTTCTTGTACGGGCAGCCGGTCACGCACATCCGCCAGCCGCGGCAGCGGTCCTGGTCGACCAGGACGATGCCGTCCTCGGAGCGCTTGTACATCGCGCCGGAGGGGCAGGAGGCCACGCAGGACGGGTTGAGGCAGTGCTCGCAGATGCGCGGCAGGTAGAACATGAAGGCCCGCTCGAACTCCAGCTTCACCTGGTCCGACACCTTGCGCAGCACCGGGTCGGCGGCGGCCAGCTCGGGCGCGCCGGCCAGGTTGTCGTCCCAGTTGGCACTCCACGTGATCTTGGTGGGCTCTCCGCTGATCAGGGACCTGGGCCGGGCCACGGGCGTGTCGTCGGTGGCCGGGGCGGAGAAGAGCCGGTCGTAGTCGTAGGTCCAGGGCTCGTAGTAGTCCTGGATGGACGGCATGAGCGGGTTGGCGAAGATGGTGAGCAGCTTGCGCAGCCGCCCCCCGGCCTTCAGCCGCAGCCGGCCGCGCCGGTTCAGCTCCCAGCCGCCCCGCCACCTGTCCTGGTCCTCGTACGTGCGGGGGTAGCCCTGACCGGGGCGGGTCTCGACGTTGTTGAACCAGACGTACTCGGTGCCCGTCCGGTTCGTCCACGCCTGCTTGCAGGTGACCGAGCAGGTGTGGCAGCCGATGCACTTGTCGAGGTTCATGACCATCGCGAGCTGAGCCATGACGCGCATCAGTAGTCCACCTCCTGCGAGCGGCGGCGGATCACGGTGACCTCGTCGCGCTGGTTGCCCGTGGGCCCGAGATAGTTGAAGGCGAAGGAGAGCTGGGCGTAGCCGCCGATGAGGTGGGTCGGCTTGACCAGCAGCCTGGTCAGCGAGTTGTGGATGCCGCCCCGGCGTCCTGACGTCTCGCTCTTGGGCACGTCCACCACCCGTTCCTGGGCGTGGTACATGTACACGGTCCCCTCCGGCATGCGGTGGGAGACGACCGCGCGGGCGACGACGACCCCGTTGCGGTTGACCGCCTCCACCCAGTCGTTGTCGGCGACCTTCACCTTGGCGGCGTCGGCGGGGCTCATCCAGATGGTCGGCCCGCCGCGTGACAGGGTCAGCATGAGCAGGTTGTCCTGGTACTCGGAGTGGATGGACCACTTGGAGTGCGGGGTGAGGTAGCGCACCGTGATGCCGCCCTCCGCCCCGTCCCCGATGCCGGGCTCGCCGAACATCGCGGTCATGTTCAGCGGCGGCCGGTAGACGGGCAGCGCCTCGCCCGCCTCGTGGATCCAGTCGTGGTCGAGGTAGAAGTGCTGGCGTCCGGTCAGGGTGTGCCAGGGTTTGCGGTGCTCGACGTTGACCGTGAAGGCGGAGTAGCGCCGCCCGCCGGTCTCGCTGCCCGACCACTCCGGCGAGGTGATCACCGGGACGGGACGGGCCTGGGTGTCGGCGAAGGTGATCTGCCGGTGCTCGTCGGCCAGGCCGTCGAAGGACGTCCCGGTCCGGCGGGCGAGCGTGGTGAACCCCTGGGCGGCCAGCCGCCCGTTGGTCGTGCCGGACAGGGCGAGCACGGCCTCGCACATGGCGACGTCCGTGGCCAGGGACGGCCGGCCGTCCCCGGTGGTGCCGTTGACCCGGCCGAGCCGTCCGATCTCGCCGGACACGTCGTACGTCAGCCCCTTGGTGGAGGCGCCGAGCCGGTCCAGCAGCGGGCCGAGGGCGGCCATCCGGTCCGCCACCGCCCCGTAGTCCCGCTCGACCACGACGATCTTCGGGAAGTCCCGGCCGGGCACGGGCGTCTCGCCGGTGGCGCGCCAGTCGCGCACCTTCCCGTGCGGGGTGGCCAGCTCGTCGGGCGTGTCGTGCTGCAGCGGCATGGCCACCACGTCCCGGCGCGTGCCCAGGTGGGTCGCGGCCAGGTCGCTGAAGGCGCGGGCGATGGCGTGGAAGGCGGCGAAGTCGGTGCGGGTCTGCCAGGGGGGGTCGATCGCCGGGGTGAAGGCGTGCACGAACGGGTGCATGTCGGTGGACGACAGGTCGTGCTTCTCGTACCAGGTGGCGGCGGGCAGCACGATGTCGGAGAACAGGGTGGTCGAGGTCATCCGGAAGTCCAGCGACAGCAGCAGGTCGAGCTTGCCCCGGGGCGCCTCCTCCGGCCAGGCGAGGTCCTCGGGCCGGTGCTCCGGCCCGGCCTCCGCGGCCCGCACGGACGAATCGGTGCCCAGCAGGTGGCGCAGGAAGTACTCGTTGCCCTTGGCGGAGGAGCCGAGCAGGTTGGCCCGCCACACGGTCAGCACGCGCGGCCAGTTCGCGGGCGCGTCGGGGTCCTCGCAGGCGAACCCGAGCCGGCCCGCGGCCACCTGCCCCGCCACGTACGGCCCCGCCTCCTCCCCGGCCGCGGCGGCCTCGTCGGCCAGGTCGAGCGGGTTGCGGTCGAACGTCGGATACGACGGCATCCAGCCCAGCCGCGCCGACTGCGCCAGCAGGTCAGCCGTCGCCCGGCCGGCGAACGCGCCCTCGGCCAGCGGCGAGGACACCACGTCGGCCGGGTAGGTGTCGTAGCGCCACTGGTCGGTGTGCAGGTACCAGTAGGCGGTCCCGATCATCTGCCGGGGCGGGCGCGACCAGTCCAGGCCGAAGGCGAGCTGCGCCCAGCCGGTGATCGGACGGCACTTCTCCTGGCCGACGTAGTGCGCCCAGCCGCCGCCGTTGACGCCCTGGCAGCCGGTGAGCGTGGTCAGCGCCAGGAACGAGCGGTAGATCGTGTCGGAGTGGAACCAGTGGTTCGTCCCGGCCCCCATGATGATCATGGATCGGCCGCCCGACTCCTCGGCGTTGCGGGCGAACTCCCGCGCGATGCGGGCCGCCGCGGCGGCCGGGACGGAGGTGATCGGCTCCTGCCACGCCGGCGTGTACGGCTCGGCCGCGTCGTCGTAGCCGGACGGCCAGCGGCCGGGCAGCCCGTCGCGGGCCACGCCGTACTGCGCCATCATCAGGTCGAACACCGTGGTGACCAGGTGGCCGCCGACCCGGCGCACCGGGACGCCGCGCTCCAGCACGCCGTCCCCGTGGCCGTCGAAGCGGGGCAGCGCCACCGTCACCGCCTCCTCCCCGTACAGCGTGAGCAAGGGCTCCACGTCGCCGAGGTCGAGGTTCCAACGGCCCTCGCCCTCCTGGCCCCAGCGGAACCCCAGCGACCCGTTGGGCACGACCGCCCGCCCGGTCGCCCCGTCCAGCACGACGGTCTTGAACGCGGCGTTCTCCTCCTGCTCGCCCGGGTCGGGCTGCTCGCCCAGGTCGGCGGCCGTCAGGAACCGCCGCGGCACGCAGGCGTCGCCGCGCGGCTCCAGCGTCACGAGGAACGGCAGGTCCGTGTAGGCGCGCGCGTAGGCGGCGAAGGCCGGCACCGGGCGGTCGCGGAAGAACTCCGTGAGGATCACGTGGCCCATGGCCATGGCCAGCGCGCCGTCCGTGCCGGGACTCGGGGCCAGCCACTCGTCGGCGAACTTGGCGGCGTCGTTGTAGTCGGGCGCGAGCACCACGACCTTCTGGCCCCGATAGCGCGCCTCGGCCATGTAGTGGGCGTCGGGCGTGCGGGTGACGGGCACGTTCGAGCCCCACAGCATCAGGTAGGAGGCGTCCCACCAGTCGGCCGACTCCGGCACGTCGGTCTGGTCGCCGAACACCTGGGGGGAGGCCACGGGCAGGTCCGCGTACCAGTCGTAGAACGACAGCATCGAGCCGCCGATCAGCGAGACGAACCGGGCGCCCACCGCGTGGGAGACCATCGACATGGCCGGGATCGGCGAGAAACCGGCCACCCGGTCGGGGCCGTAGGTCTTGACGGTGTGCACGTGCGCCGCAGCGACGATCTCGGTGGCCTCGTCCCAGGTGACACGCACCAGCCCGCCCTTGCCGCGGGCCGCCTGGTAGCGGCGCCGCCTGTCCGGGTCGGAGGTGATCTCGGCCCAGGCGGCCACCGGGTCCCCCAGCCGGGCCTTCGCCTCGCGGTACATCTCCACCAGGACGCCCCTGGCGTACGGGAAGCGGACCCGTGTCGGGGAGTAGGTGTACCAGGAGAACGCCGCCCCGCGCGGGCAGCCCCGGGGCTCGTACTCCGGCCGGTCGCCGCCCACGCTCGGGTAGTCGGTCTGCTGCGCCTCCCACGTGATCACGCCGTCCTTGACGTACACCTTCCAGGAGCACGAGCCGGTGCAGTTGACGCCGTGGGTGGAGCGCACGACCTTGTCGTGGCTCCAGCGGTCGCGGTAGAAGACGTCGCCCTGCCTGCCGCCGATCTGGTGCAGCGTCCTGAGGTCGCCGGACACCTCGCCGGGCCGCAGGTGGCGGCCGAGCCTGAGGAGCGCGTCGCTGATCGGCCCGTCGGTGCTTGCCATGGGATGGTGCCCTTCTCGCTCTACGTCCGGTTCTCTCATGCCGGGGATCTCACTTCCGGGGGCGCGCGGCCGGGCGCAGGACGGCCCAGCAGTAGACGAACGCGCCGAACGCCATGGCGGCCAGCAACATCAGCCCGATCGCGTACGAGCCGGTGGCCTGGTAGATGAGCCCCATGACGATGGGCGGCAGGAAACCGCCCAGCCCGCCGGCGGCGCCGACGACGCCCGTGGCGCTGCCCACCGCCGCGGCGGGGACGGCGCGGCCGAGGATCGCGAACACCGCGCCGTTGCCGAGCCCGAGCGCCGCCGCCAGGGCCAGGAACCCGGCCGTCGCCAGCGGCATGCCCGGGGCGAAGGAGACGACGATCGCGCAGCCGAACACGGCCGCCAGCACCCAGCACAGCACCCGCTCGCCGCCCAGCCGGTCCGACAGCCAGCCGCCCACCGGGCGGGCCAGCGTCGCCAGCACCACGAACCCGGCCGCGCGCGCCGCCGCGTCGGCGACCGTCAGCCCGTAGACGGCCTTCAGGTAGAGCGGCAGGTAGACGCCGAAGGCGACGAACCCGCCGAAGGTCAGCGCGTACATCCCGGCCAGCTCCTTCGTGACCCGCAGCCGCACCGCCGCGGCGAACCTGTCCAGGAACGGCTCCGCCGCGCCCGTCGTGACGGAGGGCGCGTCCCGGCCCAGGACGAGGAAGACGACCCCGACCAGCACCAGCGCGACGGCGACCGTGACGAACGGCGTGGCCCGGCCGAACTCCGCGGCCAGCCACGGCGTGGCGAACCCGGAGATCGCGGTGCCGATGTTGCCCATCCCGAAGACGCCCAGCGCGAGGCCGCGCCGCTCGGGCGGGTACCAGGCGTTGACGAACGGCACGCCGATGGCGAACGTCGCCCCGGTCATGCCCAGCACCAGGCCGCCGGCCAGCAGCGCGGGATAGCTCTGGGCGAAGGCCAGGAACAGCACGGGCACCACGCCGGCGAGGGAGACGACGCCGAACACCAGCCGCCCGCCGTACCGGTCGGTCAGCGCGCCGAGCACCATGCGGCCGAGCGAGCCGACGATCACCGGGACGGCGACCAGGAGCGAGACCGCGGTCGCGCTCAGCCCCAGCAGCTCCTTGTAGACGGGCCCGAGGGGACTCAGCAGCGCCCAGGCCCAGAAGTTGACCGCGAACGCCGTCGTGGCGAGGATCAGTGCCTTGGTGCGCCCCGCCGTCGAGGAACGGGACGCGACAGGTGGGACGACGGCCATCGGCGCCTTCCTTCGGATCTGGGAAATGTGGCGAGTCCTGTCAGCCTCCTGCAGCCGCATCCGTCCCAGTCAGGGTCTTTGGTCCCTCCTTCCGTGCCCGAACGGCTCGACGCCGCCACTTCGAGGCACGGGCTTCGAGGCGCGGGCTTCGAGGCACGGGCTCGGAGGCGTGGGCTTGGGGGCGCGGGCTCGGAGGCGCGGGCTCGGAGGCGTGGGTGTCAGTCGGTGGTGATGCGGCGGCCCGTCACGCGCGACGGCGTGATCCGCAGGTACTGCCGGCGATCGCCGCCCGCCCACGGCTCGACGCCCGTCGCGGCCACCGCCGCCTCCTCCTCGTCCGTGACGTGGTGCAGCGAGCCCTGCACGAGCACGCTCCACCCGCCGCCGGTCAGCTCCTCGACGCTGTCCACCTCGAAGGCGACCTTGTACTCGACGCCCTTCATGCCGGTGCGCAGGTCGGCGTCCGTCGTGCCGCCCGGAGTCGTGCGGAAGACGATCGCGCCGCCGTCGGACAGGCGGTAGTTCACCGGCAGCACCGTCAGGCCGTAGCGGCCCTCGAAGGCGATCCGGCCCACCCCGCCCGGCGAGATGAGCGGCAGGCACTCCTTCTCGTCCAGCTCCACCAGGTCCGCGCCCGGCGCCGGGGCGCCCGCGCCGGCCGGCGCCTCGTCCAGCAGCTCACGCACGGTCGCGTCCAGCGCCGCGGCCAGCTTGGTGGCCGTCTCGCGCGCGGCCGCGCCGGACTGCTCCTCCAGGTAGCCGACGTACGCGACCTCCACGCCCGCCCTTGTGGCCAGCTCCTCGCGGGTCAGGCCTAGCGACTCACGCCGCTCGGCGATCCGACGTCCGAAGCTCCCGAGATCCGACATGTAGCTCTCCATCTCCACGGCCTGATGTCTTCCGTCGGCTCACGGTAATAGGCGGATGCTCCGGATCGTGGTCATGACGACGCCCTGGTGACCTTCGTCCCCGATGCCGGTGACCTCCGTCCCACCGGCGCCGCCCGCGCCGCCTCCGCCGCCTCCGCCGCGCGCGCCGCGGCGGGCGCGTCGCCGCGCCCGCCGCACCGGCGCGCCCTTCCGGCGTGCCCGGTCAGTGCCCCATCACCGGACGTGCGCCCGCGGCCCTGACGGGCAGGTGCTCGCGGATCAGCATGTAGCTCGCCACCAGTACCCAGATCGCCACGAGTATGGTCGGGACGAGCGCCATCAGGGGCGCGTCCGGGGCCAGCGCCCTCGCCGTGCTGCCCACACCGAGCGCGGTCAGCAGCTTGATCGCCGCCACGACGATCGCGAACCAGGCCATCCACATCGGCAGCACGTGCGTGCGCATGATCGCGGCGGCCGTCACCGCGAACGTCGCCGCCAGCGCGATGCCGCTGATCATGCTCATCACGGTCAGCGCCGTGTACGGGCCGGCCGCCAGGGCCAGCAGGACACCGCGGTGCGTGGTGACGGCGTACGTCAGCCCGGCGAACAACGACACTCCGAGGAACATGACCGTGGAGATGAGCACGTACCCCGCCAAAACCAGCGTCGGCGTGTCACTCGCGTCGTCGGCCCGGCGGAACGCCGTGGACAGCGCCACGCCGAACCACAGGAACAGCACCGTGGCGATCGCGTACAGCACCGACGCCGCCAGGACCTGGGTCCGGTACTCGAACAGGTATCCGGCGACGCTCGTCGCGGACTCGGCGACGCTCGGGGCGTTCCCCATGACCAGCCGGCCGATGATCCCCACCACGATGGCGGCGATGCCGGCTATCCCGCCCCAGCGAAGCTCGTGACTCTCCTTCGTCATCAATTTCATCGACGAACCACCCCCGTTCCATCTTCAGCGGCCCGCCAGACGGAACACCAGGACGCGTCCGCCAACCTTTGTCGTTTCTTTGGCCGCCTCCACAGTCGCCGCCGCCGCTGGTCCGGCGGCGAACTCCGTCCGAGCCTCGCCCGCGAACATCAGTGTCAAAACCCCAGGACACCGGTAGAAAGGACGTCAAGGACTACGAGGAGTGAGCGGGTGCCGGACGACGGAGAGCGCATGCTGGGCGGCCTGCTCGCCGCTCACCACCTCGCCACGCTCGAGGACCTGCCCGGCCTGGTCGCCGCGCAAGCCGAGCAGGTGGGCTTCTCCGGCGTGCTCCTGTACGTCGCCGACCTCCAACAGCAGTACCTCGTCCCCCTTCCGGGGCAGCGGCACGAGGACGGCACGCCGTTCGAGCGCGTCCGGGTGGACACCACCGTGGCCGGGCGCGCGTTCCGCGCGCTGGACGTGGTCCAGACCCGGCCCGGCAGCGGCCCGGCCGCTGCCGAGCCCGAGGCGGGGCAGGCGCCCGCCGCGCAGGAGCCGCGCCGGATGTACCTGCCGCTGCTGGACGGCACCGAACGGATCGGCGTGCTCGTCGTCACGGTGCCCCGCGACGACGAGCGCGTCCGGTGGCTGGCCTCCCAGCTCGCGGCACTGACCGCGCTCATCCTGGCCAACAAGCGCGACACCAGCGACACGTACGCCCGGCTGGTGCGCGCCCAGCCGATGCAGCTCTCGGCGGAGATGCTGTGGACGCTGCTGCCGATACGGACGTTCGCCACCGACCGGGTCGTGGTCACCGCCGCCCTCGAACCCGCCTATCTCGCGGGCGGTGACGCGTTCGACTACGCGGTGACCGGCGACAGCCTGCACCTGTCGATGTTCGACGCCATGGGCCACGACACCGCCGCGGGGCTGACCGCCACGATCGCGATGGGCGCCTGCCGCAACACCCGCCGCGAGGACGCGGACCTCGTGTCCATCAGCGAGGCCGTGGACGGGGCCATCTTCGAGCAGTTCGGCGGCACCCAGTTCGCCACCGGGGTCCTGGCCAAGCTGGACATGGGCACCGGGCTCCTCACCTGGGTCAACCGCGGCCACCACCCGCCGCTGGTGCTCCGCCACGGGCGCCTGGTCGCCACGCTGCAGGCCGCCCCTGACCCGCCGATGGGCTTCCGCCTGGGCGCCATCCACCAGCCGGCCCGCTACCAGCTCGAACCCGGTGACAGGCTGCTGGTCTACACCGACGGAGTGATCGAGGCGCGCAGCCCCAGCGGGGAGGTGTTCGGGCTGGAGCGGTTCGTGGACTTCGTCGTCCGCCGGGAGGCCGACGGCGTGCCGCCCCCCGAGACGCTGCGCCGGCTCATCCAGACGCTCCTCGAACACCAGCAGGGCCGCCTGCAGGACGACGCCACGGTGCTGCTCGTCGAATGGCGGAGCCAGCGCGAGCGCGACCTCACCATCTGACCAGGTCGTCACCACGGACATCGCCGACGGCCCTTACCCGGGAGTGGACAAGGTCCCATACTGACTCCTGACTTGATCGTCAGGAGGGTGGATGCTGTACGGACGCGCCCGCGAGCAGGCCCGGATCGACGCGTTGACGGCGGCGGCCCGGGCCGGGCAGGGCGGAGCCGTCGTCGTCAGGGGCGAGACCGGCATCGGCAAGTCCGCGCTCCTGGACCACACCGCCACCCATGCCGCCGGCTTCCTGCTCCTGCGGGCGACCGGGGTGGAGCCGGAGTGCGAGCTGCCGTTCGCGGCGCTGTACCCGCTGCTCCACCCAGTGCTCCACCCGGTGCTCCACCCGGTGCGCTCCCCCGCCGGCCGGCTGCCCGCCGACCGGGCGGAGGCGCTGCGCGAGGCGGTGAAGGCCGTGCCGCCGGAGGCGCCGGACCGGTCCCGGGTACGGCTCGTGGGCCTGGCCGTCCTGGACCTGCTGGCGGACGTGGCGGCCGAGACACCGGTGTTGTGCCTGGTGGACGACGCCCACTGGCTGGACCGGGCGTCGGCGGAGGCGTTGCTGTTCGCCGCCAGGCGGCTGGGCGGGGAGCGCATCGTCATGATCTTCGCCGCCCACGACGACGTACCCAGCCGTGCGCATCCGGCGCCCGCCCCCGGCATCACGGACGGAACGGCGGCCGAGCCCTCCCCCACACCCCGGTCCGGCACCGGAACCATGACCGGCACCGGGGTCGAGGAGCTGTGGCCGGCCGGACTCGACCTGACGGCGGCCGCCGAGCTCCTCGCCGGCCGCGCGCCCGGCCTGCCTCCCCAGGTACGCCACCGGGTGGCCGAGGAGGCCGCCGGCAACCCGCTGGCGCTGGTCGAGCTCGCGGCCGCCCTCACCCCGCAGCAGCAGGCCGGCCGGCTGGGCCCGCTACCCCTGGCCTGCGAGTGCGGCCCCCTGTCCGGCCGGGCGCGGGCCACGTTCGAGACACCCGTCCACCGGCTCCCCGAAGCCACCCGGGCAGCGCTGCTCGTGGCGGCGGCCGACGACACGGGGGACCTCGACGTCATCCTGCGCGCCGCCGCCCGCCTCGGCGCCACGCCCGCCGACCTCGAACCCGCCGAACGCGACGGGCTGGTGCGGCTCTCGGCCACAGGGCTGACCTTCCGCCACCCGCTGTTCCGCAGTGCGGCCTACCGAACGGCACCGTACTTCCGCCGGGTGGCGGCGCACCGGGCACTGGCGGACACGCTGGAAGGTCAGGCACACTCGACCCGCCGCGCCTGGCACCACGCCACCGCCACCCCGGGCCCCGAGGACTCCCTGGCCGCCGCCCTCCACGACGCCGCCCTTCACACCTTCCCCCACGCCACTTCCCCGCCGGCCACCGCTCCGTACGACCTCCACACGGACGGGACGCTCACGGACGAGACTCACACGGCGAGCGCGCCGGGTGACGGAACGCTCACGGATCGGGCCTGCGAGGCGGGGCTGCCCGTGGTCGTGGCCTCCGTCGCCTACGAGCGGGCGGGCGAGCTGAGCGGGGAGCCCGGCCGGTCGGCGGAGAGGTTCGTGGCCGCGGCCGAGCTGGCGTTCCAGGCAGGACTCACGGGGCGTTCCGCCACCCTGGCCGGCAGAGCCGCGGCGCTCCCCTCAGCCCCGGCCACCCGTGCCCGCCTCGCCGCCGTGCGCGCGGCGATCGAGACCGTCCACGGCCGCCCCGAGACGGCAGCCCGCATCCTCCTGACCGGCGCCCAGCACGCCCTCGCCGCGGAGCCGGCACCGGCACCGGCACCGCAGCAGAAAGCGATCGCCGAGCCGGCCCCCCGCACACCACCGCGACCCGCCTCCCCTGATCGGCCGGCGACGGGGCAGGGGCCGACGACGGAGTGTGGGGCGGCGGGGCGAGCGGACGCTGTGGGCGCGCCGGCGGCGAGGTCGGCCGCGATGCGGTCACCGGCGGTGCGGTTGCTCGCGGATGCGGTGCGGAAGGCGTCCTCCGCGTGTCACGGGGTGCTCGCCGGCACCGCCGCCACCGGTCTGGCCGCGCTCACCACACACCCGACGGGCGCGACAGCAGCCGCCCCGGACCGCGACATCGTGGAAGTGTTCGCCGCCGGAATGGAAGTCATGGGGCGGATGGTGGCTGGTCGGGCGGCGACGGACCTCTCCCCCGTGCGCGCGGCGATCCGGTCGGTACGGGTCTCCTCCGCGGACCACCCGGACCTGCTCGCCCCGGCCGCGTGGATGGCCGTCGCCTCGGGGGACGAGCTCGTGGGCCGCGAGTTGGCCCTCTTGCTCACCGAGCGGTGCCGCCGCCACGGACTGATCGGTGTCCTGCCGGAGGCGCTGACCCTGCTCGCCCAGGCCGAGCTGTCCGCCGGCCGCCACAGTGCGGCGGAGGCGGCGGCCCGCGAAGGGCTTCGTGCGGCGTCCGCCGTCAGGCAGCCGTACCGGGCCGCCCACCTCCACGCCCTGCTCGCCTGGCTGGCCGCCGTGAACGGCGACGAGGACCGCTGCCGCCACCTGACCACGACGACGGGGGCCGCCACGACTCTCCTCGCGGTGAACGGCCACACCTCCATCCCGTCCGGTGAAGCCGCCTCTGCCACCCGCGTCCCTCACCCGGCGCAAGCCGCTGAGGGCGCTGGGGCCGCTCAGGCTGTCGGGACCTGGGCATCCGGGCTGCTGGAGCTGGGGATGGGGCGGCCGCGGCCGGCCGCCGAGCGGCTGGCGGCACTGTGGTCCGGCGCCTGTCACCATCCGCTCGTCGCGCTCCACGCCGTGCCCGACCTGGTGGAGGCCGCCGTACGGGCCGGGCTGCGCGAGCTGGCCGAGCAGCCGGCCGCCAGGTACGCGGAGTGGGCCGCCGCCTCCGGCCGTCCGTGGGCCGGAGCGGTGGCCGCGCGGTTGGAGGGCCTGCTGGCCCACGACGACGAGGCGGGCCGGCACTACGCCAGGGCCGTCGCCGTCCCGGCGGGGCAGCCGTTCCAGCAGGCACGGACCGAGTTGCTGTACGGCGAGTGGCTGCGGCGCGCGCACCGGCGCTCGGAGGCGCGGCGGTACCTGCGTGCGGCGTTCGAGACGTTCGGCGCGCTGGGCGCCACGCCCTGGGCACGCCGAGCGGGCGGCGAGCTCCAGGCCACCGGCGAAGCCGCCGCTCCCCGCTCCTCCGCCGCGCCACGGTCACCGGCCGCGCCCCGCTCCTCCGCCCCGCCACGGTCCCCCGCCACGTCACGGTCCCTGGCCGCGCCCCGCTCCTCCGCCTCGCCCCGCTCCTCCGCCACCCCATGGGTCTCCCCCTCACCCGCTTCCGCGCCCGCGCCGGGCCCCCAGGCCCGCACGACCGACCAGGACCGCACCCGCGACCGCGCGACCGATCCAGGCCGCGGACGTGGCCGCGCGAGCGAGCCGGCCCGCCCCCGCGGAAACCCTCCAGGGCTGCTCGGACGGCTCACCCCACAGGAGCGGCAGGTGGTGCGGCTGGCCGCCGCCGGGCTGTCGAACCGGCAGATCGGTGCGCGGCTCCTCCTCAGCCCCCGCACCGTCGGACATCACCTGTACAAGGCGTTTCCCAAGCTCGGCGTCGCCTCCCGGGGGCAGCTCGCCGAGCTCGGCCTGCTCGCCGAGCCCGACCCGCTCGCCGAGCCGGGCATCCTCGCCGAGCCGGACCCGCCGGCGGAGGCCGGCCCGTCCGCCGCGCTCGACGGGCCGGACCGACTTAGCCGCGTGACCGGGCCGACTTAGCCGGAGCCCCGGAACGTCCCTGAGCCGAGGGTCTGACGGCCGATTCGCGCATGATCGCCCGCGCTCTACCGTGCTTGCGATCTCATGGAACGGAGTGCGTGGATGCACAGACTCCTCAGGTGCGGCCTGGCCGCGATCATGTCCTCGGTCGTGGCCGCGGCGGTGCTGGCCGTCACCGCGCCGCCCGCCTCGGCGGAGCCCTCGCGCAGCGACGGGCACCGGGTGACCCTGCTGGTGCATGGGTTCGACCGCGAAGCCGACACCAACTGCGCGAGCTCCTGGAAGAACGCGCGGGACCTGCTCCTCGCCAACGGGTGGACCGACGTCCGCACCTTCGGCTACTACAACAAGAGCACGAACTGCGACATCAAGTTCAACGGCACCACGGACACTCGCATCCAGGAGATCGGCCGCCAGCTCGCCTGGACCGTCTACTCCTCCTACTCCAGCCAGGGCGTCCCGGTGGACATCATGGCGCACTCCATGGGCGGTCTCATCGCCAAGGCCGCCATCGAGGGAGTCAACAGGTACGGCGTGGCGGCCGCCGCTCCGGACATCGACGCCGTTGCGACGGACGCCCAGAACGACGCCGTTGCGACGGACGCCCAGAGCGTCGGGGCGACCGCCGTACCCAGCGGCTGGCCCCCGTACCTGTACATCGAGGACATCGTCACCCTGGCCACCCCGCACAAGGGCATCGACACGGCGCTGATCGACTTGTGCAGCCTCACCCACGAGCAGTGCAGCGACATGCGGGACGGCAGCGGCTTCCTGAAGTGGCTGGGCGCCCAGCCGCCCTCGCAGATGGGGACGGACTACACCTTCCTCGCGTCGTCGTACGACGACACGGTCGCGAAGGGCTCGGCCACGAACGGCAACACCGCCCACCACTGGGCCCTCTACAGCAAGAACGCGGACGGCGGGACGCTGAGCCACTCGGCGATGCGGACGACCACGACCGGCGACTGGCAGGCCTCCTGGGGCGGCTCCAAGACCGCGTCCGGCTCGGGCAGCGCGTACGCCCCGCCGCTGCTGCGGGCCATGGACGCCCTGTTCAGCCACGAAGCCGCCTGACGCGGGACCACGGAGGCCGACCGGCAGGGACAACCGGCAGAGGACAACCAGAAGCGGTTCTGAGGTGTCTTACCTGCCATGAAAGCGAACTTCCCGGTCAAGCTGCTGGCGGCGGTCGCCCTGACCGCCGCCGGCGGCGCCGTGACCACCCCCGCCTTCGCGTCCGCCCCGACGACCTCACATACATCCGTGACCTCGGTCAAGGCCGACGCTCCTCGGCTGGTCGTCGACCGAGGCCGGCGGGGTCCGTGCCGGTGGTCCGTCGCCTATCCGGAGTACCGCGGCGCGGACGCGCTCACCACGGCCCTCCGCAAGGACACGCGGGCCCGCCGCGACGCCTTCCTCAAGGGCGCCACCGCGCGCTTCTGTCCCGAGGGCGACCGGCTGACCGTCTCCCCCACGACCCTGGCAGCCTCCGGCGACGTGGTGGGTGTCCGGCTGACCACCCGGATCGACGCGGCCGGCGACGGCACGACCACCCGGACGTACTGGTACGACGGCAGGACCCACAGGGTCGGCACGCTCCGGCTGCTGCGCCCCGGCGCGGTCACCGAGCTGGGGGCGCTCGTGAAGCGGAAGCTGACCGGCCGCCAGGGGATCGAGGCCGCCCGGCTGGACGCCGCCCTCCGTTCCCCCGCGAAGGGGCTGACGGACGTGGCCTTCACCCGGAGCGGGGCCCTGCGGGTGCACTTCGACCGGGACACGGTCGCGGTGCCGCCCGCCGGGGCGATCGAGGTGACGATCGGCGCGGCGGACGTCACGCCGCTGCTGTCGGACTTCGGCCGCCGCGCCCGGGACCGTACGGCGAGCACAGCCGGGGGCCTCTGAGCCGGAGGAGAGGCCACTCCCTCAGCCATCGGGTGCTCGAAAACCCTAACCAGGGCGATATATCAGGTCCGATTCGGCTGGGAGGAGAAGGGCGGGAAAGCCGAGCCAGGCGGCCGTGACGGCGACGCTGACCCGCCAGCGTGGCGGACCGAAAATGGGTTGATCCCACCTATTAGCCTGGTAGGGATGCCTCCCGATACACGCTCACCCCGCCGTCCGCTGCCCTTCTCACTCCCGGCCCTGTCGTCCCACGCCCTGTGGCGGATGAAGTCCTACCTCCGCCCGTACGTCGTCAAGCTGGTGTTCATCTGGCTCGTCGCGGTCCTGTCGATCGCCGCCAGCATCACGCTGCCGCTCATCGGCAAGGAGGTCGTCGACGGCCCCGTGCTCAGCGGCGACTCCGGCGCCCTGCTCCCCCTCGGCCTGCTCGCGCTGGGCGTCGGCGCGGCCGAGGCGCTGCTGATCTTCCTGCGGCGCTGGACCCAGATCGGTCCCGTGCTCGGCCTGGAGACCCGCATCCGCGACGACCTGTACGCGCACCTGCAGCGCCTGCCGATGGCCTTCCACGGCGAATGGCAGTCGGGTCAGCTCCTGTCCCGCGCCACCACCGACCTGTCGACGATCCGCCGCTTCCTCGGCTTCGGCATGCTGTTCCTGGTCATGAACATCCTTCAGCTCATCACCGTCACGGTGCTGCTGCTGAACATGTACTGGCCGCTGGGGCTCCTCGTCGCCGCCTCCGCCGTTCCGATCGTGCTGGTGTCGAACCGCTTCGAGAAGCGCTACATCAAGATCTCCCGCCAGGTGCAGGACGAGCAGGGCGACCTGGCCACGCTCGTCGAGGAGTCGGCCATCGGCATCCGGACGATCAAGGCGTTCGGCCGCCGCCACCACGTCTACGACCGCTACGACGACGCCGCGCTCAAGGTGTACGGCACCTCGATGGACAAGGTGCGGCTGTCGGCCCGGTTCTTCACCTTCCTGGAGGTGATCCCGAACTTCACGCTGGCCCTGGTGCTGCTGCTGGGCGCGCTGGCCGTGGGCTCGGGCGCGCTGACGCTGGGCACGCTGGTCGCCTTCACCACGATGATGCTCCAGCTCGTCTGGCCGATCGCCAGCCTCGGCTACATCCTCGCGATGGCGCAGGAGTCGATGACCTCCGCCGACCGCGTCATGGAGGTCATGGACACGAAGCCGGCCATCGAGGGCGGCGCGCGGGTGATCGAGAACCCGCGCGGCCACCTGCGGTTCGAGGGCGTCGAGTTCCGCTTCCCCGGCGCCGAGCAGCCGGTGCTGCGCGACGTCTGGCTGGAGGTGCGGCCCGGTGAGACCGTCGCGATCGTCGGCGCCACCGGCTCCGGCAAGACCACGCTGACCGCGATGGTGCCTCGGCTTATCGACCCGACCGGGGGACGCGTGACCATCGACGGCCACGACGTGCGCGACCTGACGCTGCCCACGCTGCGCCAGGTGGTCGCCACGGCCTTCGAGGAGCCGACGCTGTTCTCGATGAGCGTGCGCGAGAACCTCACGCTCGGCCGCCACGACGCCACCGAGGAGGAGCTTGAGGACGCCATCCGCACGGCGCAGGCCATGTTCGTCCACGACCTGCCGTGGGGCCTCGACACCCGCATCGGCGAGCAGGGCATGTCGCTGTCCGGCGGGCAGCGGCAGCGGCTCGCGCTGGCCAGGGCCGTGCTGAGCAGGCCGCGGATCCTCGTGCTCGACGACACGCTCTCGGCGCTGGACGTCGAGACGGAGGCGCTGGTGGAGCAGGCGCTGCGGCACGTGCTGCGCGACGCGACCGGCATCGTGGTCGCGCACCGCGCCTCGACCGTGCTGCTGGCCGACAAGGTCGCGCTGCTGTCGGGCGGCACGATCACGCACGTCGGCCGGCACCACGAGCTGCTGGCCGAGGTGCCCGCCTACCGCGAGCTGCTGGCCCAGGACGCCGACCTCGACCCGTCTGAAGGAGCCCTGCGATGACCGCCCCGGCGACCGGTCCGGCGACCACTCCGACCTCCTCCGAGCCTGCGGAGCCTCCGGAATCCAAGGGGGCCGACTGGCGCGGGGTCGCCTCCGAGGACCAGGACGAGCTGTCCGAGAAGGTGTCGGTGCTGCTGCGCGCCCGCTCGCGCCGGCTGCTCGGCGGCCTGCTGTCGCCCCACCGCAGGGCGATCGCGCTGCTCACCGGCATCATCGTCGTCTCCAACCTGTGCGGCCTGGCCATCCCGTACCTGGTGAAGGTGGGCATCGACGCCGGCATCCCGCCGATGCTCAAGGGCACCGGCTCCGGCACGCTGCTGACCGTCATCGGCGTGATCCTGGCCGCGGCGGTCACGCAGGCGCTCACCCGGCAGGCGTTCCTGCAGCTGTCCGGCAAGATCGGGCAAGGCATCCTGCTGGAGCTGCGCAGGCGGGTGTTCGACCACTTCCAGCGGCTGTCGCTGAGCTTCCACGAGAAGTACACCTCCGGCCGGGTGATCTCCCGGCTGACCTCCGACATCGAGGCCATCGCCGAGCTGCTCCAGTCGGGCTTCGACAGCCTGGTCACCGCGGTCCTCACCCTGTTCGGCACGGCCGTGCTGCTGGTGGTGCTGGACGTGCACCTCGGCCTGGTGGCGCTGCTGCCGCTGCCCCTGCTGCTGCTGTTCACCCGCTGGTTCCGCCGCCAGTCGGCGATCGTGTACCGGCGCACCCGCGAGACCGTGGCGCTGGTGATCGTCCACTTCGTGGAGTCGATGACCGGCATCCGGGCGGTGCAGGCGTTCCGCCGCGAGCCGCGCAACCAGGAGATCTTCACCAAGCTCAACGACGACTACCGCGACGCCAACGCCCGCAGCATGCAGCTCATCGCGGTGTTCATGCCGGGCATCAAGCTCATCGGCAACCTGACCGTGGGCGGCGTGCTGCTCTACGGCGGCTGGCTGGCGCTGCACGGCGAGGTCACGGTCGGCGTGCTGGCCGCGTTCCTGCTGTACCTGCGCCAGTTCTACGAGCCGATGCAGGAGATCAGCCAGTTCTACAACACGCTCCAGTCGGCGGGCGCGGCGCTGGAGAAGCTGTCGGGCGTGCTGGAGGAGGAGCCGGGCGTGCCGGAGCCGCGCGACCCGGAGCCGCTGGCCGAGGCGCGCGGCGAGGTGCGCTTCGAGCACGTCAGGTTCGCCTACGTCGAGGAGATGCCGATCCTGCCGCAGCTCGACCTGACCATCCCCGCGGGTCAGAGCGTGGCGCTGGTCGGCGCGACCGGCGCGGGCAAGACGACCCTGGCCAAGCTCATCTCCCGCTTCTACGACCCGACCGGCGGCCAGGTGCTGCTCGACGGCGTGGACCTGCGCCGGCTGGACGAGCCGACGCTGCGCTCGGCCGTCGTCATGGTGACGCAGGAGAACTTCCTGTTCAGCGGCACTGTCGCCGACAACATCAGGTTCGGCCGGCCCGAGGCCACCGACCGGCAGGTACGCGAGGCGGCGCGGGCCATCGGCGCCCACGACTTCATCTCGGCACTGCCCGAGGGCTACGACACCGAGGTGGGCAAGCGGGGCGGCCGGATGTCGGCGGGTCAGCGGCAGCTCGTGGCGTTCGCCCGGGCCTTCCTCGCCGACCCGGCGGTGCTCATCCTGGACGAGGCGACCTCCAGCCTGGACGTGCCCAGTGAGCGCCTGGTGCAGCGGGCGCTGCGCACCATCCTGGCCGACCGGACCGCGCTGATCATCGCGCACCGGCTCTCGACCGTCGAGATCGCCGACCGGGTGCTGGTGATGGAGCGGGGCGAGATCGTCGAGGACGGGCCGCCGGACCGGCTCATCGCCGCGTCGGGCCGCTTCGCCGGGCTGCACCGGGCGTGGCTGGAGAGCCTGAGCTGACCGGCCGGGGCCCGCGACGTGGAGCCCGCGACATGAGGCCCGCGACGTGGAGCCCTGACATGGCGACGGCGAGGGCGCCCGCGCGCGCCACGGTGCCTCCCTCGCCAGGCGGCGGACGCGACGGCGCCGCCGCCAGGGGTCCCGATGAGAGCGCGGGCGCCAGGTCGAGTCTCGGGCACGCGCGCACGCTGCGGCAAGACGCGGCTTATGACACCAGAGGCCAGGAAATGCTCACCTGCTGTCACGTGACATGAGCCGGATTCATGTGGTCTCCGCCTCCGGGGACGGCGACGGGCCGCCGTCCCCGGAGGCGGAGGAGCCCGTCAGTAGCGCGGCCGTTTGGGGACCGGGCTGAGCAGCGGCGTGTCGTCGGGCCGAGCCGGCTCCTGAGGCGGAATGAGCTCCGGATGGTGCCTGAGGTAGCCCTCGGGGAACGTGGTGGCCTGCTGGCAGTGGCAGCGCGGGCAGATCATGCCCTCCGTCGGCGGAGGCACGGCGACCCCGCCCTGCATCCAGACGACCCGTTCGTTGCCATGGCGGTCCTCGCCGTGTCTGACGAGGTACTCCTCTTCCCATACGTGCCAGCAGCGCCGGCACTCGAACGGAACCACTCTGCGCAGTTCTTCCATGGGTTCACCCCCTAGACCGAGTGTCATCCCGGAGGGGCGTTTCCGGCAAGCCGCCCATAGCCTCCCGACCTGGGATGATCACGCAGTGAACACGAACGCGAACGCACCGGCCACGGCGCACAGCGTCCCGGCCCACGCCAGCAGGGCGTCCACCCGGTCGTCGGTCGAACGGCCGTCGTGCAGCGCCGCCTGCACGCGCCGGAACCGCAGGCCGGTGCGCAGCAGCAGCACACCCCCGCAGAGCGCGGCCAGCGCGAACCCGGTCGCGGTCATCAGGGGCAGGGCGTGCCGCAGCGTCATCCCGTGGCGCAGGGCCAGGCCGGCGGCGGCGAGCCCGCCCGTGGACAGCATCACGGCCGTGCGCACCCAGGCCAGCCGGGTGCGCTCGCTCTGCAGCCCCGAGTCCCAGATGTCGCCGGGCCCCGGGAGACCCGAGGAATCGGCGGGGTCCGAGGACCGGTCAGGGCGTGACATGTCAGGCCGCGACCACGATGCAGACCAGGGCGATCACGGCGACCGCGGTCACCCCGCACCCGAAGACGACCGCGAGGGCGGGCGGCGGCAGCGGCTCCTGCTTGCGCAGGGCGCGCTGGATGTTGCGCCAGCGCGGGTAGGCCATGCCGGCGGCCAGCGCGGACAGGGTGACCAGGACGATGGCCAGCAGGGTGCGCGCCCACGGCACGAAGACGCCCTCCGGCACCGCGGCCATGGCCACCCCGCCCGCGCTGAGGGCCAGCGCGGTGCTGAGCCACGTCAGGAAGGTGCGCTCGTTGGCGAGCGTGAAACGCGGATCGGGCTCCATACTGCGAAGCTAATTCGTCCCCATTCCCCCTAGAGAAGGCGGGTTGGAGCACGGCTCAGCTACACGCCTTGGCGACCTTCTCCAGGTAGGCGGCCGTGTCGATGCCGACCTTCTGGACGGCGTCGACCGCGTCGTTCACGTTCTTGACGTCGATGCCGCCCAGCGTGCGCGCGAGGTCGTCGGTGGCCTCCTTCAGCGTGGTGTTGGCCGCCTTGTCGGCCACGTCGTTCAGCTTCTTCGAGGCGTCGTCGAGGGCCTTGTCCATCGCCTGGGGGTCGTCCTTGAGCTTGCCGATCTGGGTGCCCAGGTCGGCGACGATCTTGGGGGCCTCCAGGCACGCCTGGGTCTTGTCGATCGTCGAGTTGACCTCGGCGCAACCCGCGGTGACGACGAGGGCGGCGACGGCGGCGAGGGACGCGAACCGGGTCTTGAGGGGGCTCATACCGGTGACCCTACCCAACGCTCTCCCGCCGCGGCCGGACTCACAGCTTGGCGTAACAGGGACCGTCGAAGGTGTACGCCCTGGCGGTGGGGCCGACGTAGAGGTCCTTGACGGTGGTCACGCCGGTCGGCGCCTTGTCGTCGAGCCGGTTGACGAGTGTCTGGCGGAAGGTGGCCGTGTTCGGGTCGTCGGCGTAGTTCCCGGCCTCGGGCGGCAGCATGCCCTCGTAGTCGACGGTCCTGAGCTTCTTGACGGCGGCGAGCAGGCCCTGACGGCTGACGTCGCCGCCGGCCACCATCGCCTCCAGCGCCGCCTTCATGGGGTACGCCCACACCCAGCCGGAGGTGTAGCCGTCGTTGGGGGTGACGCCGGGCAGCGCGTCCCGCATGGCCCGGTGGCCGGGCGTCTCGGCGTTCCACGGCCGGCCGGGCGAGGACTGCTCGTACAGCGCCTTGAGGGCCGGCGCGGCGGGCGACTTGAGCAGGGCGGGGTTCCAGGTGGGGCCGGTGCCGATGAAACGGCCCTCGAAGCCGGCCGCGGCGGCCTGGCCCACGATGGCGGCCGCGTCGGCGGGCCCGGTGGTGAGGATGACGAGGTCGGGCCTGCGCTTGGTGATCTCGGTGATGGCGCGGCCCTGCTCGGTGGCACCCGACGGCGTCTCGACGTCGGTGAAGGTCAGGCCGTTGCGCCGCGCGGCGATCTTCGCCCCGGCGGCGGCGTCGGCGCCGTAGTCGCCGGCCAGGTGGACGGCCATGACGCTCCTGGGCCGGTGGGCCTCCATGGCGTAGTCCACGGAGTTCATCGCCTCGACGCAGTAGTTCGAGCCGGACTCGATGATCACGTCCTCGAACTCCCAGGCCGATGTCCACGAGGCGGGAGCGGCGAGGACGCTGCCGGCCTTGAGGTCGCCGATGATCGCGGCCGTGGTGGGCGAGCCGAGCGTCTGGGAGAGGGCGAGGACGTGGTCCTTGATCTCGTTGTAGACCTGCCGGTGGACCTCGGGGTTGTACTTGTTGTCGCGGACGTAGGTGGTGACGTCCACCTCGTACCTGCCGCCGATCCCGCCCGCCTTGTTGACGCGGGCCCAGAACGCCTTCTGCGCGTCGGTGATCGGCACGGCCAGCGCGGCGAACGGCCCGGAGGTGAGGTCGGAGACGGTGCCCAGGTAGATGCACCCCTTCTTGGGGTCCACCGCGGAGCGGCAGGGCTCGGCCGTGACCCCCGGCGTCCGGACGCCCTCGCCCTCCTTCTTGTCGTCCCCCCGGATGACGCCGCAGGCCGGCAGGAGGACCGCCAACGCGGCGAGCGCCGCTGCTGAGCGACTTCTCATGAATAACCCCTCTCTAGTAGGAGAACGGCCACGACTTCCAGTAGGCGCGGACCCGGATCCACAGCCCGGACAGACCCCGCGGCTCGAAGACGAGGAACAGCACGATCAGCAGGCCGTAGAGCACGGTCTCGACCTGGAAGACGTTGGGCGTGCGCGTGGTGTCGGCGCTGACGACCGGCACCAGGGCGGGCAACGTCCGGGTGAGCGGCTGGAGCAGGGAGATGAACAGGGCCCCCGCGATCGACCCGGACACGGTGGCCGCCCCGCCGATCAGCACCATCGCGATGAACTGCACCGACAGCAGCAGGCTGAACGAGCCCGGCTCCACGTACCCGGAGACGGTGTGGAGCAGGCCGCCCGCGCAGCCGGCGTAGAAGGAGGAGATCCCGAACGCCAGCACCTTGTAGCGGGTCAGCGGCACCCCCATGACGGCCGCGGCGATGTCGCGGTCGCGGATCGCGGCGAAGGCGCGGCCGACGCGCGAGCGGGCCAGGTTGCGCGCCGCGACCGCGAAGAGCACGAGCAGCGTCAGCATGAGCAGGTAGAGGAGCTGCTCCCTGGTGCCGAGCGGCCCGTCCTGGTCCAGCGGGTACCCCAGCAGCCGGGGCACCGCCGCCTCCCGGCCGACGCCGGGCCCGCCGGTGAGCGCCTTCCACTCCTTGAAGACGTGCTCGCCGAGGAAGACCAGGCCGAGCGTGACGACCGCCAGGTAGAGGCCGCGCAGGCGGGTGGCGAGCGGCGCGACGAGCACCCCGGCCGCCGCGGCGGCGAGCCCGGCCGCGGGCAGCCAGATCCAGATCTCGGACAGGCCGTACCCGAGGGTCCTGCCGCCGGGCGGCGCGGACACGGCGGCGGCGGTGTAGGCGCCGATGGCCACGAAGAAGGCGTGCCCGAGCGACACCTGGCCGGCGTACCCGGTGACGATGTTCAGCCCGATGGCGCCGATGGCCAGCGCGTACGCCCCGGCCAGCACCTCCAGCGACCGGTCGGCGAGGACCACCGGCAGCGCGAACGCCAGCACCACCAGCAGCCCCGCCCACAGCCGCTTGGCCGGCGTGTCCAGCAGCGCCATGTCCTGGGCGTAGGAGGTGCGCAGCAGCGGCCGGCCGCGCACCCGGCGAAACCGTCCGGTCGGTATGTCGGGGACGCCGGACGACGTCCCCGACCTCGTGTCCGTCATACTCGTTCGACCTCCCGGGTGCCGAGCAGGCCGTACGGCCTGACCAGCAGGACCACCAGCATCACCACGTACGGTGAGACGACGGCGAAGTTCTGGCCCAGCCACGGCGCGTACTCGCCCTGGTACGACTGGAACAGCGACTCCACCACCCCGACGGCCAGCCCCCCGATCACCGCGCCCCCGAGCGAGTCGAGCCCGCCGACGATGATCGCGGGCAGCGCCTTGAGCGCGATCACCCACGTCGACTGCTCGATGCCCTGCCCGGTGCCCGCGAACGCGCCGGCGACCGCCGCGAGGAAGCCGGCGATCGCCCACGACAGCGCGAACACCATGCCCACCGAGATGCCCTGCGCGAGCGCGGTCTCCTGGTCGTGGGCCGCGGCCCGCATCGCCAGCCCGTACCTGGTGTGGCGGAAGAAGGCGAACAGCAGCCCGACGAGCACCGCCGTCACCGCCAGCATGGCGAGCCAGCGCTGCTGCACGACCAGCGGCCCCAGCTCCACCAGCGCGAACCCCCACGGGTCGCCCACCTGGCGGACGTCGCGGCCGATGAAGGCGTTGACCACGACCCGCAGGACCACGTCCACGCCCAGCGTGATGATCGCCACCACGAACACGGGCCGCCCCACCATCGGCCTGATCGCCGTCCGCTCGACGCCCAGCGCCACCCCGGCGACCAGGAGCGCGGCGAGCGGCACGGCCGCGTAGAAGCCGGTCGTCCCCGCCAGGTAGCTGACGGCCACGCCGCCGGCCAGCATCAGCGCCGGCTGGGCGAAGCTGATCACCCGGGTTGCCTTGTAGACGATCACGAACCCGAGCGCGAGCAGCGCGTACACCGAGCCGTTGCCCAGTCCCCTGATGACGCTCTCCAGCAGGCCCTTCACCGTGCGTACATCCCTTCGACCAGGTCCTCGAACCGCTCGGCCACGGCGGCGCGCCGGACCTTGCGGGTGGCGGTCAGCTCGCCGTCCTCGTGGTCGAGCTCCTTGGGCAGGAACGCGAAGCGCTTCACCTGCTCGGGGCGGGCCAGGCGGGCGTTGACGTCGTCCACGACCCGCTGGACCAGCTCGCGGGTCTCCGGCCGCTCCGACAGGTCGCGGTAGGTGGTGTAGGCGACGCCGCGCCGCCGCGCCCACTCCCCCACCGTGTCGGGCTCGATGCCGACGAGCGCGACCAGGTACGGCCGCCGGTCGCCGACGACGACCGCCTCCTTGACGTACGGCGACGCCTTCAGCGCGTTCTCGATCTCGCTGGGCGCGACGTTCTTGCCGCCCGCGGTGATGATGATGTCCTTCAGCCGGTCGGTGATCCGCAGGTGGGTGCCGTCCACCAGCTCGCCCACGTCGCCGGTCCGCAGCCAGCCGTCCGGCCCGAGGACGGCCGCGGTGGCCGCCGGGTCGCCCCAGTAGCCGGCGAACGTCCCGGGGTGCCGGGTGAGGATCTCGCCCGTGGCCTCGTCGATGCGCAGCTCGACCCCGGGGTGCGGCTCGCCGACGGTGCCGGGCCGGACCCGGCCGGGGCGGTTGGCGGTGGCGACGGCGGTGTTCTCGCTCATGCCGTACAGCTCGTGCATGGGCACGCCGACGCCCATGAAGAACCTGAGCACGGAGGGCGCGATGGGGGCGGTCCCGGAGGCGGCGTACCGGACGTGGCGCATGCCGAACCGCTCGCGCAGCGCCCGGTAGCAGCACACCCACCCGGCCGCGTACGCCAGCCTGGTGGCGGGCGTGTGCCGGCCGCCGGTACGGGCCAGCGCCGCGCCCAGCCGGTCGGCCACCCGCAGCCAGAAGCCGGCGACGGCCCGCTTGAGCGGGGTGGCCGAGGCGCGGCGGATGTCGATCTGGGCCAGCGTCTTCTCCCAGCTGCGCGGCACGCCGAACAGGATCGTCGGCTGCACCTCGCGCAGGTTGGACTGGACGGTCTCGGGGGACTCGGCGAAGTTCACCTGCACGCCGCAGGCCGCGTTGAACCAGACGGTGAACGCCCGCTCGGCCACGTGGCACAGCGGCAGGTACGACAGGACCAGGTCGCGCTCGGAGGGCGGCGGGAAGGTGAAACCGCCGCCCGTGACCAGCGTCTCCACGGCGAACTCGACGTTGCGGACCGTGAGCATGACGCCCTTGGGCGGCCCGGTCGTGCCGGAGGTGTAGACGAGCGTCATCACGTCGCCGGGCTCGGCGGCGGCCATGCGCTCCGCCACCGCGCCGGGATGTTCGGCGCGGTGCCGCGCGCCGAGGGCGAGCAGCTCGGGCCAGCCCATCAGCCGCGGGTCGTCGTAGCGGCCGCGGATGCCGCGCGGCTCCAGGTAGACGACGTGCCGCAGCTCGGGGCAGCCGCCGAGGACGGCCAGCGCCTTGTCCACCTGCTCCTGGTCCTCGGCGACCAGGACGCGGGCGCCGGAGTCGGACAGCAGGTGGGCCACCTCGCCGGCCGGGTTGGCTGGGTAGAGCCCGACGGTGACCGCCCGCACGGCGACGGCGCCGAGGTCGGTGTAGAGCCATTCCGGGCGGTTCTCGGAGTGGACGGCCACCCGGTCGCCCGGCTCCACGCCGAGCGCCAGCAGCGCGTGCGCGACCAGCTCCGCCCGGTCCCAGTAGCCGGCCCAGGTGACCTCGCGCCAGACGCCGAGGTCCTTGTGCCGCAGGGCGACCGCGTCCGGGGCGGAGCGGGCGCGCTCGCGCACCCTGGTCACGATCGTGGCCGTCATGCCGTCCCTCCCGGGTACGCCCCGCCGAGGTACGCCTGGATGACGGCGGGGTCGCGGCGCACCTCGGCCGGGGCGCCGAGCGCGACGGGCCGGCCGAAGTCCAGCACCAGCACCCGGTCGGCCAGGTCCATGACCAGGCCCATGTCGTGCTCCACCATCACGATGGGCACGCCCAGCTCGTCGCGCACGTCCAGGACGAACCGCGCCATGTCCTCGGTCTCCTCCAGGTTCATCCCGGCCACCGGCTCGTCCAGCAGCAGCAGGCGCGGCTCCATGGCCAGCGCCCGGCCCAGCTCGACGCGTTTCTGCACCCCGTACGGCAGCAGCCGCACGGGATGGCGGCGCCACGGCTCCAGCTCCAGGAAGTCGACGATCTCCTCGACCCGGGCGCGGGCCGCCAGCTCGGCCCGGCGCGCCCGGCCCAGCCACAGGACGGCCGCCGCCGCGCCGTAACGGAAGTGGTGGTGGCGCCCGAGCATCAGGTTGTCCAGGACGGTCAGGTTGTGGAACAGCTCCACGTTCTGGAACGTGCGCGCCATGCCCATCGCGGCGATCCGGTGCGGCCGGCGCGCCAGCAGGTCCTCGCCGAGGAACGTGACCCGGCCCCGCTGCGGCCGGTACACCCCGGACAGCACGTTGAACACCGATGTCTTGCCGGCGCCGTTCGGGCCGATGACCGCGAGCAGCTCGGCCGGGCGCACGTCGAAGGTGACGCCGTCGATGGCCGTGACGCCGGCGAAGCTCAGATGGACGTCCTCGACGGTGAGCACCGGCCCGGCCCCGCCCGTCCGCGGGCCGCTCACGACAGCCACCGCTTCCTGCGCTTGTAGTGCTTGACGTCGCGGAAGGAGCGGACGGCCCCGAGGTAGAACTCCTTGATGTCGTCGTCGGCCAGCAGCTCGCCCGCCGGCCGGTCCATGACGATCTTCCCGGTCTCCATGACGTAGCCGTGGGTGGCGATGGACAGCGCCATCCGGGCGTTCTGCTCCACCAGCAGCACCGTGGTGCCCTGCCGGTTGATCTCGACGACCAGGTCGCGCACCTGCGCCACCAGCGCCGGGGCCAGGCCCAGGCTCGGCTCGTCCAGCAGCAGGTAGCGGGGGCCCGCCATGAGCGCGCGGCCGATCGCGAGCATCTGCTGCTCGCCGCCCGACAGGTAGCCGGCCGTGGCCGAGCGCCGCTCGCGCAGCACCGGGAACAGGTCGTAGACCCGGTCCAGGTGGGAGACGCGGGCGGTGTGGCCGCCGGCCCTGAGGTTCTCCTCGACGGTCAGCTCGCCCAGGATGCGCCGGCCCTCCATGACCTGGCTGACGCCCCGCCGGACGATCTGGGCGGGACGCAGGCGGTGCAGCGGCTCGCCCTCCAGCGTGACCGAGCCCTTGACCACCTCGCCGTCGTGGACGCCCAGCAGCCCCGACACGGCGCGCAGCAGGGTGGTCTTGCCGGCCCCGTTCGCGCCGAGCAGCGCGACGATCGAGCCGGGCGGGACGCGCAGGCTCACACCCCGCAGGACGAGCATCACGTCGTCGTAGACGACCTCGAGATTGCGCACCTCCAGCACGGGGGCTCCCTCGGGACAGCGGTCCGCGTCGCATCCGCGATGTGCACGAGGTCCACCGGCACATCGGCGATGTGCACAATGTCCACCGTCGCCCCGTCCTCAGCAAGGGGTGCGGGGGCAGGAAAACAAGAGTGGAGTTCTAGGATTTCCCCTATGGCAACATGTGAACATCTTTCCCACGCCGGGGACCCGGCGGCCAACACCCCGGACGGGTGCGAGGAGTGCCTGGCCGAGGGCGGGCGGTGGGTGCACCTGCGCCGGTGCCTCGAATGCGGGCACATCGGCTGCTGCGACTCCTCGCCCGGCAAGCACGCGACCAAGCACTTCCACGAGCTGACCCACCCGGTGGTCCAGTCGTTCGAGCCGGGCGAGCAGTGGCGGTGGTGCTACGTCGACAACCAGATGGGCTAGCTAACGCTCCAGGAGGGCCTCCTCGAAGTCGAGCTGGGCCATCACCTCACGCATCACCTCGTCGTCCAGGCTGCGCTCGTCGCGCAGCCGGACGAACACCTCCCGCTCCGCCTGCAGCATGTCGCGGCGCAGGCGGCGATAGAGCGTGCTCGGCGTCTCCGCGCCGCCCTGCGCCGTGCCGCCGCCCAGCCGCTCCCAGGCACTCAGCGAGCGCCGCCACGACTTCTCCTTGAGCTGGTCGATGACCTGCTTCTTGATCTCGTCGGGCTCGCCGTCGCCCTCCACGGCCCGGTCGAGCGCCGCCAGGCCCGCCGTGAGCGCCGCCTGCTGGGCGCTGGCCTCGGCCAGCGTGTCCTGGTAGCGCTCCTCCTCGCTGGACACGCGCAGCCGCCGGATCAGCGCCGGGAACGACAGCCCCTGCACCAGCAGCGTGCCGATCACGGTGGTGAACGTCAGGAACAGCAGCATCGTCCGGCCCGGCACGTCGGCGGGGATGGAGAACGCCGCGGCCAGCGACACCACGCCCCGCATGCCGGCCCAGCCCACGATCACCACCTGCGGCGTCGGCAGGGTGCCCTCGCCCCGCCCCAGCAGCCTCGGCACGTACGCCGCGGGCAGCATCCAGGCGAAGCGCACCAGCACCGTGGTCAGGAACACCACGACCGCGTACAGCACCAGCTCACCGGCGCCGTAGCCGCTGACGCCTCGCACCACCGTCACGAGCTGGAGGCCGATCAGCGTGAACACGACCGTCTCCAGGAAGAAGTCCGTCACCTTCCACACCGACGCCGACACCAGCCGCGTGCCGAACCCGCGCAGGTGCATCTGGTTGCCCAGGTAGAGGCCGACGATCACCACGGAGATCACGCCCGAGGCGTGGACCGACTCCGCGGTGAGATAGGCGGCGAACGGGATGAGCAGCATGAGCGTGTTCTCGACCAGCGAGTCGCGGGTGTGCCGGAACACCCAGGCGAACACGAACGCCAGCGCCAGCCCGATCCCCACCCCGGCCACCGCCGCGTACAGGAACTCGCCGGCCGCCACCGCCAGGTCCACGGTGCCGCCCACGGCCGCGCCGATGGCCACCCGGTAGGCGGTCAGGGCGGTCGCGTCGTTGAACAGGCTCTCGCCGACGAGGATCGTCAGCGGCCGGCGCGGCAGGCCCAGCCGCCGGCCCACGGCCACCGCCGCCACCGCGTCGGGCGGCGCGACGATCGCGCCCAGCGCGAACGCCGCCGCCAGCGGCAGCTCGGGCAGCAGCAGGTGCACGACCAGCCCGACGGCGGCCATCGTGGCCAGCACCAGGCCCACCGACAGCAGCGCCACCGACCGCCGCACGTCGCGCAGCCGCAGGTACGAGCTGTCCAGCGCGGCCGAGTAGAGCAGCGGCGGCAGGAACACGAACAGCACCAGCTCGGGGTCCAGCGGCACGGCCGGGACCACCGGCGAGACAATCAGCCCGGCCGCCACCAGCAGCAGCGGCGCCGGCCAGCCCTTGCGCCGCGCCACGGCGGCCACGGCCACCGCTCCGCCGGCCATGAGGAGCAGCTGGAGTCCCGTGGCCGCGTTCACCGGGCTCGGCCAGGGGAGGTCGCGGGACGATGGGACACTTCAGGCCCTCCTCGGCAACGGGGTCCGGGGCACTGTCCTCGCCCCGCGCGGCGACGGCCTTCCCGCCACGGGAACGCGGGGGGAAGGCATCGGCATCCATCATGCCGTGCCCTCGCGAACGGCCGAGCCGCGGGTCACCCGCCGGGCGGCCGCCCGTCACCAGTCGCGGCGGTCGTCCCGGTCGTCGTACTGCTGGTCGGGACGCAGGCGCTCGCCCGTGGAGAACATGGGGTCACCGACGTACGGGCGCGACAGCGGCTGGCCGTCCGGCTGCTGCCGGTACTGCCCGCCGGGCTCCGGGGTGCCGAGGGCGAGCAGGGGGTCCACCGGGTTGGCGGGGGGCGGGGGGTAGACCGGGTGGTCCTGGCTGAAGTAGTCGCGGGCCCCGTTGTGCTGTGCCGGGTAGTCCTGCTGCCGGTGGTCCTGCGCCTGGTAGTCCTGCGCCTGGTGGTCCTGGGCCTGGTAGTCCTGCCGGCGGTAGTCCTGCGCACGGTGGTCCTGCCGGCGGCTGTCCTGTGCCGGATAGTCCTGTGCCTGGTAGTCCTGGGCCTGGTAGTCCTGGGACGGGCGGTCCAGCGACGCGTACCCGTCGCCGACGCGGTAGGAGTCGCCGCTGGTGTACGGGTCCTGCGCCGGGCGGTCGGTGTGCCGGGCGGCGGCCCGCTGCGGCATGGAGCGGGGCCGGCCCGCGCCAGGGATGCCGTGCATCGGCGTGCCCAGGCCGGCGGCGCCGAGGTCGGCTCCGGCGTCCGCGGCCTGGCCCGCGCTCCGCCCCTGGTAGCCGCGGTCGTCCTGGGCGTACCGGTCCTGTGCCGCCCTGTCCTGGGCGGTCCTGTCCTGGGCGGCCCGGTCATGGGTGCGGGCCGCGTACGGGTCGGACGCCTGCGACGGGAAGCCGAGCGGGTCGGTGGAGTGCGGGGGCGCCTGGCGTTCGCGGGGAAGCTGGTAGCCGCGCTCGCCGGCGACCGGGTGCGGGCCGGAGAAGGGGTCCGGGTCGAGGCTGTACTGGGGGCCGCTCGGGGTGTCGTCGACGTACTGCGGGCCGGTGAACGGCTCGGAGCGCTGCGGCTCGGCGTACTGCTGCGGGGCGGCGTAGGAGCGTCCGGTGCCCGGGTCGGAGTACTGAGGGTCGGAGTACTGGGGGCCGGTGAAGGGCGCCCGCTCGCCGTGCTGACCGGGCGCGGGGTCGCCGTACTGGCCGGGTGACGTGTCGCCGTACTGGCCGGCGGCGGTGTCCGCGTACGGGGAGGAGTCGCCGTACGGGTCGCGCTGGGCGGGCGGATCGCTGTAGGAGGCGACCAGCTTGTCCTGGCGGGGCGGCGTGCCGCGCGCGACGAGCACGTCGCTGGGCGAGAGGGTGGCCGTCGGGCGCTCGTCGGGCTGCTGCTGGACCGGCGCCGGCGGGAGGGTCTGGGGGCGCTGGTACTGGCCGGTGCCCGGGATCACCTCGGTGCCCGGGTCGTGGGCGGGCACCGCCGGCTGCTCGCCGGTGGCCTCCGCGAAGCCGTCGTCGAGGGTGTCGAGCAGGCGTCCTACGTCTTCCATCGGCATGCGGAAGCTGGCGGTGCACATCTCTCCCCGCCACAGGCTGAGGACCAGTGTGCCCTCGTGCCACGTGACCCGGAGGCACCTCTCCTGACCCCGGGCATCGAAGAAGACTTCACCGAACGACGGCAACGGGACAACTTCCGACATGGCAGACATACTGCTTTAACCAGCCTTTATTCGTCCACTCAACCCCGGATAACCCTACTTTAACCGGACTTCTCATCCTTATCCCGGACCCATCTGGTCACACAAGGCAGACCAGTTGGCGTCCCGGTCGTTCAGTGTGCCACGTGCCCCGCCGGGTGTGTCCCGCGAACGCCGGGATGCGCATGGCCGATCACACGGCGTTGGGCGCCGGGCACCCGCGAATGCGGGTAGCGTTTACTGCCGTGCCGGACTCCCATCTCCCGTCAGTGGACGAACTGCTCAGCATCGCGGTCAGCGCCGTCGGAGGGAGCGAGCGGCAGGGCCAGATCACCATGGTCCAGGCGGTCCAGCGGGCCATCGACCACAAGGAGCACCTGGCCGTCCAGGCCGGCACGGGCACCGGCAAGTCGCTCGCGTACCTCGTCCCGTCGATCCGGCACGCCATGGACGCCGACAAGCCCGTGGTGATCTCCACGGCCACCATCGCGCTGCAGCGCCAGCTCGTCGACCGCGACCTGCCGCGCCTGTCCGAGGCGCTGGCCAAGGAGCTCCCGCACGCGCCGACGTTCGCCATCCTCAAGGGCCGTCGCAACTACCTGTGCCGTTACAAGGCGACCGCCGGCTGGCCCGAGGAGGACGAGCAGGACCAGCTGTTCGACCCGCGCGAGGTCAGCGCCACGGGCCGGATGGTGCAGCGCATCCAGGAGTGGGCCGAGGAGACCGAGACCGGCGACCGCGACGAGCTGGTGCCGGGCGTCAGCGAGCAGGCGTGGCGGCAGTTCTCCGTCAGCGCGCAGGAGTGCCTGGGCGCCAGCCGCTGCCCCAGCGGCGCCGAGTGCTTCGCCGAGATGGCCCGTGCGCGCGCCGGCGAGGTTGACGTGGTCGTCACCAACCACGCGCTGCTGGCCATCGACGCCATGGGCGACCTGCCGGTGCTGCCCGAGCACGACACCGTGGTGGTCGACGAGGCCCACGAGCTGGTCGACCGGGTGACGTCGGTGGTGACCGGCGAGCTGTCGGACACCACCGTCATGCTGGCCGTACGACGGGTGGGACGGCTCATCGAGCAGCCCGTCGCCGACCAGCTCATGGAGGCCGGCGAGGACCTGAAGGCGCTGCTGGCGGCGGCGCCGGCGGGCCGCGTCGACGAGCTGCCGCAGGTGCTCGGGATGACGCTCGCGCTGGTGCGCGACGCCTCCGCGCGCTGCCTGACGGCGCTCGGGCCGCGCGGCGGCGACAAGGACGACCCCGACCGCGCCGGTCAGCGCAAGGCCGCGTTCACGGCGCTGGACGAGGTGCACGACACGGCGGTGCGGATGCTGGAGGCGTACGGCCACGCCTCCGAGACCGACCGGGCCGAGGTGGTCTGGCTGGACGCGGGCACCGACCGGCGCCCGCCCACGCTGCGGGTCGCCCCGCTGGGTGTGGGCGGCATGCTGCGCGAGCGGCTGTTCGGCGACCGCACGGTGGTGCTCACCTCGGCCACGCTGGCGCTCGGCGGCACCTTCGACGGCATGGCCCGCCAGTGGGGACTGGCCGGCCCGAGCGCGTCCGGCCCGGGCGCCGGCGCCTCCCCAGCCCCGGCGGTGGCCGACACGGACGCCGGGGCGGGATCCGCGGGCGACTCCGGGGCGGGCTCGGGGACCGGCTCCGGGGCGGCCGACAAGCGGGCCGCCAAGGCCGCCGAGTGGCGGGGCATCGACGTCGGGTCCCCGTTCGACCACCAGCGCTCGGGCATCCTGTACGTCGCCAAGCACCTCCCCCAGCCGGGCCGCGACGGCCTTCCCGAGGCGTACGTCGACGAGATCGCCGAGCTCATCGAGGCGGCCGGCGGGCGGACGCTGGGCCTGTTCTCCTCGATGCGGGCCGCGAAGGCCGCCACCGAGGCGCTGCGCGACCGGCTGGACGTCCCGCTGCTGTGCCAGGGGGACGACTCGACGATGCTGCTGGTCAAGCAGTTCGCCGAGGACGAGCCGACCTGCCTGTTCGGCACGCTGTCGCTGTGGCAGGGCGTGGACGTGCCGGGGCCGTCGCTGCGGCTGGTGGTCATCGACCGGGTGCCGTTCCCGCGCCCGGACGACCCCCTGACCTCGGCCCGGCAGCGGCACGTGGCGGCCAAGGGCGGCAACGGGTTCATGACGGTCGCCGCCACCCACGCCGCCCTGCTGCTGGCCCAGGGCACGGGCCGGCTGCTGCGCTCGCAGAACGACAAGGGCGTCATCGCGGTGCTCGACCCCCGGCTGGCCACGGCCCGCTACAGCGGCTTCCTGCTGGGCTCGCTGCCGCCGTTCTGGCGCACCACCGACCCGGCCGTCCCCCGCGCCGCCCTCCAACGCCTGTCCACCGACCCGTCCTGACCCGCCCGGTCCTGGAACGCGACCCGCGCCGCTGATCCTCGGCGTCTCGGGCGGGCAACCCCCGGGTGCCCTGACTCCCGCCGGGTGCCGCCCTGCCCGACGCCCGCCGCCGCGGCGCTCGGACGTCCCCAACCGCACGGGAGGGGGCGTCCGGGAGGGCGTACCGCATACGGCGGCCTCGGGCGAAGCGTCAGCACGTCAGCGGGCCGAAGCGTCACCAGCCGAAGCGCCAGCGGGCCGAAGCGCCGCGAGCCAAGCGTCAGCGAACCGAAGCGTCCAGCGGGCCGAAGCGCCGCGGGCCGAAGCGTCAGCGCGCCGGCGTGCCGGAGCCGGAGGTGCGCGGGAGGTCAGTGGTGCCGGAAGCCGGTGAAGGGGTAGGTCAGTGGTCCCACGGGGCGAGGTCGGGGCGCTTGGGGTCGAGGCCGTCGCCCGAGGAGGTGCCGCGCAGCCGCCGGCTCACCCACGGCACCAGGTGCTCGCGGATCCACTGCGCGTCCTCGCGCCGCCTGGCCCGAGGGTCCGTCGTCCGCTCCGGCCACGTCTTGCGCCAGTCGTCGAACGGCACCCCGAGCACGTCCAGCACCCGGGCCGCGACCAGCCGGTGGCCGTCCTCGTTCATGTGCAGCCGGTCGTCGCTCCAGGCGCGCCAGTCGCGCAGCCCCTGCATCGACCACTGGTCGACCAGCTTGCAGCCGTACAGGTCGGCGATCGAGCGGATGTGCAGGTAGAAGATGGCGAAGCGGCCGCGCAGGCGGCGCATCAGCGGCGTGTCGCGCGGGTCGACGCCCGTGAACAGCAGCACGTCGGCCCCGCTCGCCCGCAGGTCGCGCACGGCCCCGGCCAGGGTCTTGGCCATGACGTCCGGGTCGCTGCCCGGCCGCAGCAGGTCATTGCCCCCGGCGCACAGGCTGACCAGGTCGGGCGCCATCTGCACGGCCAAGGGCACCTGCTGCTCGACGATCTGCCCGAGCAGCTTGCCGCGGACCGCGAGGTTGGCGTAACGGAACGAGGGGTCCTCGGCGGCCAGGCGCTCGGCGACCCGGTCGGCCCAGCCGCGGTAGTGGCCGTCGTGGCCCGGGTCGTTGAGGCCTTCTGTGAAGCTGTCGCCGAGCGCGACGAAGGAGCCGTAGTGTCTCATGACGGTCTCAGTGGGAGATCTCCTGGTAGGCGGCTTCGAGCAGCTCCTCGGACGGGTCCTCCAGGCGGCCAGGCTTGGCCAGCCCGTCGAGGACCACGAAGCGCTGCTTGGCGCCGCGGTTCTTCTTGTCCAGCCGCATGTGGTCGCGCAGGCGCGGCCAGGCGTCGGCGCGGTAGGCCGTGGGCAGGCCGACGGCGGCGAGAATGGAACGGGTACGCTCGACCAGGTCGGCGCCCACACGGCCGTCGAGCCGGGACAGCTCGGCGGCGTACACCATGCCGATCGCCACCGCCTCGCCGTGGCGCATGTGGTACTGCTCGGCCCGCTCGATGGCGTGGCCCAGCGTGTGGCCGTAGTTGAGGATCTCGCGCAGCCCGGCCTCGCGCAGGTCGGCGCCCACGACGTCGGCCTTGACCTGGATCTTGCGCTCGATCAGCTCGCGGGTGTGGCGGCCCTCGGGGCGGGTGGCGTCGGCCGGGTCCTGCTCGATGAGGTCGAGGATGACCGGGTCGGCGATGAACCCGCCCTTGATGATCTCCGCGAGCCCCGCCACGTAGTCGGCCCGCGGCATGCTCCCCAGCGTCGCCAGGTCGCACAGCACGCCCGCGGGCGGCAGGAACGTTCCGACGAGGTTCTTGCCCTCGGGCGTGTCGATGCCGTTCTTGCCCCCGACGGCGGCGTCGACCATCGCGAGCAGCGTCGTCGGGACCAGCACCACCTGGAGCCCGCGCAGCCACGTGGCCGCCACGAACCCCGCCAGGTCGGTCGTGGCCCCGCCCCCGACACCCACCACGGCGTCGGAACGGGTGACGCCGTAGCGGCCGAACGCCGACCACAGCTGCGCCGCCACCTCGACGGTCTTGGCCTGCTCGCCGTCGGGCACGGGCAGCGCCACCACGTCGAACCCGGCGTCCGACAGCGACGCGCACACCGGACGGGCGATCTCCGGCAGCCCGGCCGGGTGGACCACCGCGACCGTGCGCACACCCGGCTTGAGCAGCCCCGGCAGCTCGCTCAGCACGCCGGTTCCGACCACCACGTCGTACGGGCTGTCGCCGCGCACGGTGATCCTCGTCGCGGTCATGAGGCGAGCCCCTTCAGGATCTCGTCGGCCAGCTCCTCGGGGTCGCGCTGGTCGGTGACGACGGTCAGGACGGCGAGCCGCTCGTAGACGGGCCGCCGCTCCTCCATGAGCTTCTTGAGCCGGCTGCGCGGGTTGAGCACGAGCAGCGGCCGGGCCGAGGCCAGGCCGACCCGCTGCACCGCGTCGGCCAGCCCCACCTGGAGGTAGACGACGGGGTGGCCGGCGAGCAGCGCCTGCGTCTCCTCGTTGAGCACGGCGCCGCCGCCGAGCGACAGCACGCCGTCGTGCTCGGCCAGCGCCTGCCGGACCGCGGCGTGCTCCAGCTCGCGGAAGCGCTCCTCGCCGTCCTCGACGAAGATGTCGGCGACGGACTTGCCGGCGACGGCCTCCACGTCGGCGTCGGTGTCGCGGAAGGCGACGCCGAGCCGCTCGGCGAGCAGCCGGCCGAGGGTGGTCTTGCCGGACCCGGGCGGTCCGATCAGCACGGCTCTGGTCACTTGATCACCATGGAGGAGAGGTAGCCGGACAGGTTACGGGCGACTTCCTCGACGGAGTCGCCGCCGAACTTCTCGAGCGCGGCGTCGGCCAGCACCAGCGCGACCATCGCCTCGGCCACGACGCCCGCGGCCGGGACCGCGCACACGTCGGAGCGCTCGTGGTGGGCCTTGGCGGCCTCGCCGGTCTTGACGTCGATCGTGGCCAGCGCGCGCGGCACGGTGGAGATCGGCTTCATGGCGGCGCTGACCCGCAGGACCTCGCCGTTGGTCATGCCGCCCTCGACGCCGCCGGCGCGGTTGGTGATGCGCCTGACGCCGTTCTCGGTCGTGTACTCGATCTCGTCGTGGGCCTGGGAGCCGGGGCGGCGGGCCGTCTCGAACCCGTCGCCGACCGCCACGCCCTTGATCGCCTGGATGCCCATGAGCGCGGCGGCCAGGCGGGAGTCGAGGCGGCGGTCCCAGTGGGTGTAGCTGCCCAGGCCGGGCGGCAGGCCGTAGGCGAGCACCTCGACGACGCCGCCGAGCGTGTCGCCGTCCTTGTGGGCCTTGTCGATGACGGCGACCATGGCGGCGCTGCCCTCGGGGTCGGAGCACCTGACCGGGTCGTCGTCGATCCGGGCCAGGTCACCCGGGCCGGGCAGGGTCTCGGCCGGTGTCCTGGCGCCGCCGATCTCGGTGACGTGGCTGACGATGTCGACGCCGAGCGCCTGCTTGAGGAAGCGCCTGGCCACCTCGCCCAGTGCCACCCGGGCCGCCGTCTCACGGGCGCTGGCCCGGTCGAGGACCTGCCGCGCGTCGTCGAAGCCGTACTTCTGCATGCCCGCCAGGTCGGCGTGGCCGGGGCGGGGCCGCGAGCGCGGCGCGTTGCGCGCCAGCCCCTCCAGCTCGGCCGGGTCGACGGGGTCGGCCGCCATGACCTTCTCCCACTTGGGCCACTCGGTGTTGCCGACGCGCACGGCGATCGGGCTGCCCATGGTGCGGCCGTGGCGGACGCCGCCGGCGATCGTCACCTGGTCCTGCTCGAACTTCATCCGGGCGCCGCGCCCATAGCCGAGGCGGCGGCGGCGCAGCGCCTCGTCGATGGCGGCCGTGGTCACCTCGACCCCGGCCGGCAGGCCCTCCATGACGGCAACGAGCTCCGGCCCGTGAGACTCTCCGGCGGTCAACCAGCGCAACATGCGTCCAAGTCTTCCATGTCCCGCCCAGTGGGATGGCCCACCGTTCACCAGCCGAGACGCGCATCCACCCGCTCCGCCCCGCTCACCCTTCGAGGCAGAGCGCCACAAGGGCGCCGAGCAGCATGAACGGCCCCAGCGGGAACTGTGTGTCCCGGGTCGCCCGCCTGGTCAGGAGGAGCGCGAGGGCGTACAGGGCGCCGAGGAGCTGCCCGGCGACGGCGGCCACGGCCCACGCCTCCCAGCCCCGCGCGGCGGCGGCCATGCCGATGAGCCCGGCCAGCTTCACGTCGCCGAGCCCCATCGCGGCCGGCCTGACCAGCCACAGCACGCCGTACACGGCCGCGAGCGCCGCCGCACCCAGCAGGGCGCGCGGCACCTCGCCGGTGGGCAGCAGGCTGAGGGCCAGCAGCGGGTACGAGGGCAGGGTGATCGCGTCGGGCAGCCGGGAGGTACGCCAGTCGATCAGCGCGAGGGCGGTGCCGGCGACGGCGAGGTAGACGTACGGCAGCCCGGCCCGCCAGGCGACCAGGGCGGTGACGGCGGCGGTGGCGACCTCCACGGTCGGCGGCCAGGCGGGGACGGGCCAGGTGCGCAGGGCCCGGCCGAACGCCCCCCGCGCCTCGGCACGGGCGTCCAGGCCGGGTCCGGCACGGGTGCCCGTGTGGGTGCCCGCGTGGGTGCCCGTGTGCGGGTCCGCGTGGGGGTCCGCGTGGGGGTCCGCGTGGGGGTCCGCGTCGGGATCGGCGTAGGTGAAGCCTCCGGCCAGGACGCGGACGTAGCGGCCGGCGAGGAGTCCGGCCAACGCCGCCAGTGCCACCAGGACCGCCACAGGCCGACCCTAGTCCGGCGGCCGGGTGCCTCGTGGCCATTATTTGGAATCTGGACGATCTACCTTGGTCGTCCATGGTGGAGATCATCTGGGACAAGTTCCCCCTGGTCGCCGGGCAGGAGCAAGCACGGCGATGGCTGCAGTTCACGGCCAACATCGGACGCGCACCGAACACGGTCACGGCGTACGGCCGGGCCCTTGAGGATCATCTGCGGTTCTGCGCCTTGGTCGGCGCCGATCCGCGGAGTTGATCCCGATCTCGCCGTGCGAACTGTCATTGATGCGGACGTAGAGGATGGCATCGGCCATGGTGTGGGCCGGCATGCTCGAACTCATCGTCGTGCTCACACAGACCGGGCCCGCGAGCACAGCACGTTCAGGAGCCGGTGGTGGGGCGAGTCACCACCGGCGTGCAGGCATGGCAGGATCGCGGCCATGTCCCTCAGCGTTCCCCGCCTCCGGATCGGCTCGACCGAGATCATCGCCCTCGCCGATGGCGAGGGCCCATTCTTCTCCCCGCGCGCCGAGGCCTTCCCCGATGCCACGGCCGCTCAGTGGGCCGAGGCCGACCGCTACGACCCGGGCGCGGTCGACGCCGAGGGCCGCTGGCGGCTCCAGTTTCGCGCGTATGCGATCCGCAGCGACAAGGGCCTCACCATCGTGGACGCCGGGATCGGTCCGGCGGACAGCCCGGCCCGCTCGTGGGCGCCCGTGCCCGGTGCGCTCCCCGAATCGCTCACCGCCGCGGGCATCGACCCGGCCGAGGTCGACACCGTGGTGCTCACGCATCTGCACACCGACCACGTCGGATGGGCGGTCGTGACCGAGGCGGCCGTCCCATCAGCGGGCGGCGCGGTGGACGGCAACGCTTCGACCAGCAGCGCGGTGGGCGGCGCCCCCGCGCCCGGCAGCGCGACCAGCAACCGCCGCCCCTACTTCCCGAACGCCGAATACCTGCTCCAGCGGGCCGAGTTCGACGCCCTCGACGCGCTCAACCCGCAGCTTCGCGAGACCCTCACCGACCCGCTCACGGCGGCCGGCCAGCTCCGGCTCCTCGACGGGGACACGCCGCTGCGCGCCGGGCGCACGGTCGCCACGCCCGGGCATACGCCCGGTCACCAGAGCGTGCTGGTCAGCGACGGGCACGAGCTGGCGCTCATCACCGGCGACCTCCTGGTGCACGCGCTCCAACTGCTCCACCCCGAGCTCGCCTACTCGCACGAGATCGACCCTGAGGCGGCCAGGCACTCAAGGAAGCGCATGCTCGGCCACGAACCCGCCACCACGCTGCACCTGGCGACACCGCACCTGACGGAGCCGTTCATCTCGGCGTGATCGCGGCCGCCCGAGCCGTTCGGCACGGGTCAGGCCGCGAGGGCATGCAGACGCTCCAATTTCTCGGTGGTCTCGTCGTCGACGGGACTGAAGACCGTGAGGCAGCCGCCTCCGGACTGGAGCCACATCCGGTCTGCGTGCAGGCGCAGCACGCCGACCACCCGATTGCGGAAGACCTTGACGTCCTTGACCTTGTCGGCGACGTTGCGCCGACCCCAGATCTCGCCGAACGCCTGGAGGAGGCCGGGCGAGACGCGAAAGGCCGATCTCACGGTCCAAGCCTCCTGAACCCGGCGATCGTTACCTCATGTTCGCAATAACGTGCCGGTTCGCGGACTCGGCCGCACTCGGACACGCGGCTCACCGACGGCGCCGGCAGGCGGGCGGGACCGGCAGGCGGGTAAGGAGGTCACGCGGGCAGACACTGCAGGCGGGTAAGGGTGTCAGGTGGGCCGGGACGGCAGGCAGGTGGGTCGGATGCCGGGTGGGCCAGTGAGGACCTCAGGTGGGCCGGGGCGTCAGGTGGGTTTGCGGGAGAACCAGCGGCGGCGGCGAGGGGCCGGTCGCACGCGGGCCACCGTCGCACCCGCGAGCTGGTCGAGCGTGCCCGACGCGACCGCGGCCAGCGCCTCCAGCACCTCGCCCTCGATCACGAACGGCACCGGCCCCGCGACATCCACGACCACGGCCGCCGCCTGCTCGTGGGCCGCCGCCTGGCACACCTGCGGGGTGCTCGCCTGCACCGGCCGGGCGTCGGGCCGCCACCGCGCCAGCGCCTCCGTGCCCGTGAACGCCAGCACGGCCTGCCTGCCGTCCTTGCCGACGAGCTTGGGCAGCGCCATCTCGCTCTCCTTCTCCTGCCGCAGCCCGTGCTCGCCGACCTCGGACTCGGTCAGCAGGGCGACGACGGGGACCAGGAGCCGGGCCCCGGTGAGCACGGCCAGCACGTCGGCCGGGCCTGCCGTGCCGTCCTGGTAGGAGGCGAGCGCGGCGGCCAGCGCGGGCGCGGGGCGTCCGTCGTCGTCCGGGTCGAGAGGTCGCGGGATGGTCGGCACAGCTCCCGACACTACCGCCGTCCTCCCCCGCTCCCCGAACACCCCCGCACGCCGCCCCGCCTCCCGACCGCCCAGTGACCACCCACCGACCTCCGAGGCCACCGCCTACCAACGGCCTTCCACCCACCCATGCACCGCCCTCTCGCCCACCTCCCGACACACCGACACGCCGGTCCCCTTTCTCACAACAGACCGCAGGCCGCCTCCCCACTGCCTCCCGAGCACAGCCGTGCCGCCCGGTAGGGTGGACTCTCTTGATCTTGGAGGTGGCGGTGCGGTTCGAGCACGCGGACACGGTCTGGCGCGACTTCCCGGAGCTGGCTCCGGCGGTGCTGTACGCAGAGGGGATCCGGCCGGACGTCTCCGTGGACGCCCGGGTGGCGGAGTACGCGGCGACGGCGGCCAGGCGGCTCGCGGAATCATCGGAGGGCGAGCTTCCGGAGGTCCAGGCGTGGCGGCGGGCGTTCGGGCGGATGGGTCTCAAGCCGACCCAGTACCGCTGCGCCTCGGAGTCGCTGCTGCGGCGTCTGCGCAAGGAGGGGGCGCTTCCGCGCATCCACCCGCTGATCGACCTGTGCAACGCGGTGTCGGTGGCGTACGCGATCCCGGTGGCGGTGTTCGACGTCGACCACGTCGCTGACTTCCTGGAGGTACGGCACGCCGCGGGCGACGAGGCGTACCTGACCTTCTCCGGCGAGACCGAGCACCCCGCGCCCGGTGAGGTGATCTTCGCCGACGGCGGCGGACGGGCCCACGCCCGGCGCTGGACGAACCGGCAGAGCGGCCTTTCGGCCGTCCGTGACACGACGCGTTCCGTGCTCATCGTCGCCGAGGCGTTGCACGAGACGGCGGCCCGTGACGTGGCGCGGCTGGCGGAGGCGCTCGCGGGCGAGCTGGACGCCGTCTGGGGCGCCGCCTCGAAGACGGCCGTGCTGACCCCGTCCGCCCCCCGCTTCACCTTCTGAGCGCGCCGCCTCCACCTGAACGCGCTTACCGGGGAAGACGGCGCTTCAGAGAGCGAACACAGCGCTGTTTCGACCTTCACCTGCGGCCGTACAGTCCACCGCGACCTTGGGCACCTCGCCTGCGTGACGGGGAACTCCTGCTCGAGGGACTGCCGGACGACCCGGTGGCGCCCCTGCGCCGGGTGCATGCCGGTGAAGATCGTCATCGGCCTCACATCCGCTGGGCCCGCGGCCCGCCCTGACGCCCGTTCGTCGGCGCGCGCGGGCGCGGGGACGGGTCAGTGGGTGGTGATGGCCGCGACCGGGCCGCCGCCCGAGGGGCCCTGGTGGACGGCGGCGACCGAGACGAACACCGCCGGGTCGCCTGTCACCGAGGCCGCCACCCCGCCCACCGCCGCCTTGATCTGCCGGTGCCAGTGGACGTCGGAGTCGTCCAGCATGATGTTGCGCCTGCCACGTACCCGGCCCGCGGGATCGGCCTCGCACTTCATGAAGACGTTCACCAGGCGGTCGCCCAGGTCGGAGGGGTGCGGGCGGTCGGGCAGCGCCAGACCGGAGTCGCGGATGGCCGCCCAGATGCCGTCGGCGTCCAGGGCGTCCTTCATGACGCTGTGGCCGATCCGGTAGCGGCCGCCGATCCCCCGTACGTTGCCGACCAGCACGATCTGGGCGCGGTCCAGCTCCACCCCCGAGGAGCAGGACGCGATCGACGAGTACAGGGACAGGTCCTTGTGGATCTGGTCGGCCCGGGGCGGCTCGATCTCGCCGAGGGCGACGGCGATGCCGAGGGCGGTGGTGGAGTTCGACAGGTCCATGGACGGGCCGGTCTCCTCGATGGCCGTGTCCTGGCCGCGGCTCCTGGCCTCGGTGATGGTGGCGAGGGTGAGCAGCGGGGTCTTGGTCTGGACGTAGTGCACGTCGCGCGGGTCGTCGATGCCGGCGATCTTCATGGCCTCCCGGACGCCCGCCGCGACCTTCTCCACCATGGCGGGGCGGCCGATGTCCTCCGGCAGGATCACGTCGCTCATCGCGACGCCGACGGACACGCGCGGCTCGTCCGACGGGACGGCCGCGGCCGGGTCGAGGGTGGCGAAGATCGTGGCGTGCGGGCTGAGGATGCCGTCGGTGCCTCCGGACCACACCAGGGGTACGGTCTCGGGGGCCGGGTGGCCCTTGGCCGCCAGCACGTCACGGAAGGCACGGTCGGCCAGGATGCGGGTGTAGTCGTTCACGCCGCCGTTGCCCTCGGTCTTGCCGACGACGGCGAGCACCCGGTGCGCCTCGATGACGCCGGCGTCGATGAGCCGTTCCAGGCCGGAGGCGTCGGTCACGCTCTCGATCGGTACCTTGCGCACTTCTATCGGATCCGGCATCGGTCGCCCCTTCGTCCGCCCCTGCCCCGGTCGGTTCCCCGGGGCGAGATACCCGGCCGCCCGGCGGGCGCGTCGCCGGCCCGCGCAAACATCAGGCCAAACCCGCCGGCCCGTCCCTGGCGACGCTACTCACTGTCCCGGCGTCCCTTCATGGGCAATGTCTGCCAATGTCTACCAATATCCGGAATTCTCGTCTCATGTGGGCCGGGCGGTAGGGTCGCGGCTGTGATTCGTGAAGCGGCCGTCAACGGAGTGAAGCTGTCCTTCCGCGAGGAGGGTGACCCCGCGTCGCCCGCGCTCGTGCTCCTGCACGGGCGCACCGCCGACCACAACGACTGGAACGGCATCACCCAGCACTTCGCCGCCCGCCACCACGTCATCGCGCCCGACCTGCGCGGCCACGGAGCCAGCGAGCACCCCGGCTCCTACGCCGTCCCGGACATGGCCGACGACGTCGCGGCCCTGATCCGGCAGCTGGGGATCGGCAGCGCCGTGGTCGTGGGCCACTCGCTCGGCGGGGTCGTCGCGTGCCTGCTGACCATCCGCCATCCCGCCCTGGTGGGGCGGCTGGTGCTGGAGGACCCGCCGCAGCCGTACCCGCTGGAGGGCCGCGCGCCCGTCGAGGAGGACGAATCGACGGGGTTCGACTGGCGGATGATGCACGAGACGGAGCGGCAGCTCGTCACCCCGGACCCGGCCTGGCGCGACGGGCTGCGGGGCATCGCGGCGCCGGCCCTGGTGCTGTCGGGCGGGACGGCGAGCCCGTTCCGGTCGGAGCTGGTGGCCGAGCTGATCCCGGGCGCCCGCCTGGTCACGATCGAGGCCGGTCACCTCGTGCACGTCTCGGCGCGGCGGGAGTTCCTGCGCGCGGTCGACGACTTCCTGGCCGAGCCGGGCGCGTGACGGCACGCGTGGAGATGAGCCGCGTCAGCTCAGGCAGGCGCGGAACACCTGGGTCAGCCGGCTCACCACCTCCTCGCGCGTCCCGGGCGTGATCGGCCCGAACAGGTAGCGGAACCGCCCGCTCCCCAGGACGATCATCGTGGCGAGCGAGGCGCGCAGTTCGACCTCCTCCCCGCCCAGCCGGGTCCTCAGCGGCTCCAGGACCGCCGTGCGGACCCGGTCGTGGGCCAGCTCGCGGATCTGCGGGCTGGACGCCGAGCGCTCCAGCGTGGCGGCGCGCTGACCACGCGTTCGTCCCCTGGCGGAGCCAATGCCCGGGACGAGGGATTACGGGTGGGTATCTTCTACGGTGCGTGGCGTGACCGTAATGTCATAAAGATCCGCCAGGGTGGAGGTGTGGCAACGAGGCTCGGCGATCACATGCGGGAACGGGTGGCGGCGTTCGGGCACATGGGGCCGGCGATCGTCCAGTCGGCCGTCGGCGCGGGGCTGGCCTGGACGGCCGCCATCCACCTGCTCGGCCATCCGCAGCCGTTCTTCGCGCCCATCTCCGTGCTCATCTGCCTCGGCGTCGGTCTCGGCCAGCGGCTGCGCCGCGTCATCGAGCTGGTGGTCGGCGTCAGCCTCGGCGTCGGCGTCGGCGACCTGCTGGTCGCCTGGATCGGCTCCGGCGCGTGGCAGCTCGCCCTCGTCGTCGCCCTGGCCATGGGCACGGCGACGCTCCTGAACGGCGCGCCGCTGTTCGTGGCCCAGTCCGGCTCGTCGGCGGTGCTCGTCGCCACGCTCGTGCCGGGAGCCGGCGGCGGCGGCCTCGACCGGATGCTCGACGCCCTGACCGGAGGCGTCATCGCCATCGCCGCGGTCGCGCTGCTGCCGATCAGCCCGTTCACGCTCGCGGCCAGGCACGCCTCCGCGGTGCTCGACGCGCTGTCCACGGTCCTGGAACGGGCGGCCGACGCCATCGAGCAGGGCGACGCCGACCTGGCCGCCGAGGCGCTGGCCGTGGGACGCGGCACCCAGTCGACCATCGAGGACTTCCAGCAGGCGCTGGTCACCAGCAAGGAGGTCGCCCTCGTCTCCCCTCTGCACTGGCACCGCCGCACCCGGCTCGCCCGCTACCAGAAGGCCTCCGTGCCGATCGACCACGCCCTGCGCAACGCCCGGGTGCTGGCGCGGCGCACCCTGGCGTCGCTGGGCGAGCCCACCCCGCCGCCCGTCTCTCTGGCCGCCTCCATGCGCGAGGTGTCGGAGGCGGCGCTGCTGCTGCAACTGGAGCTGGCGGCGGGCCGCGACCCCGTCCTGACCCGGCAGGCGCTCACCGCGACCGCCGGGCGGCAGCGACCCGAGCGGCTCGGCTTCTCCGCCGACGTCATCGTGGCGCAGCTCCGATCGATCGTGGTGGACCTGATGCTGGCCACCGGCGCCGACTCCAAGACGGCCGGCGCCGCCCTCGCCCCGGTCGAGGGCCCCGACCACGACGACTCAGCCGGATGACAGCCGCTTGAGGCGGGTGACCGCCTCGTCGATGACCTCGTCCTTCTTGCAGAAGGCGAACCGGACGAAGTGGCCGCCCCGCTCGGGATGGTCGTAGAAGACCTGCGTCGGGATGGCGACCACGCCCGCCAGCTCCGGCAGCCGGCGCGTCAGCTCCAGCCCGTCGGTGAAGCCCAGCGGCCGGATGTCGGTCTGCACGAAGTACGTGCCCGCGGGCCGCAGCACCTCGAACCCCGCCGCCGCCAGCCCCTCCATCAGCCGGTCGCGCTTGTCCTGGAGCCCGGCCCGCAGCTGCGCCACCCACGCCAGCTCGTGCCGCAGGCCGTGGGCGACCGCGAGCTGCCACGGCGCGCTCGCCGTGAACGTCAGGAACTGCTTGACCGTCGTCACCGCCCGCACCAGCTCCGCCGGCGCGCACACCCAGCCGGTCTTCCAGCCCGTGACCGAGAACGACTTGCCCGCCGAGGAGATCATCACGGTGCGCTCGCGCATGCCGGGCAGCGTCGCCAGCGGCACGTGCTCCACCCCGTCGAACGTCAGGTGCTCGTACACCTCGTCGGTGATCGCGATCAGCCCCCGCTCCTGGCAGAGCTCCGCGATGACCGTCAGCTCCTCGCGCGTGAACACGGTGCCCGTCGGGTTGTGCGGGGAGTTGACCAGGATCGCGCGGGTGCGCGGGGTGACGGCGGCGCGCAGCTCGGCCGGGTCGAAGGTGAACCGCCCCTCGACCGGGCGCAGCGTCACCGCGGTCAGCCGCGCCTGGGCCAGCGCGATCGAGGCGGCGTAGGAGTCGTAGTACGGCTCGAACGCGATGACCTCGTCGCCTGGCTCGCACAGCGCCAGGACGGCCGCCGCGATGGCCTCGGTCGCGCCGACCGTCACGAGCACCTCGCCGTCGGCGGCGTAGCCGAGGCCGTAGTGGGCGGCCCGGTGCTCGGAGACGGCCTGCCGCAGCTCGGGCACGCCGGGGCCGGGAGGGTACTGGTTGGCGCCGGACCTGATCGCCCGCACCGCCTCCTCCAGCATCGAGGCGGGCCCGTCGGTGTCGGGGAAGCCCTGCCCCAGGTTGATCGAGCCCGTACGCAGGGCCAGCGCGCTCATCTCGGCGAAGATCGTGGTGCCGAACGCGCGCATCCGCGAAACGAGTGGTTCCCTCACGGCACCACCTTAGTGTCCGTGCCCCCGCGACCGGCGGCGGCTGCTCTAGTCTCGACCCGTGATCACCCGGGTCCTGCTCTCCCTCGCCCTGACGCTCACCCCGCCGACTCCCCCGGCGCCCACCCCGGCGCCCACCCCGGAGAACGGGGTCCAGGCCGGGATCGAGACCGGACAGTGCCCCGTCGCCACGCCGCCGGGGACCACGTGCGGGTTCCTCGTGGTGCCCGAGCGCCGCGACGCGCCCGGTCGCACGATCAAGGTCGGGTACGCCGTCCACCGCTCCACCGACCCCGCCCGCAGGCCCGACCCGGTCGTCTACATGAGCGGCGGCCCCGGCTCCTCGTCGCTGCAACTCACCGGCTTCCTCAGCCAGATGTTCCCCGACCGCGACGTGGTGACGATCGAGCAGCGCGGCGGCAAGTACTCCTGGCCGCGGCTCGGCTGCCCCGAGCTGGCGCAGGCCATGCTCGACCGCCTCACCCGGCCCGCCTCCCCCTTACGCCCCGCCGAGGCGGCCGCACAGTGCCGCACCCGGCTGGAACAGCAGGGCGTGGACCTGCGCGGCTACACCACCAAGGAGATCGCCGCCGACGTCGTCGCCCTGCGCGGCGCCCTCGGCTACCCCTCCTGGAACCTGTTCGGCGTCAGCTACTCCACCCGCGTCATGGTGGACGCCGCCGCGGCCGACCCCGGGGCCGTGCGGTCCGTGCTGCTCGACTCGTTCCTGCCGCAGAGCGTGCCCTGGTACGACGACGTCCGGCGCAACCTCGACGACACCCTCGCCCATCTCGGCCTGACGGACCGCTTCGACGCGGCCGTCAGACGGCTCGACGCGACGCCCGCGCGCGTCACCACCGTGGACCCGCTGCGCGGCGCCGAGGTGCCGGCCCGCCTGGACGGCGGCGACGTGGCGACCCTGATGGCCGAGGCGCTGCACGAGACCGGCGTGATAGCCGTCTCCGCCCCGCTGGTCACCGCCCTGGCGAACGGGCACGACGAGCCGCTGCGCCCCCTCACCGACGCGGTCGGCGACGGCCTCACCTCCCACGAGCTCGGCCTGTACGAGGCGGTGCAGTGCCAGGACGAGATCCCCTCCAACGGCTTCGCCGCCCCGTCCCGCCTGTTCACGGTGGAGGTCGACAAGGCCGTCTGCGACGCCTGGAAGCTGCCCGCCGCCAAGCCGTCCGCCGCCACCACACAGGCCCCGGTCCTCGTCGTCGCCGGCCGGTTCGATCCCACCACCCCGCCCCGCACGAGCGAGCCCGCCGCGCGGGCGCTGCCGCACGCCCAGTACGCCGAGTTCGACGGCGCCGGGCACGCGGTCTTCCTGACCAGCACGTGCGCCCGCGAGCGCATGGCCGCCTTCGTCGCCGACCCCGCCTCGGCCGGGACCGGCTGCTCCCGCCCCGAGACCGGCGTGCCGCGCCGGCTGGCCGCCGCCGACCTGCGCGTGACCGGCGCCCCCTACGCGATCTCGAAGGCTCCCTGGCTCGCGGCCCCCCTCGCGCTGTTCGCCCTCGTCGCGCTCGCCCAGCTCGTCGCGGGCGCGCTGCGCGGCCGGGCGCTCACCGCCTTCGCCGGCCTGGCCGGGGCCGCGTCCGCCGGCCTGCTCGCGCAGTCGGCGTACGGGCTGATCAGCCGGAATGAGACCGCACTCGCCGTCGGCCTGCCCGCCGCCGTCGAGGCGTACGGCTGGCTGGCTGCCGTCGCGGTCGCGCTCACCCTCGCGAGCCTCGCCGTGCGCCGGACCCCCGGGCACGCTGGAGCGGCCCTCGTCGGGGCAGGATTCCTCGTATGGTGGTTTGCCTGGTTCCTGTGACATGGGGTGGTGCGTCCTGGCTGCCGTGACCCGCATCCGCGCGCTCGACGCCCTCCGCGGCTTCGCGGTGGCCGGGATCATGCTCGTCAACACCTGGCAGCACACGCCCCACAAGCCGCGCACCGGCCTCGACGTCACGATCGAGATCCTGTTCCAGAGCCACTTCTACCCGATCTTCTCGCTGCTGTTCGGCATCAGCTTCGTGCTGTTCCTCCAGCGGGCCGGCCGGCTGAGGCTGCTGCCGCGCCTGTTCTGGCTGTTCTGCTTCGGCATCGCCCAGCACGCCTTCTACGAGGGCGAGGTGCTGACCGACTACGCCTTCTACGGCCTCGTCCTGCTGCTGCCCGCCTCGTTCCTGTCCGGCGGGGTGCCGATCCTGCTGCTCTCGGCCGGCGTGATCACCTGGGGAGTCCTCACCGGCGGCGGGATCATGCTCATCCCCGGCCTGTTCCTGCTCGGCATGGCCCTCATGCAGCTCCGCCCGCCCGCGTGGCTGCTCCCGCCCGTCTTCGCCGTCAGCGCCCTCGCCTCCGCCCTGCTCTCCGCCGCCTGGATGACCAGCGCCGACTGGGCCGCCGGCACCCATGACCGCCGTGTCTGGGTCGTCTACACCCTCGCCACCCTCGCCGGCGCCGCCGCCTTCTCCACCGGGTTCCTGCTGCTCCTGCGCACCCGCTGGGGCGATCCGCTGTCGGCCGTCCTCGAACCGCTCGGCCGGATGGCGCTGACCAACTACCTCACCGGCACCGCCGTCGTGGTCCTCACCGCTCCGCTCGTGGCCGCCGACCCCACCCGCTGGTCGGTCGTGGCCGTCGCCGCCCTCACCGTCACCGCCCAGGCCCTGTTCGGCCGCTGGTGGCTGGCCCGCCACCGGTACGGCCCGATGGAGTGGGTCTGGCGCTGCCTGACCTGGTTCCGCCGGGTGCCCAACCGGCTAGAGTCGGGCCGTGACCACCATCGCCCTGTGCCAGATCCCGGTCTCCCCTGACCCGGAGACCAACCTCAAGAGGGTCCGCGAGGCGCTGGCCCGCGCCGAGGGCGCGGACCTGGCGATCTTCCCCGAGGCGACGCTCACCCGCTACGGCAGGCGCATCACCGAGCTGGCCGAGCCGCTCGACGGGCCGTTCGTCACCGGCCTGGCCGAGGCGGCGCGCGAGCACGGCACCGCCGTGATCGCCGGGGTGTTCGAGCCGGGCGGCGGCGACGGGCGCGTCCACAACACCGCCGTGGCGCTCGACGCCGGCGGCGAGCTCAGGGCCGCCTACCGCAAGATCCACCTGTTCGACTCGTTCGGCGCCAGGGAGTCGGAGCTGGTCGCCCCCGGCTCCGAGCCGGCCGTCGTCGAGCTCGCCGGGCTGCGCGTCGGCCTCGTCACCTGCTACGACCTGCGCTTCCCCGAGCTGACCCGGGCACTGGTCGACCGGGGCGCCGACCTGTTCGCGGTCATCGCCGCCTGGGGGTCGGGGCCGCTCAAGGAGGACCACTGGGTCACGCTGGTCCGCGCCCGCGCCCTGGAGAACACCATGTGGACGGCCGCCGTCGGCCAGGCCCCCAACCCGGCCGAGTCGTCCGACGGGTTCGGCGTCGGCCGCAGCATGCTCGTCGACCCCCTCGGCGTCGCCCGCGCCGACCTCGGCACGGCCCCCGGCGTCCAGCTCGTCACGGTCGACGCCGAGACCACCGCCGCGGCCCGCGCAACACTCCCCTGCCTCGAACATCGCATTCTCGGTGTCAACAGATCGTAAAATGAGGACGTGAGCAGAACGCACATGCAGAAGGTGGTCCCACCGCGTCTGCTCGTCCCCTACCTCTCGGGCAAGCGCACGGTGATCTCCGGGTACGTCTACCGCGTGCAGGACTGCGCGCGGCTGACCACGCCCCGCGACCTCTACTTCGGGCTCGACCTGTCCTTCGACGGGTCCGAGCTCACCGCCGAGGTGCCCGAGTTGTACGTGATGCGGTGGTACGCCCGCGACGTCGACAGCTACGTCGTCCCCTACGGCCCGCACATGGGCGGCGACTGGAGCGACGTGGCACCGTTCGCCGGCAACGGCTTCACCACCTCGACGCACCACACGGTGCCCCAGTTCCACACCGTCCCCATGCCGATCCCGGCCGGCGCGGAGATCGTCCACCTCACCGACGAGGACGAGCGCCCCTTCGCCGCCTACGACGGGCTGACCTGGCGGCCGGCCGCATGAACGACGAGCTCACCCCCGTGGCCTCGGGGTTCATCGCCCGCTTCGGCGAGCACACCCTGCCCGCCGCGCTCGGCCCCGACAGCGACCAGGTCGTCCTGTTCAGCGAGGAGGAGCTCGACGGGTTCGAGGCGGCCTCCGGCTACTGGCGGCGCGAGGTCGGCCGCGACGAGCTGGAATGGCTCGTCCTCATCCGCACCGTCGGCGCCTTCGGCGGCGAGCCGTGCGTCGTCCTCGACGAGGACGACGACGGCCTGCACATCGCCTACCTCGGCCACAGCGGCATGAAGGCCGAGGCGCTCGGCTACTGGATGGTCGACCACGGCGCCTACGAGGTCGTCGTGCCCCGCGAGGAGGTCGTCTCCATCCGCGTCGAGCGCATCCCGGTCCCCTGACGGCCGGACACGGCGCCGCTCAGGCGCCCAGGTGACGATAACGGGACAGGCGGCCCGCCAGCCTGTCCCCCGCAGGCTGCCGGAGCAGCACCGCGATCTCGTGCTCCAGCGCCCGCCCCACCCGCTCGCAGAACGCCCGGTGCTCGTACGCGGCGTCCGGCCGCTCCGGGATCACCCGGTCCACGATCCCCGAACGGCGCAGGTCCGTGGCCCGCACCCCCTGCGCCTGGGCGATCTCCGGGGCGAAGTCCACCGACCGGTAGAGGATCGCCGAGGCGCCCTCCGGCGGCAGCGGCGACAACCACGCGTGCTGCGCGCACAGCACCCGATCCGCCGGCAGCAACGCCAGCGCCGCGCCACCCGCGCCCTCACCCAGCAGCAGGCACACCGTCGGCGCGTCCAGCGTCACCATGTCGGCCAGGCAGCGGGCGATCTCCCCCGCCAGCCCGCCCTCCTCGGCCGCCTTCGACAGCGCCGCCCCCGCCGTGTCGATCACCGTCACCAACGGCAGCCCCAGCTCCGACGCCAGCCGCATGCCGCGCCGCGCGATCCGCAGCCCCGCCGGACCCAGCGGCGCGCTGGAACGCTGACTGCGCCGGTCCTGCCCCAGCACCACCGCCGGCGCCCCGCCGAACCTGGCCAGCGCCAGCAGCAGCCCCGGATCGTTCTCCCCCGCGCCGGTGCCGTTCAGCGGGGTCACGTCCGCGGCGGCCAGCTTGAGCAGCGACCGCACCCCCGGACGGTCGTCACGACGCGACCGGCTGATCGCCTCCCACGCCTCCACCGGCCGCAGGTCCTCCTCCGGCGGCTCGCCCGGCGACAGCCCCGCCGTGTCCGCGCACAGCACCGACAGCGCCCGCGCCGCCAGCTCCCGCGCGTCCTCCGCCGGCACCACCGCGTCCACCAGGCCGTGCCGGAACAGGTTCTCCGCGAGCTGCACCCCCTCCGGGAACGGGTAACCGTGCAACGCCTCGAACACCCTCGGCCCCAGGAACCCGATCAGCGCCCCCGGCTCCGCCGTCGTCACGTGCCCCAGCGACCCCCACGAGGCGAACACCCCGCCCGTCGTCGGATGACGCAGATACACCACGTGCGGCAGCCCCGCCGCCCGGTGCGCCTGCACCGCCGCGGTGATCTTCACCATCTGCACGAACGCGACCGCGCCCTCCTGCATCCTGGTGCCGCCCGAGGCCGGCGCCGCCAGCAGCGGCAGCCGCTCCCGCTCCGCCCGCTCCACCGCCGAGGTGATCCGCTCGGCCGCCGCCACGCCGATCGACCCCGCCATGAACGAGAACTCGCTCGCCACCACCGCGACCCGCCGCCCGTCCAGCAGCCCCTCACCGGTGATCACGGACTCGTCGTAGCCCGACTTGGCCCGCGCGACAGCCAGCTCCTCGGCGTAGGAGGAGCCCGGCGCGGCCGGATCGGCGGGCGGCGCGTCCCACGACGTCCACGACCCCTTGTCGAGGACCGTTTCGATCAGCGTGCGCGCGTCCGGACGGCTCACCAGGGCTCCTTCGTGTCGAGCGCTATGGCTCCTTCGTGCGTGTCGAGCACTATGGCTCCTTCGTGCGTGTCGAGCACTATGGCTTCTTCGTGTCGAGCACTGCTGCAATGGTGACGCAAACGTTGACGCACATGTTGACGCGCGAGCGCGCCGGCCGGTGCCACCGGGCCGACACTCAACTCTCGCGCTCCTCCAGCCAGGCGAGCACCGCGGCACCGTCCCCGCCCAGGGCCGGCGGCGGCCGGTGGCGCACCGCCTCCAGCCCCTCGAAGCGCAGCGGCGGGCCGGGCAGCTCGATCCGGCCCAGCACCGGATGCTCCACCTCCACCAGCAGGCCCTGCGACCGGGTCTGGTCCCAGGTGTAGACCTCGTCCAGCGAGCGGATGGCGCCCGCCGGCACCCCCGCCTCGGCCAGCCGGACCAGCCAGTGCCCCCGGTCGTGGGCGGCCAGCGCCCGCTCCATGTCCGCGATCAGCTCCGCGCGGTGCGCCGACCGCTCCCGGTTGGAGGCGTAGCGCGGGTCGCCGGGGTCGATGCCGAGCAGCGCGGCCACCTTGCGCCACTGGCCGTCGTTGGCCGCCGCGATCTGCAGCATGCCGTCCGCGCAGCGGAACGAGCCGTACGGGGTGATCGAGACGTGGTGGTTGCCGGCCGCCACCGGCACCTTGCCGCCGACCGTCCACGCCGTGCCGTGGTAGGAGTGCACCCCGGCCACCGCCGCCAGCAGCGACGTGCGCACCACCCGGCCCCTGCCGGTCCGCTCGCGCTCGTACAGGGCCGCCGCCACGCCGTACGCGCCGTGAATGCCGGCCAGCAGGTCGGCGATCGACGCGCCCACCCGGTACGGCTCGTCCGGCGCGGGGCCGGTCAGCGACATCAGGCCCGCCTCGCCCTGGGCGATCTGGTCGTAGCCCGGCCGGCCGCCCTCCGGCCCGTCGTGGCCGAAACCGGTGATCGACAGGACGACCAGACGCGGGTTGAGCTCGTGCAGGCGCTCCACCGGGAAGCCGAGCCGGTCGAGCACGCCGGTGCGGAAGTTCTCCACCAGGACGTCGCACTGCCGGACGAGCCGCTCGATCAGCTTCTTGCCCCCCGCCGACTTCAGGTCGACGGTGATGGACTCCTTGTTCCGGTTCGCCGCCAGGAAATACGTCGAAATATCGTGATCAGGGCCGACGAACGGCGGCCCCCAGCCGCGCGACTCGTCCCCGCCCTCCGGATGCTCCACTTTGATCACCTTCGCGCCCAGGTCCCCCAGCATCTGCGCGGCGTGCGGCCCCGCCAGAGCCCTGGACAGGTCCAGCACCACGATGTCGTCGAGAGGTCCGAGCAAGGTTCATCCTCCAGCACGAGTTCCGGGGGTGAAAGGACCATTCTCCTCCCATTCCCCCGCCTCACCTACTCTGGGTGCGTGCAATCTCTGGCCCGCCGCATCCGGGCGCTCGAACCGTCGTGCGGGCCGGTCCGGCTGGTCGCCGTCGACGGCCCCGCCGGGTCGGGCAAGACCACGTACGCCCGGCGGCTCGCGGCCGCCCTCGGCTGCCAGGTCGTCCACAGCGACCACTTCCCCGTGCCGTGGGAGGAGGGGCCGGGTCCGTGGTTCGCCGCGCTGGAGGAGGGCGTGCTGCGCCCGCTCGCCGCCGGCCGCCCCGGCGCCTACCGCCGCTACGACTGGACGCGCGGCGCGTACGCCGAGACCGTCACCGTGCCCGTCGCGCCCGTGCTGGTCGTCGAGGGCGTCGGCACGGCACGCCGCTCCGCCGCCCCGCTGATCGCGTTCACCGTGTGGGTCGAGGCGCCGCGCGACGTGCGGCTGCGGCGGGTGCTCGAACGCGACGGGGCCGAGCTGGAGCCGCGCTGGCACGCCTGGTTCGACGCGGAGGAGAAGTGGTTCGCCGAGGACGGCACCCGAGAGCGCGCCGACCTGGTGCACCGCACCTGAGCGCGCGCTGCCGGGCCACCGCCTTTACAAAGTAGATTACGAGTTGAGCGCGCCGCTCATGAGCAGGAGCGTGTAGGCCGCCACCGATCCCGAGTCGGTGACCTCCCCCGCGCCGACCATGGCCTCGAACTCCGCCCGGCTCACCCACCGCTGCCGCATGTCCTGCTCGGTGTGCTCCCTGCGTGGAGGCCCCGGTTCGAGCCGCGTCGCCAGGTAGACGTGCATCCGCTGGGTGGCCACCCCGTGGGCGTTGTCCAGCGCGCCCAGCCACCGCCAGTGCGCGGCGCGCAGCCCGGTCTCCTCCGCCAGCTCCTTCTTCGCCTCCTCCTCCCGGCTGCTCGCCTCCGCCGAGCCCTGCGGGAAGCTCCACGTCCGGCGGCGCACCGGGTAGCGGTACTCCTCGACGAGGTGGAAGCCGCCGTCCTCCATCGGGACGACCAGCACGAAGTCCGGCTTGTCCATGTAGGCGTACAGGCCGCGCGAGCCGTCGGGCCGCTCGATCTCGTCCTCGCGGACGACCATCCACGGGTTGGAGTAGACGACCTTCGAGGAGATCTGCCGGATCGTGTGACCGTCCGTCACAGGTCGTCCACCTCCGCGTGGGTACGGCCGCCCGACAGCCGCGCGTAACCCGGCCCCCGGTCGAAGAAGCGGCCGGTGCTCGGCCGCAGCCGCGCCCGCAGCTCCGCCGTGCCCTCCTCGTCGATGCGGTCGCCGTCCAGCACCACGCCGTAGTCGCCGAGCGCGCCCGCGATCGACACCCTGCCGTCGCGCACGTCCGCCGCCACCGCCCTCGGGTCGCGATCGTACGGCGAGCCCCACCCGCCGCCGCCCGTCGTGCGGATGCGGATCACCTCGCCCGCCTGCACCGGGTAGTCGTCCACCAGACCGTCCATCTCCTTGCCGGCGATCTCCACCCGGAACGGCCGGCCGGCCAGGCCGCCGTTGACGCCCCAGCACGACAGGATGGACCGGTCGGCGATCGACATGTACGAGGCGTCGCGCAGCATCCGGATGTGCTTGTCGTAGCCGAGCCCGCCCCGGAACAGGCCCGGCCCGCCCGAGTCGCACGCCAGCGCGAGCCGCTCCACCCGGAACGGCCAGCGCGCCTCGGCGAACTCCACCGGGATGTTACGCGAGTCGGGCACCACATGGATGGTGTCCTCGCCGTCGGCGTACCACCGGCCGCCGGAGCCCCCGCCGAGGACCTCCCGCATCAGGTACGGCACGCCGTCCGCGCCGACGCCGTGCACACCGGTGTAGCGGATCGTCTCCTGGTCGGCCGGCATGCGCCCGCCCGTGGCCTTGGCCAGCACCCCGGCCAGGACGCCCAGCAGGCGCAGGATGACGAACGTGCGGGCGTTGGTCGGAGCCGGGAAGACCGGCGTGAGCAGCGTGCCCTTCCCGGGGAAGACCACGTCGATCAGCGGGACGACGCCCTCGTTGACGTCGAGCTCGGCCATCCGCTCCGGCAAGTCGGCGAGGTTGCGCAGGATCGGGGCGAGCCACTTCTTCAGGAAGACGCCGTCGGCGTAGTCGCCCGCGTGGTTGATCGGCCCCTTGGCCTGCGGCGACGTGCCGGTGAAGTCGATCGTCAGCGGGGCGCGCTCACGCGCCGCGTGGTCCACGGTCAGCGTGATCCGCTGGGCGTGCAGGCGGGGCTCGTCCACGCCGTCGTGCTCGGCGTAGTCCTCCCACACGTACACGCCCTCGGGGATCTTGGACAGCAGCTCCCGGCGGAACGTCTCGGTGGTCTTGTCGATGATCGCGTCGAAGCACTCCTCGACGGCGGCGCGGCCGTACCTGTCGAACAGCTCCCCGAGGCGGCGCGCGCCCATGAGGCAGGCCGAGCACTCGGCGTCGAGGTCGCCGGCCAGCGCGTCCGGCATGCGGGAGTTACGGGTCATGATGCGCAGCGCGGCCTCGTTCGGCACACCCTGGTCCCGCAGCTTGATCGGCGGGACCATCAGGCCCTCCTCGTACACGCTGCGCGCGTGCGAGGGCATCGAGCCGGGCACGGAGCCGCCGATGTCGTCGTGGTGGCCGAACGCCTGCACGAACGCCACGACCTCGTCCTCGTGGAAGACCGGGACGGTCACGCACAGGTCGGGCAGATGGCCGATGCCGCCCTCGGACAGGTAGACGTCGTTGTGGAAGTAGACGTCGCCCGGCCGCATCGTCTCGATCGGGAAGTCGCGCACGACCGGCTGCACCAGCGCGCTGTAGGAGCGACCGGTCAGCTTGCGCAGCCGTACGTCGTGGATGCCGGCGCGGAAGTCGTGGGCGTCGCGGATCATCGGCGAGCGGGCGGTGCGCGCGATCGCGGTCTCGACCTCCCTCTCCACCGACGCCAGCGTGCCCTCGACGATCTCGACGAGGATCGGGTCAGCCGCGCTCATCGGCCGCTCCTGCCCAACCGCGCTCATCGGGTGCTCCCGCTCAACCGCGCTCTTCGGGCGCTCCACGCCGCACCTCCACATTGCCGTACTCGTCCACCGTCGCGGTGAACCCGGGATGGACGGGGATGGTAGAGCCGTACTCCTCGATCACCGCCGGGCCCTCGACCACGGCCCCGGCGTCCAGTGCGGCGCGCTGCAGGATCGGCGTGTCGTGCTCCTCCTCGAAACGCACCCGCCGCGTCGCCGGCTCGGCCTCGACCTTCGGGTACGGCCGGCGCCGGATCGGCGGCCGGTTGATCGGCCCGATGCCGGACACGCGAAGGTTGACCCATTCGACGCCCTGGCGGGGGTCGTCCCGGTAGGCGTAGCCGTACAGGCGCTCGTGGGCGTCGTGGAAGCGCTCGACGACCTGGGCGCGCCACGCCTCGTCGATCGGCCCCGGCGGAGCCGCGACGCGCACCTCGTACGCCTGGCCGTAGTAGCGCAGGTCGGCGCTGCGGGCGTGGACGGGCTCGTCGAAGCCCTCACGTTCCAGGGCGTCCGCCGCCTCGCCCTCCAGCTCGCCGAAGATCCGCGCCGCGGCCTGGAGCGAGAGGTCCCGGGTGACGTACGTACGCACGTAGTCGTTGCGGACGTCCACCGTGAGCAGCCCGAACGCGGAGACGTTGCCCGGCTCGGGCGGCACGATCACGGCGGGCAGGCCCAGGACGTCGATGAGCCGGCACGCCAGCAGCGGCCCCGACCCGCCGAACGTCACGAGCGGGAAGTCCCGCACGTCCAGCCCGCGCTTGACCGTGATCTGCCGGATCGCGTTGCTCTGGTTGAAGGCGCTGATCTCCAGGATGCCCGTGGCGGTGCGCTCCGGACCGAGGCCGAGCTTGCCCGCCAGCGCCTCGATCCCGGTGCGGGCCGCGTCCACGTCCAGCGGGATCTCGCCGCCGAGCAGGTGCGGCGGGACGCGGCCGAGAAAGACGTGCGCATCGGTGACCGTCACCTCGGTGCCGCCCCGGCCATAGCAGAGCGGCCCGGGGTCCGCGCCGGCCGACCTGGGGCCGACCTTCAGCGTGCCCTCGGGCGAGATCCACGCGATCGAGCCACCGCCCGCGCCCACGGTCACGATGTCGATCATGGGGACCTTGACCGGGTAGCGGCCGACGGAGCCCTCGGTCGTGACGGACGGCTCGCCGTCGATCACCACGGCGACATCCGTGGAGGTGCCGCCGCCGTCCAGGGTGATCACCGACGGATGGCCGGCGTTGGCGGCGAGCATCGCCGCGCCGAGCGCGCCCGCGGCCGGCCCCGACAGCACGGTGGTGATGGGCTGGTTGACGACCTCGCGGGCCGACAGCACGCCGCCGTTCGACTTCATGACGGAGAACGGCATGCCGAGCCGGGCGGACAGGTCGGCGATGTAGCGGCGCATGACGGGCTTGACCGCGGCGTCGACCAGGGTGGTGACCGACCGCTCGTACTCGCGGTACTCCCGCAGCACGTCACTGGAGACGGACACGACCGCGTCGGGGTGCTCGCGGGCCAGCACGTCGCGCATGCGCCGCTCGTGCTCCGGGTTGGCGTACGAGTGCAGGAAGCACACGCCGATCGCGGTGATGCCGCGCGCCCGGAACCAGCGCGCCACCTCGACGGCCTGGTCCTCGGCGAACGGGCGCACCTCGGCGCCCGTGTGGTCCAGCCGGCCGCCGACGGTCCTGACGAGGTGCACGGGGACGATCCGCGGCGGCTTGACCCAGAAGTACGAGTTGCCGTAGCCGTCGGGGACGCTCTGCCGGCCGATCTCCAGGACGAACTCGAAGCCCTCGGTCGTGACGAACCCGAGCCCCTCGATCCGGTCCTCCAGGAGCTGGTTGGTGGCCACCGTGGTGCCGTGGACCACCGAGGCCACGTCCAGCTCGCCCAGCTTGCGCACGCCCGTGACGAAGCCGTCGGCCGGGTTGGCCGGCGTGGAGGGCGTCTTCGTGGTGACGATCTCACCGGTGCCCTCGTCCACCGCCACGACGTCGGTGAAGGTGCCACCCGTGTCGACGCCGATGCGCACGTTACGCATCCCGCCTCCACGGCGACCGGGCGCTGTCTGTGACCACGCTTCCTCCTGAGGTTTCAGGGGAGAAATCTCCCACGAGGTCAGGGAACACGCCAAGCCCGATAAGGTGGCACCCCGTGACCGACCTGTCTGCCTTGTCCCCCGTTCCGCCTGGTACCCGCGACGCGGTGCTCAAGTTCTTCTTCGGCCCCATGGACTGCGGCAAGTCCACGCTGGCCCTGCAGATGAACTACAACCACGGCCGCCAGGGCAGGCGCGGCCTGGTGCTCACCAAGCACGACCGGTCGGGCGGACCCCAGGTCACCAGCAGGATAGGGCTCGGCCTGGAGGCGATCGAGGTCGAGGACTCCCTGGACCTGGTCGAGCTGGTCCGCGCGCACGACCGCGTCGACTACCTCATCTGCGACGAGGCGTGCTTCTACACGGTCGAGCAGATCGAGCAGCTCGCCGACGTCGTGGACGACCACGGGGTGGACGTGTACGCGTTCGGGCTGGCCTCGGACTTCCGCTCGGTGATGTTCCCGGCGGCGCAGCGGCTGTTCGAGCTGGCGGACGAGGTGTGCCGGCTCCAGGTCGAGGTGCTGTGCTGGTGCGGGCGGCCGGGCCTGCTCAACGGGCGGATCGTGGGCGGGGAGCTGGTGCGGACGGGCGAGCAGGTGGTGATCGGCGACACGGACCTGGTGGCCGACCGGTCGCCGGTCCGCTACCAGGTCCTGTGCCGCCGTCACCACCGCTCGGGCCTGCTGGGCGAGGGCACCGCCTAGGTCATCGGTCTAGTTCATCGGTCCGGGGCTTCAGACGGCGCAGGAGTCGTCGTCGCACGCCTCACCGGGGGCGGCGAGCAGCGTGACGGGGGTCTGCCCGATGCGCTCGGCGACCTCGTCGATGGCGGCCGCGAACGTCTCCTCCGGCTGCGCGCCCGACACGGCGAACTTCTCCTCGAACAGGAAGAGCGGCACCCCGCTGATCCCGAGCCGCGCGGCGCGGTCGAGGTGCTCCCGCACCTCTGCGGCGCCCTCGCCGGTGTCCCGCACCCCGGTCTCGGCGGCCAGCCCGGCGAGCACGTCCGGGTCGGCGACGTTCAGGCCGTCGGTGAAGTGGGCGCGGAACAGCCGCTCGGCCATCTCCTCGCCGCGCCCCTGCTGGGTGGCCAGCTCGACCAGCCGGTGCGCCTCGAAGGTGTTGGCGCTGACCGCCCGGTCGAAGCGCAGCTCCAGGCCGTCACCGGCCGCCGCCTCCACGACCCGGCCGGTGGTCCGCGCCACGTCGGGCCCGAACTTCCGCGCCAGCGCGTCGAGCAGCGGCTCGCCCTCGGCGGGGGCCTCGGGGCTGAGCTGGAACGGCCGCATCGTGATCTCCAGGGTGCCGCCGCGGGCACGGAACCGCTCGGCCGCGCGGGCGAAGCGGGTATGGCCGATGTAGCACCACGGGCAGGCGACGTCCGAAAATATCTCCACCTTCATGTACGTCGGCAACCGCGCCGCGATGTCGGACATTCCGCCCGCTGCGCTTGCCGGGACGGCGGACATTCCGCCCGGGGACGGCGGCTCAGCCGGCGGCCAGCTCCTCCAGCCGGTACGGCAGGTAGGCCGAGTCGTCCACCAGCGCCGACGCGCCGCGCCACCAGCCGAACCACTCGCCGCTGCGCCACATCCAGTCGGCCCGCTCGATGGCCGCCACCACGTCGCCGACCGTCCGCCACGGCTCGCCCACCTGCTCCAGCGTGGCGCCGTGCCGCACGGCCCAGTCACGCAGGATCCCGGCCGCCTCCTCCTCCACCTCGCGGTCGTACGGGTCGGGGTCCTCGCCGGGCAGCCGGTGCGGTCCCAGGCCGGCGGCCACGCCCCAGCTCCACTGCGCCTCGGCGGGCCGGGAGTAGCGCAGCGAGTGGAAGTCGAGGTTCGAGCCGAGCTCCTCGTCGGGGCGGCGGGTGACGACCGCGTCGAGCCGGCCGCCGGCGTCGAAGTGCACGACCAGCCGGTCCCCGGGCCGCGCGTCCTCCGGGAGGGTGAATCGGTCCTCCGCCTGCCACGAGTTCAGGTCCACCTCGGCGACGGGAGGTCCCCAGAGCGCGTCGGCGGTGTCGTCGGCGATCCAGGCGGCCAGCATCTCCAGTGCGGTGAGATCGGTCCACGGCTCGATCGCCAGGGCCGTGCCGAGCACCTCGTCCGGCGCGGGCAGCTTGCCGCCGCGCGTCCGGCCCCACCACTGCGTGCCCAGGTCACGGGTGCCGACCACCAGCGCGGCAACGGCGGCCAGCTCGGCCGACCGCCGGGTCAGGGCCGCGCCCAGCGCGAGGTCGAGACAGCGCTCGACCCGCTCGTCGCCGAGCTCGGCGCGGGCGTCGCCGACCAGCGTCCCGGCCGTCGGGCGCTCCTCGCCGAGGAGGTCGCGTACAACTCTTCTGGCCTCGGTCCTTGCGTCTTCAGCATGTGCCTGCCGCATACCGCCACGCTACGCCGGGAGATCCTTTTCCGCGAGGGGCGGCTCGGCATTCCCGCAGGCCCCGCCCGCACGCCCTGGTTCCGGCCCTGCTCGGCGCCCGTTTCGGGCCTGCTCGTGCCACTTCCGACCGCGCCGCCGTCGGGGCCGGGGTCAGCCGTGCCGGCCACCCGAGCGGGCCAGGAGCCGGCCCACCGCCACGCCGGCCAGCGCCACCCCGGCACCCATGCCGAACGAGGCCAGCATCACCCACGGACGCGTCTCCGTGCGGGCCCCGGCCGGCCGCTCGTACGCCGGCCTGGCGTAGACCGCGCCCGCCGTCCCGGTCCCGGCCCGCGCCGTGCCCGCGATCTCCGTTCCGGCGGGCCCCGCGCCGGTACCCGCCGCCTCCGTTCCGGCGAGCCCCACGCCGGTACCCGCCGCCTCCGTTCCGGCGCGCGGCGCGCCGGAACGCGCGGGGGCCGGCTCGGCCGGGCCGCGCAGGACCTGGTCGACGGCCGAGAAGAACTCGCCGGCCGTCCGCCGCGCCACCGAGCCCAGCATGCGCTGCCCCACCCCGCCGATCATGCCGCCCACCACCGCGTCGGCGTCGTAGTCGACCCGGGTCCCCCCGTCCACCTCGCTCAGCCGTACCTGCACGGTGGCGTCGACCGTGCCCGGGGCGCCCTGGCCGCGCGCCCGCAGCACGAAGCTCTCCGGCGCGAGCGGGTCGGCGAGCGCCACCTCGCCCTGGTAGACGCCCCTGACCGACGCCACGCCCGCGTTGACCGTCATCCGGTACGTGTCGGGCCCGCTCTCCTCCAGCCGCTCGCAGCCCGGGATGGTGCGCACCAGCACCGCCGGGTCCTGCAGCGCGGCCCACACGCGATCTCTCTCGACGCCGATCACGGCGCTACCTGCGACCTTCACATCGCCACCCTAAGCACGGACCTCCCCCGCGATAAGGGCAACACCTGCCAGAAGCCGGTACGCGTCGCCGCCGGGGTCCGCCGCGAGGGTGGCCCGGGGTCAGCCCACGGGCTGACGCGGCGGCCCTGCCAGGTGCGACATCCTCGGGGACACCGTCGAAAGAGCGCGCTGTGACGAAGATCGCAATGCACTGCTCTACGGCCTGTAGTACTACTTGAGGTAGATGCACTACGGCCTGTAGAGCGCCGGAACGGGCGAGGGGATATGGACGCACTAGACCTAGCGCGGTGGCAGTTCGGGGTGACCACCGTCTACCACTTTCTGTTCGTGCCGCTGACGATCGGCCTGGGCGTGTTCGTGGCGGGCCTGCAGACCGCGTGGCACCGCACGGGCAAGGAGCACTACCTCCGGCTGACCAAGTTCTTCGGGAAGCTCTTCCTGATCAACTTCGCCATGGGCGTGGTGACCGGCATCGTGCAGGAGTTCCAGTTCGGGATGAACTGGAGCGAGTACTCCACCTTCGTCGGTGACGTGTTCGGGGCGCCGCTGGCCATGGAGGCGCTGCTGGCGTTCTTCATGGAGTCCACGTTCCTGGGCCTGTGGATCTTCGGCTGGGAGCGGCTGCCCAAGCGGGTGCACCTGGCGTGCATCTGGGCCGCCGCCATCGGCTCCAACCTGTCCGCGTACTTCATCCTCGCGGCCAACGCCTGGATGAAGCACCCCGTCGGCTACGAGGTCGTCGACGGCCGGGCCCGCATGACCGACCTGTGGGCCGTGCTCACCAACTCCACCGCGCTCGCCCAGGTGCCCCACGTGATCGGGGCGGCGTTCATCGTGGCGGGCGGCTTCGTGCTCGCGGTGAGCGGCTACTGGCTGCTGCGCACGCGCGACGGCATGTGGCGCGGCGCCGCGCGGGCCGCGCTCGTCATGACCGCGCTCGCCGGGATCGTCGTGGCCGGCAGCGGCGACACGTCCGGCAGGCTGGCCTACGAGCAGCAGCCGATGAAGCTCGCCTCCGCCGAGGGCCTGGAGCGTGACACCGCCGGGGCAGGCTTCACCGTCGTGCCCGGCATCGAGATCCCCAAGCTGCTCAGCTTCCTGTCCACCAACGACCCCGACGCGACCGTCCAGGGCACCGAGGACATCCAGCAGCGGCTGGAGCAGCAGTTCGGCCCCGGCGACTACCGCCCCGACCAGACCGTGGTGTTCTGGTCGTACCGGGTGATGCTCGGCTTCGGCCTGTCCACCGTGGGGCTGTCGGTGCTCGGGCTCTGGCTCACCCGGCGCCGCCGGCCGATGCCCCGCCTCATGGCGCGCGTGTTCGTGCTGGCGCTGCCCCTGCCGCTGCTGGCGGTCGTCGCGGGCTGGCTGCTGAGCGAGGTCGGCCGCCAGCCGTGGACGGTCGCGGGCGAGCTGCTGACCGCCGCCAGCGTCTCCCCCGGCGTGAGCCTCACCGAGGTGGCCCTCTCGCTGGCCCTGTTCACCGTTTTGTACGGCGGGCTGGCCGTGGCCGAGGCCGTCCTGCTCGTGCGGCACGTCCGCAAGGGCCCGGAGGAGGAGGGCCCCGTGCCCGCCGAGGCGCCGGCCGAGCGGCGCGAACCGTCACTGATGTACTGAATCGTCCTGATGTACTGAGGAGAAGACCGTGATCGACCTGTGGTTCCTGGTCATCGCCTTCCTGTGGACCGGCTACTTCGTGCTGGAGGGATTCGACTTCGGGGTCGGGATGCTGGCGCCGTTCGTCGGCGGCGACGACGCCGAGCAGCGGCAGAGCCTGCAGACCATCGGCCCGGTGTGGGACGGCAACGAGGTGTGGCTGATCACGGCGGTGGGGGCGATGTTCGCCGCCTTCCCCGCCTGGTACTCCGGGATGTTCAGCTCGTTCTACCTGCCCGTGGTGCTGGTGCTGGCCGGGCTGATCGTGCGCGGCGTCGGGCTGGAGTGGCGCGGCAAGGTCACCCGCCCGGCGTGGTGCGACCTCGGCATCGTGGTCGGCAGCGCGCTGCCCGCCTTCCTGTGGGGCGCCGTCTTCGCCGGCCTGCTGTTCGACGGGGCGGTGGCGGCGCTGGTGGGCGGGGCGTTCACGCTGGCGGTGAGCCTGCTGCACGGCGCGGTCTTCCTCGCGCTGCGCACCGAGGGCGCCGTGCGGCGGCGGGCCCGGGCGGCGGCGCTGGCCACCGGCGTGGCGGCGCTGCCGCTGGGCGTGGTGTCCCTGTCCGGCATCGCCTCGGCGAACGGCTCGACCTCGGTGCCGGCTCAGGCGGCGGCGCTGGTGGCCATGGCGGTGCTGGCGGCGGCGGTCGCGCTGATCTGGCGGCGGCGCGAGGGCTGGGCGTTCACGGCCACGGCGGCGGCCATCGCGCTGACGTCGGTGGCGGTGTTCGCCCGGCTCAAGCAGGCGCCGCTGCCCGGACTCACCCTGGCCGATGCCGCCTCCGCCCCGTACACCCTCACCATGCTGACCTGGATCGGGCTCATCACGCTGCCCTTCGTGCTCGCCTACCAGGCGTGGACGTACTGGGTGTTCCGCAAGCGGGTGGCCCTGCCCCGCTGAGCGCCGCCTCCCCGCCTGCGACGGGCACCTGAAAGGTGCTCGCGCAGGCCGGCCCGGCGTCCGAGGCCGCCGTCAGTAGCCGCTGTTCCCGTCGTCCTCCGCCGAGGGCGCCGGGGTCGGCGACTTGGTGCGGTGGTCCTTCAGGTGCAGGTCGCCGTTGAGGGGCTTCTGCAGCGCGCGCAGCACCTTGAGGCTGGACAGGATCGTCCACCGGGGCCCGACCAAGTGCGGGTTGTACTCGGGGGCCCGGTCCATCCACTCGTCCTTGCCGTGCTCGGTGCTGAACGTGTTGACGAAGAACTCGCCGACCTTGGTCTTGCAGTAGCCGGTGCGGATGTCCACCGCGTCGACCTGGATCTTCGGCTTGCAGCCGACCTTGGCCGAGAGCTGCTCCACCGTGTAGATCTTCTCGGGGGCGGCGGGCTTGGCACCGCCCTGCTGGACTCCGGCGGCGAGCCGGCCGCTACCGGTACCGCCACCGCCGGACGAGCAGGCCGCGACGAGTCCGACCAGCAGCGCAGAAGCGGCCAGACGTGGAAGTGTCGTCATGTGCCGAGATACGCACCCTTTGCGTGGGCGGTTCAGCCCATTCCACCGTGATCTCCGGCGTCGTCAGGTGAGGACGACGCAGCCGCGCTCCCGCAGCCGGCGCAGCGGCTCGGGCTCGGCGCCGGAGGGATCCAGGAGCTCGTCCGGGTCGAGCTTGTTCCAGCGCAGGTCGAGCTTCTCCAGCGCGGGCAGCTCGGCGAGCGTGCCGGGCAGGCGCCTCAGCCGGTTGTTGCGCAGGTCGAGCGCGGTGAGCCGGCTCAGCCGCCCGATCTCCGGCGGCAGCTCGGCGAGGAGGTTGTCGCGCAGGTCGAGGAGGCGCAGCCCGGCCAGCTCGCCGATCGACGGGGGCAGCGCGGTCAGGCGGTTGCCGCGCAGGTGCAGCTCACGCAGCCGGCCCAGCCGCCCGATGGCCCGGGGCAGCTCCTCCAGCCGGTTGCCGTACAGCCGCAGCTCCACCAGCGACGCCATCCCGCCGATCTCCTCGGGCAGGCGGGTGAGCCTGTTGTCGGTGAGGCCCAGGTACGCGAGCCGGTCCAGCCGGCCGAGCCACGCGGGGGCCTCGGTGAGGAGGTTGTCGCTCAGGTAGAGGTAGCCGGTCAGGCCGAGGTCGCCCAGCTCGGCCGGGAGCGAGGTGAGGCGGTTGTGGCCGAGGTCGAGCATGCGCAGGCGGGTGAGCCGGCCGATCGCGGACGGCACCTCGGTGAGCAGGTTCTCGGCCAGGTTGAGGGACTCCAGCCCGGTCTCGTCCCACAGGCCCGGCGGGAGGGCGGTCAGCCGGTTCCCGCCGGCCGACAGGTGCCGCAGGCGCCCGCCGAACCGGCCGGGCAGGGCCTCGACGGCGTTGCCGTACAGGAAGAGCGTCTCCAGGCCGGGCGGGCACTCGGGGACGGCGCTCAGGCGGTTGCCGTCGAGGTGCAGCGCGCGCAGCGCCGCCAGGCCGGTGAGGCGGGGCAGGGAGCTCAGGCGGTTGCCGTCGAGCCTGAGCTCGCGCAGGTACGTCAGGCCGCCGATCCAGGCGGGCAGCTCGGACAGCTCGTTCCACGCGAGATCGAGCACGCGCACCCGGGCGAGGTCCTCGGCCGTGGCGGGGATCTCGGTCAGCCCCGCCCCGGGCGCGCGCAGCCCGACCAGCGCGCCGTCATCGTCATCCGGACCCACCGGCGCGCCGTCATCCTGTGCGGGCGTCCTGTCCTCGTCCTCCGTCATCGCCATGGTGGCCGATCTTCCCACACCGCCCCCGCGCCGCCGCCGCCCGTACGGGCCCAGCCGCCGTCCCGCCGAGGTACGCACTTCGGCCTCGGCTCGGCCCGTTCCGCGGTGGTCAGGAGCCCGAGGGTGATCCTTGTCCCCTGCACGGGGGAAGAAGCCACCGGCGTCTCACCCCGCGGGGGGATCTCGCCCGGTCGACGCCCCTGGAGACTCGAGGGCGTCCAGATCGGCACGCTGGGGGTTCGTGTTCAGGTGACACAGGATTCGGGTGGATTTCCCGCCTCGACGGGTGCGAGCGCGGTATGGAGCGCGGTGCGCAGGCTCGCGGGCTGTGGCGCGGCGCTCTGCATGTCGCTCTACCTGGCGGTCAAGGTCTACTGGGTCGCCGCGGCCCTGCTCGGGCATGGTCCGCACGACTACGGCACTGCGGACTGGGTGCTGCTGAACGCGGTCACCGTGGTGATGGCGGTGACCGGTATCGCGCTGGGGCTGGCGCTGGCCCAGCGATGGGGCCGCCGGCTGCCGGCCGTTCCGGTGATCTTCTTTTCCTGGGTGGGTGCGGGCTTCCTGGTCCCGATGCTTCCCTACTCGGTGATCAGTGGTGTCCTCGGCGCGCTCGGGATCGGCCCGGGTGGCGACGACGGCTCCGCGTCGGCTCCGCGAGGGGAGACGATCTTCATCACCATCGGGTTCGCCGGGATGGCCGTGGGGCTGGCCGTGGCCTTGCCGATCTATCTGCGGGAGAGATGGCCGCGGGCCTTCCTCGGCCGCGTCGGGGACGGCCCTGCCCGCTCATCCGTACCGGTCACGGTGGCGATGGCCGTGGCCGCCGGGCTGGGCCTGCTCTGGTCCTCCTGGGCGCTGGGCGGGACGCTGGGCCTCGACCCGGCCCATCGCGACCACGGGGGTCTCGACGGGCGGCTGCTGAACGCCGGCTCGGGACTGTGGGCCCTGCTCGGCGCCTGGAGCATCTGGGCGCTCACCCGCCGCCGGCCGGTCCGGCTTCGGCGGTGGATCCCGATGACGCTGGCCTTCATGGCTTCAGGCTCGCTGTTCGCGTGGAGCGGCTGGAAGCTGCCGATGGTGATCCTCCGGCCCGGAGGTTTCGTGACGGCCGAGTACGCGGTACTCGCAGTCGTTGAGCACGCCCTGAGCATCGCCGTGGGCCTGATCTTCCTGTCCGCCGTCCTGCGCGCCGCCCGGAGGGAGGACGCGGCGCCGGCGAGGAACACCGCGGGTCCCGACTAAGTGCCCTGGTGACGGGCACGCAGCTCGAACAGCTCCGACGGCGAGATCGGCATCCGGTCGATGGTGATGCCCTCGGCGTCCTCGACGGCCGAGGCGATGACCGCCGAGACCGGGATGACGCCCGCCTCCCCCGCGCCCTTCACGCCGAGCGGGTTGAGCGGCGACGGCGTCTCCAGGTGGGCGGTCTCGATCCGGGGGATCTCCGTGGCGTACGGCATGAGGAAGTCCATGAACGAGGCGTTGAGCAGCTGCCCGTCCCCGTCGTAGACCATCCGCTCGTACAGCGCGCCGCCGATGCCCTGCGCGACGCCGCCGTGGATCTGCCCCTCGACGATCATCGGGTTGACCAGCCGCCCGCAGTCGTGCACCACCGCGTACCTGACCACCCGGATCTCGGCCGTCAGCGGGTCGGTCTCCACGATCGCGGCGTGCATGCCGGCGGCGAAGGTGGACCTGATCGGCGAGTAGTAGTCGCGTCCCTCCAGCCCCGGCTCGTCGCCCTCGGCGACCGGCGGCCGGTCGGGCGAGGAGGCGCCCGCGAACTGGGTGGCCCGCACGGCCTCGTCGTCGAAGGCGTAACGCAGCGGGTTGGACAGCACGGCGACCGTGGCCAGCGGGATCGACGCCGACGGCGTCCCCACCACGTGGACGACCCCGTCGGTGATCTCCAGGTCGGCCGGGTCCGCCTCCAGCGCGTCGGCCGCGATGCGCAGCGCCTTGGCCCGCACCTTCCGGCAGGCCAGCGCGATGGCGTTGCCGCTGACGACGGCCGCGCGGGAGGCGAACGTGCCCACCGCGTACCCGAACCTGCGCGTGTCGCCGGTCACCACCGAGATCCGCTCGATGGGCACGCCCAGCTCGGTGGCGGCGATCTGCGCGAACACCGTCTCGTGGCCCTGCCCCTGCGAGGTGAGGCCCGTGGAGACGTGGACGCGGCCGTCGGAGGTGACCTGCACGTGGCCGCCCTCGTACGGGCCGACGCCGGTCCCCTCGACGTAGCAGCCGATCCCGATGCCGCGGCCGGGCCGCCGCTCGAAGGCGTCCCAGCCGATCAGCTCCTTGAGCATGGCGAGCATCCGCGGGTAGTCGCCGCTGTCGTAGATCAGCGGCCGGCCGTCCTGGAAGATCATGCCCTGGTCGTACGGGAACTCGTCCGGCTCGATGAAGTTGGCCCGCCGCACCTCGGTGCGGTCCTTGGCGAGGTGGCGGGCGATCCTGTCCATGGTGCGCTCCATGCAGAACACGCCCTGCGGCCGGCCGGCCCCCCGGTACGGCGTGACCTGCACGGTGTTGGTGTAGATCGCGGAGAACTCCACCCGGTAGGCGCCGATCCTGTACGGCCCGAGGAGCTGGGTGGAGGTGACGATCGGCACGATGATCCCGTACGGCGTGTAGGCGCCGTGGTCGTGCAGGATCGTCACGTCCAGCCCCAGCACGCGCCCGTCGTCGTCGAACCCGACCCGCACGTACTGCACCTGCGCCCGCTCGTGCGCCGAGGAGACGAAGTGCTCGCGCCGGTCCTCGGTCCACTTGACCTCGCGGCCGAGCGTCATGGCGGCCCACGGCACCAGGATCTCCTCCGGCCACGGATGCACGATCTTCACGCCGAAACCGCCGCCCACGTCCGGCGCGATCACCTCCACGTGCGGCAGCGGCAGGCCGAGCGCGGCGGCCACCGCCATCCGCACGCTGGTCGAGGTCTGGGTGCTGGAGTGGACGCGCAGGTCGGTGCCGTCCCAGCGGGCGTGCACGCCGCGGCCCTCCAGCGGCATGCTGGCGCTGCGCTCGACGTCCAGCCGGAACGCCAGCGTGTGCGGCGCCTCCTCGATGGCCTCCCGGGCGCTCCTGCCGTCCCGGGCCGGGACCTCCTGCACGAGGCGGGCGCCCACGTTGCCGGGCACGTCGTCGTGGACGAGCCGCGCTCCGAGCGCCGCCTCCTCCAGGCCGACGACCGGCTTGAGCGGCTCGTAGTCGACCTGGATGAGCGCGCAGGCGTCCTCGGCGAGGTAGCGGTCGGCGGCCACCACCATGACGACCGGCTCGCCGACGTGGCGGACCACGTCGCGGGCCAGCGGGTACGCGGTGCGGCCGTGGGTGAGCGCGGGGTGCGGGATGAGCAGCGGCAGCGGCCGCCCCACGCGCTCGGGCAGGTCCTCCCAGGTGTAGATCGCGACCAGGCCCTCGACGTCGAGGGCGGCGGAGACGTCGATGTCGCGGATGCGGGCGCGGGCGTGCGGGGAGCGGACGAACGCGGCGGCCAGGGCGTCCCGGCCCAGGTCGTCGACGTAGCGGCCCCGGCCGGTCAGCAGCCGGCGGTCCTCGCGCCGGCGCACCGGCTCGCCGAACAGCCTCGTGCTCACGGCGTCTCCTCCGCCCTCGTGCTCACGACGTCCCCTCCGCTGCTCACGGTGTCTCCTCCGCCAGCAGCTCGGCGGCGCGGTGGACGGCCTTGACGATGTTCTGGTAGCCGGTGCAGCGGCACAGGTTGCCGGAGATGCCCTCCAGCACCTCGTCATCGGCCGGTGCCGGGTTGTCGCGCAGCAGCGCGGTGACCGTGCAGAGGAAGCCCGGGGTGCAGAAGCCGCACTGGAGGGCGTGGCACTCCTCGAACGCCCGCTGCACCGGCGACAGCCCGTCCGGCCCGGCCAGCCCCTCGACCGTGGTGATCTCCCTGCCGTCCACGGTCACCGCGAGCGTCAGGCAGGAGCGCACCGGCTCGCCGTCGAGCAGCACCGTGCAGCAGCCGCAGACGCCGTGCTCGCAGCCGACGTGGGTGCCGGTCAGGCCGAGGTCGTGGCGCAGGCAGTCGGACAGCAGCCGCCGCCCCGGCACCCGTGCCCGGCGGGCGGTGCCGTTCACGACCAGCGTGATCTCGTGGTCCACCGCTCTCCTCACCGTTCGTCTCGCGACGGGCCCTCATGGTGGGCGGTGGCGTGGGCCGCCGCCTCCCTCAGCACCCGCTCGGCGAGGACGCCCACCAGGTGCAGCCGGTACGCGGCGCTCGCGTGGATGTCGTCCTCCGGCTCCACGGCCCGCCGCACGGCCGCCGTGACCGCCTCCCACGGGACCGTGGCCGCGGGCCGTCGCCCGCACTCCTCCGTCACGTCCGCCACCACCGGGACCGGGCCGACGCCGACGCACGCCACGCGGGCCGCGGCCACGTGCAGGTCCTCGTCCAGCGTCACCACGGCGCACACACCGGCCAGCGCGTAGTCGCCGTGCCGCCGGGCCACCTCCGCGAACGCGGACCCGGACCTGGGGGGCAGCGCCGGGAAGAACGCCGACACGACCAGCTCCCCGGCCTCCACCGCCGACTCCAGCGGCCCGGTGAAGAACGCGTCCGCCCTCACCTCCCGCACGGCCGCCTCCGCGCCACCGATCCCCCAGGTCCCGCCCGGTCCGCCCATGCCATCGGACACGCCGGAGTCGCTCCCGTTCGGGGCGCGGCGGGCCAGTCGTACGGAACCGCCCAGGACGGCCAGCACGGCCGGCAGTTCGGCGGCCGGGTCGGCGTGGACGAGGCTGCCCACGACGGTGCCGCGGTTGCGGATGACCGGGTGGGCGACCAGCCGCAGCGCCTGCCCCAGCAGCGGGTGGACGCCGGAGCGCGCCACCTCGGCCTGCCGCGCCAGCGCCCCCACGGTCACGCCCCCGGGGCCCGCCTCGATCGTGGCCAGGCCCGGGAGGCGGTTGACGTCCACCACGTGGGCGGGCGCGGCCAGCCGCATGTTGAGCAGCGGGATCAGGCTCTGCCCCCCGGCGAGCACCTTGCCGTCCACCTCGGCCAGCAGGTCCAGCGCCTCGCGCAGGTCGCGCGGCGCGTGGTAGGCGAACGGCGGCGGCTTCACCCCGCGTCCCTCCTGTCCTCGGCGGCGGACTCTCCCGCGGCCGTCTCCCCGCTGGTCCCATCCGGGCCGGTCCCGCCCGCGGCTGGGGCTCCACCGGGCGCGGGCAACGGCCGGCCGGCGATCACCCGCAGCAGGTGGTACCCGCCCACCAGCACGATGGTGCCGAGCGCGATCCCCTCCAGCCGGAACTCCGAGCTGATCAGGAACTTCACCGGCCCGACCGCCAGGATGATGCCGGCGCCGATGGGCACCATGTTCAGCGGATCGGAGAAGTCGACCCGGTTCTCGACCCAGATCTTGGCGCCGAGGAGTCCGATCATGCCGTACAGGATGACCGTGACGCCGCCCAGCACGCCGGACGGCGTGGCGGACACCAGCGCGCCGAACTTCGGGCTCAGCCCGAACGCGATCGCGAACAGGCCGGCGATGTAGTAGGCGGCGGTGGAGTAGACCTTGGTGGCGGCCATGACGCCGATGTTCTCGGCGTAGGTGGTGGTGGGCGAGCCGCCGACCGCGCTGGTGACCACGGTGGCGACGCCGTCGGCGGCGATGGCCCGGCCCACGTACGGGTCGACGTCGGTGCGGGTCATCTCGCCGACCGCCTTGACGTGGCCGATGTTCTCGGCGATCAGCGCGATGACCGCGGGCAGCACGAGCAGCGCGGCGGAGAAGCGGACGTCGGGCAGGTGGAAGTCCGGCAGCCCCACCCACGGGGCCGACGCGACCTTGGACAGGTCCACCCGGAAGTGCGGCGCGAGGGCCAGCGTCCCGTCGTTGTAGGCGGGCACCTTGCCGAACACCCGGTCGGCCGCCCACGACAGCACGTATCCGATCACCAGCCCGACGAGGATGCCGATCCGGCCGACGAACCCCTTGACCGCCACCACCAGCACGAACGTCACCAGCATCGTGACCAGCGCCATCCACTGGTCCTGCGGCCAGTACACGTCGGCGACCACGTACGCCAGCCCGAACCCGATGAGCATGACCACCCCGCCGGTCACGACGGGCGGGAACATCTTGTGGATGATGCCGACGCCGAGGAAGTGCACCGCGACCCCGGCGAGCGCGAGCACGAGCCCGGCGACGAGGATGGCTCCGGTGACGATCGCGTCGGCCCCGGCCGTGTCGCCCCCGAAGATCGCCCTCAGCGCGAGCACCCCGCCCACGAACGAGGCGCTGGTGCCGAGGTAGCTGGGAATCCTGCCCTTGACGATCAGCAGGAACAGGATCGTGGCCACGCCGGACATCATGATCGCGACGTTCGGGTCGAGGCCCATGACGAGCGGGAAGACGAACGTGGCGCCGAACATCGCGACGACGTGCTGCGCGCCGAAGCCGATCATGCGCGGCCAGGTCAGCCGCTCGTCCGGCCTGACCACCTCGCCGGGAGCCAGGTGCTTGCCGTCACCGTGTTTGGTCCAGCCGAAAACCATGAAAGCCCCTCTTCAGCCGGGCCGTCGGGCAGTGGCCGCCCCGCAGGCTCCTCCGCGGCGGCTCGTCCCTGTGCGGTCTTATCCCTGTGCGGTCTTTTTCCTGTGCGGTCTTATCCCTGTGCGGTCTTTCCGTTGCGGGCACATTAGGCCCGTCTCGGCACTCCTACACGGGCATGATCTGCCAAATTCACGTACAGCACCAGCATTCCCCTCACTCACGCCGCCGCACCTGAACGGTGAGATCAGTTCCAGTGCGGCGGACGGTGGTAGAGGGCGCCTCCGGCCGCCTCCACGACGTCGGGAAGCTGCGCCCGGCGGATCACGGCGGCTCCGAGCGGGAACCAGGCGTCGCTGACCTGCCGCAGGTGGTCGGACCGTCTCAGGGGCGGGAACACCGAAACGACCTTCGTCTTCCGGCCCCGTCGCGTGTCGAGCTGCTTGATCGCGTGGATGGCCGCGCACAGGTCGGAGTCGGCGGACACCAGGATGACGACGTCCACGCTGTCGGTGGCCACGTCGCCGACCATGGCGGCGGCCAGGGCGACATCGGACTGCTTCTCGGCGTAGGTACGGCGCTGCGCCCCGCAGGCACGGCAGCGGATCACCTGCTCCTGGAACCGCCCGAGGACCACCTCCACCCCCCGGCTCTCCAGGGTGGCGAGGTATGCCTCCTGCCGAGCGCCCGCGGGCGGATCGTCCCTGATCGCCGCGGTGAAGTAGCGCACGGACACCAGGCGCTGCTGCGGCTTGAGGAAGCCGGTGGCCAGCGACCACAGGTCCAGCCACAGCAGACTCCGGCGGCCGAGCGCGCGCAACCCGTAGTAGAGGTTGAACCCGTCGATGTACACGCCGACCCGGCCGAGTTCGGGAATCGGCTTGTCGCCCACTGCCATCACGCCCTAACATGGAGTCACCTCGCCCGGGGGTACGTTCCCGGGCTCTACGGCCTCCTTCGGGAGGCCGTTTATTTTTCACCGGCGGGGACGACAATAGTCAACAGCGGGTAATGATGTGGTGACTTTTCGTGAAGGGTGTTCGGGTCAGTGGACCTGGATGGTGAAGCCCTCCCCGCTCACCACCTGGCCCGAGCGGATCTTGCAGGTCTTGCGCAGCTCCACCTCGCCGTCCACCAGCACCATGCCCTCCGCGACGAGGTGCTTGGCCATGCCGCCCGTCTCGGTGACGCCGCAGTACTTCAGCAGGTCGCACAGCGGGATGTAGTCGGAGCGCAGTTCGAATTCCACGGCACCCAAGCCTAGACGCGGCTAGATGCCGCGCATCCGCAGGACGTGCAGCGCGAGCGTCAGGTTGAGCCGCAGATGGGGGTCGTCGGTGAAGTTGCCGAGCAGGCGCTCCAGCTTGCCGATGCGGTAGCGCAGCGTGTTGTAGTGGAAGTGCAGCCGCCGGGCCGTCTCGGCCACGTTGAGATTGGTCTCCAGGAGCACCTGGAGCGTGCGCCGCAGGTCGGCGTTCTCGGCGTCCTCGTCGGTGGCAAGCGCTCCCAGGGTCTCGCGGACGAACGCGTGCAGCTCCGCCGTGTCGTTCACCAGCGACAGCAGCCGGTAGACGCCGAGCTGGTCGAAGTGGGCGACCGCGCCCGGCCCGTGGAGCTGGCGGCCGACGCGGGCCGCCTTGAGCGCCTGCGCGTACGCCTCGGGCAGCGCCGCGACGCCCGGCGACGGCCGCGAGGTGCCGGTGGAGAACGTGGCCGGAGGCGTGTCGGCGAAGGCGGACGCCGCGTCCTTGGCGACCCTGGCGGCGTCCACGCCGGCGTCGAGCACGACCACCACCTCGTGCGAGAAGCCGGCGACGGCGCCGCGCGGGTCGTGGCGGCGCGTCGCCGCGGTCCAGCTCGTGACCAGGCGGTCCTGGGCGGTGCGCTCGTCGCTCTCGGGATCGAGCTCGGCGACGAGCACGGTGACCGGCCGTTCGAGGTCCCAGCCGAACGCCCGGGCGCGCGCGGTCACCCGCTCGGCGGGGCCGGCGCGGCCGGTGAGGACGTCGCGCAGGAAGTCGGCGCGGTACTTGCTCTCGACGGCGGTGACGGCCTCCTGACGGGTGACGACGAGCGCGGCGACGGTGGCGGCGCGCTCCAGGATGCCGACGTCGCTGTCACGGACGGCGCTCGACGGGCTGTAGGCGACGATCCGGCCGTGGTGGTGGCCGCCGGCGACGACGGGCACCGACACGAAGTCCTGTCCCCGCCCGCCCGTGCCCACCGGTGAGGCCGGCCGGGGAGCGGCGGGCGGGACGGCGGGGCCCTCGCGGGCGATCGACTCGCGCAGCACTGTCACGTCGTCCGGCGGCCCCGCCGTCGCCAGGACGCGCCCGGCCCCGTCCACGGCGGCCACGGCCACGTCCAGCAGCCCCGCCACGCCCTCGGTCACCTCGTCCAGCCCGCCGCCGGCCAGCACCACCTGGACCAGCGCCCGGTGCGCCTCCTCGCCCCGCGCGAGCACGGCCGCCTGCCGGTTGAGTATGTCGGTCAGCACCTGGTTGAGGATGTCGTCGAAGCCGACGTCGTTCGGCAGCAGGATCAGCGGGAACCCGAGCCGGTCCGCCTGCTCCACCATCGCGTCCGGCAGTTCGTCCACGTACCGGCCGAGCTTGATGGCCAGCGCCGACAGCCCGCGCTCGTCGAGGTCGGCGACGAGCCGGCCGAGCGACTGGGGGGTGTTGCGCAGCGGGTAGCCGGTGGTGAGCAGCAGCTCGTGCGGCTTGACCCAGGCGAGGACGTCGGGCACCTCCATGACGTTCAGGCGCTGCACGATGCGTCCGAGGCCGCTCTCCCCCGCGAGCAGCCGGGCCTGGGCGAGCGTCGAGACGCCGAGCACCTCGCCCACGGACAGACCATGGATGATCGTTCCCGTGCTGGCCGGGCGAACCGGGGGCTCCATGGGGTGATTGTTACCCGGAAGCGGTCTGTCAGGAAGAGCCAACCTTCTCGCGCAGTGTTGGCAAATTTCTCCGTACGGCGTGATTGACCGGCCGTTCTACCGTCAAGGCCCAAGGTCGGGAGGAGGGCCGGTGACCGTCGGTACCCGCGCGAGACGGCCGCGCGTCCACGCGACCGGGGCCGCGAGCACGGCGGTCCGGCCGCTGCTCGACGCGCCGCGACGCCCGGCCCGCGTCCTCGCCGCGTTCCCGGCCGGGGCCTACCTCCAGGTCAGGACGGAGGAGGAGCCGTCGGTCATCGCGGTGCTCAGCACGGGCGCGATCCGGCTGCCCAACGCGGTGCTGCTGGCGGGCGAGCCGCCGCGCCTCACGGTGGGTGACGACGCGTCGGTGGGCGACGGGGCGGTGCTGCTGGGACGGTTGAGCCTGCGCGTGTCCCGCTGGTGGGACCCGGCCCCGCCACTCGGCGACGCGGGCCCGGCGCGGCTGCGCGACACGGCGGCCGGGCTGGCACCCGGCGAACCGGCGCTCGCGGGCGAGGACGCCGTGGAGCTGCTGGCGTCCGGATGCGTGCGCGGGAGGGTGACGGACGTGCTGACGGCCGCCGAGCGGCTCGTCGGGCTCGGTCCGGGGCTCACCCCGAGCGGGGACGACGTGCTCGCCGGGCTGCTGGTGACGCTGCGGCTCCTCGGCGCGGCCACGCGCGCCGGGCGGGCGGTGTGGCTGGCGGACCGGCTCGCGGCCACGGTCACGTACGAGGCCCGGACGCGCACCACGCCACTGTCGGCCACGCTGCTGCACTGCGCGGCGCGGGGGCAGGCGTGCCCGGAGGTGATCGCGGTCCTGCGGGCGCTGGCGGGACGGCACCCGCTGGAGCCAGCCGTGCGCCGCCTGCACGCCCTCGGCCACACCTCGGGCTCCGACCTCGCCCAGGGGATCACGATCGGCGTCCACGCCGTCCTCGCCCTGGCCTCGCGCCTTCCCGTCGCCGCCGGTCCGGGCGGTGCCGGGTGATGGCGGGAACGGGTGAGACGGCGGTGGTGCGGGCCGGGATCTACCACGACTCGGTGGCGCTCATGCGGGTCAGCCGGGCCCTGGCCGAGCTGCCCGGCATGGAGGTGGCCCTGGTCGCCATGGCCACCGAGCTGAACCTCGCCATGGCCCGCGACCTCGGCTTCACCCCTCCCCCCGCCGGGCCGTCCGACCTGCTCGTGGCGCTGCGCGGCCGGGACGTGGCGGAGGCCGAGCGGGAGCTCGACCGCCTCCTCGCGGACCTGTCCTCCTCTCACGGTGCCTTCTCGCACGGCGCCTTCTCGTACGGCGGGGGCGGAGAGGGGCCGCCCCCGCGCACCACCCGTGCGGCCGCCCGGCGGGCCCGGGAGTCCGCCGAGGTGGTGCTCGTGTCGGTGCCCGGTGAGCACGTGCTGCCGGAGGCCCTGGACGCCGTCGAGGCGGGCCTCGACGTGATGATCTTCAGTGACGGCGTTCCCGTACGGCAGGAGGTGCTGCTCAAGCGGCTGGCCGCCGAGCGCGGCGTGCTCGTCATGGGCCCCGACTGCGGCACCGCCGTGATCGCCGGGGTGGGCCTGGGCTTCGCGAACGTCCTGCGGCCGGGACCGGTCGGCGTGGTCGCCGCGTCCGGCACGGGCGCGCAGCAGGTGACGTCCCTGCTGGACCTGGCCGGCACCGGTGTCAGCCACGTGCTCGGCGTCGGCGGCAGGGACCTGTCGGCCGAGGTGGGCGGCCTGTCGGCGGTACGGGCGCTGCGGCTGCTGGACGAGGACCCGGCCACCGAGCTGATCGTGCTCGTCTCCAAGCCCCCGGACCCGCAGGTGGCGCGGGCCGTACAGGAGGTGGTCGAGACCCTGCGGACACCGGTCGTGCCCGCGCTGCTCGGACACGGCGACCTGACCGACGCGGCGGAGCGGGCGCTGCGCGCGCTCGGCAGGCCCGTGCCCGCCTGGCCGTCGTGGCCCGCGCCCGCCCGCCCGGCTCCCGGCTCAGGCGTGATCAGGGGACTGTACGCGGGCGGCACCCTCTGCGCGGAGGCCGCCGACATCGTGGGCGGCCCACCCCGGGACGAAGGGCCACGGGACGGCCCGAGCGCGGGCCGGGGGGAGTTCACCGACTTCGGTGACGACGCCTACACCCGGGGCCGCCCTCACCCCATGATCGACCCGGCGTTGCGGCTGGAGGCGCTCGCCCGCGTCGGCCCTGGCGACGTGGTGCTCCTGGACGTCGTCCTCGGCCACGGCTCGGACCCCGACCCGGCCGCGTCGCTGGCGCCGGCCGTCGCCCGCTGCCCCGCCTCCGCCGTCGTCATCGCGCTCGTCGGCACCGAGGGCGACCCGCAGGGCCTGCACCGGCAGGCGGCCGCGCTCCACGACGCGGGCGCGTCCGTCTTCGTCTCCAACGCCCAGGCCGCACGGCACGCGAGGGACCTCCTATGACGCTGCTCTCCGGCCCGCCCCACGTGATCACGGCCGGCGCGAGCCTGCTGCGCGAGGCCCTGGACGCGCAGGCCGTGACCACCACGCCCGTGGACTGGCGGCCCCCGCTGCCCGGCACCGCCGGCGCGCTGGCGCGGGTGCTGGCCGACCCGCGCCGGCCCGCCGCCAACGACCGCGCCGTCTCCCGGCTGACCTCGGCCCGGCCACTGCTGGTGAGCGTGCGGCGCGCCTCGGAGGTGCTGGACCTGCCGCAGCCGATGTTCCTGCACGCGGGGCCGCCCCTGGACTGGGAGCGGGCGTCCGGCCCGATGCGCGGCGCCCTGATCGGCGCGATGCTGCTGGAGGGGTACGCCCACGACGAGCACGACGCCCGCGCCCGGCTGGAGTCGGGCAAGGTACGGCTGGAGCCCTGTCACCGCCACCGGACCGTCGGGCCGATGGCCGGCGTGGTGAGCCCGTCGATGTGGATGTTCGAGGTGCGGGACGACGTCCACGGCGGCGTCGCGTACTGCTCCCTGAACGAGGGGCTCGGCCGGGTGCTGCGCTACGGCGCGTACGGCCCGGAGGTGCTCGACCGGCTCGGCTGGATGGACCACGTGCTGGGGCCGGTCCTGTCGGCGGCGGTCGAGCTGGCCGGGCCCGTCGATCTGCGCGCGCTGATCGGGCAGGCGCTGCAGATGGGCGACGAGCTGCACAACCGCAACCGCGCGGCCACGTCGCTGCTCCTGCGGGAGCTGGCGCCGTTCGTGGTGGACGCGGCGCCGGGGCACGCCGCCGAGGTGCTGCGGTTCGTCGGGGGCAACGACCACTTCTTCCTGAACGCCGCCATGGCCGCCGCCAAGGTCGCCACGGACGCGGCCCGGGACGTGCCGGGGTCGTCGCTGGTCGTGGCGATGGCCCGCAACGGCACCGACTTCGGGGTGCAGGTGTCGGGCCTGGGCGACCGGTGGTTCACGGGCCCGGCGGGGGTGCCCGACGGCCTCTACCTCGGCGCGTACGGACCGGCGGACGCGAACCCCGACATCGGCGACTCCACGATCACGGAGACGTCGGGCCTGGGCGGGTTCGCGATGGCGGCGGCCCCGGCCATCGTGCGGTTCGTGGGCGGCGAGGTGGCGGACGCGGTGGCGGCGACACTGGGCATGTACGAGATCACGCTGGCCGAGCACCCCGCGTACCAGATCCCGGCGCTCGGCTTCCGGGGGACGCCGGTCGGGATCGACGTGACGCTGGTGGCGCGGACCGGGCTGCTGCCGGTCGTCAACACCGGCATCGCCGGGCGGGTGGCGGGCACCGGACAGGTCGGCGCCGGGCTGGTCAGCCCGCCGGCGGAGGCGTTCACGAGCGCGTTGCTCGCCCTCGCAGATTCAGCACTTGATCCATCTGATCAGTGATATTTCCCCATGTAATACCATTTGTCAGCACTTCAGGGCTGCTTCCGTTCCGGAATAGCGTCCCTATATCGTGTCGAACCTCATAACCTGGTAGCGCGGCGCGACGAATGTGACCGATGGGGCGGAAGATGGGGGCGGAGATGGCAGCCGACCGGTTGCTCGGCGGGCCCGGCACACAGGGGGACGTGTCACGGAGTCAGGGTCGCTTGATCGGCCGGCGCTACCGGCTGATGTCGCCGGTGGGCCGGGGCGGCATGGGGATGGTGTGGCAGGCGCACGACGTCCTGCTCGACCGGGACGTGGCGGTCAAGGAGCTGATCCTGCCGTTCGGGCTGGACAACGCGGGCACGCAGGTGGCGCACCGGCGGATGCTGCGCGAGGCCCGCTCGGCCGCGCGGCTGACGCATCCCGGCATCGTGACCGTGCACGACGTGGTCGAGGAGGGCGGCCGGCCCTGGATCGTCATGGAGCTGTTCCGCGCCTGGTCGCTGGAGCAGGCCGTCCGGCAGAGCGGCCCGCTGCCGGTGGTGCAGGCCGCCGAGATCGGCATCCGGGTGCTCGACGCGCTGCGTCACGCCCACGCCGCCGGGATCCTGCACCGCGACGTCAAGCCGGGCAACGTGCTGCTCACCGCCGACCGGGTGGTGCTCACCGACTTCGGCATCGCCGCCATCGAGGGCGACGTCACGATCACCCAGACCGGGCTGCTCATGGGCTCGCCCGCGTACGTGCCGCCGGAGCGGCTGTCGGGGCAGCCCGTCACGGCCGCGGCCGACCTGTGGTCGTTCGGCGCGACGCTGTACGCGGCCGTCGAGGGGCGTCCCCCGTACGAGGGGCCGGACGCGATCGCCGTGCTCGGCGCGGTGCTGACGCAGGAACCGATCCGGCCGCAGCGCGCCGGTGCGCTGCTGCCCGTCATCGAGGGGCTGCTGCGCAAGGACCCGGCCGAACGCCTCACAGCGGCGCAGGTCGGCGACGCCCTCGAACGCATCCTGCTGGCCCACGGCTCCACCCGGCCGCGCAACCCGGAGACGCCCTCGCCCCTGCCCACGCAGGCCGACCCGACGCCGGCCGGGCTGCTGCCGCCGCTCGACCCGCCGTCCGGGCCGATGCCGTCGCGGATCGTCGAGACGCCGTCGGGGCCGGTCCGCGTGCCGTACGACCCCAGCCTGGGTGACGCCGCGGGGCCGTACGCGGCGGGATACGACCCGCTGTCGAGCCCGTCCGGTGCGCACCGCACCGACCAGCTCCCGTCGCCGCCGCGGGCCGGCGGCTTCGACGCCTTCGACGCCTTCGGTGCGGCCTCGGGTCCGCTCCGGCCGCCCGGCGCGGACCCGCACGGTCCAGGCGGTCCTGCCGGTCCCGGCGGGTCCGGAGTCCCGGCGCGGGGCGGGGCCGGCGAGGGCGCGGGCCGCTCCGGTCTGGCGGGACGGCTGCAGGCCGCCGCCGGCACCGACGAGCGCCTGGACGCCGCGGACCTGTTCGGCGACCCGCCGGGGCCGCACCCCGCCACCGGCGCACGACTCGGACCGCAGCCGATCCTGCCGCTGACCACCGACAGCCGCGCCGCCCCCTGGCCGCTGGCGTCGGAGGACCATCTGCGCGACCACTCCCGCGACCTGTCCGGCGCCGTGGCCCGCGGCTCCCGCGACCCGTCCGGCGGCCTGCCGCGCGGCGGGGCCGGGCCGCCCTCGACCGGGGCCGGGCCGTCGTCGCGGCCGTGGAGGAGCGGACCCTCGCCCCGCTCACG